>NZ_JAIUGP010000008.1:0-260951 GCF_020164655.1 Mesorhizobium sp. AD1-1
GCTGGCGGCAAGGGTGGCTCCTTCCATGCAGTTGATGTCGCCTGTCAGCGCTTGAACGCCCCCCTCTGTCCTGCCGGACATCTCCCCCTCAAGGGAGATTGGCTGTGTCACCGGCGACACCTTTTCTTTCAACATTTGGGAACTGGCGAAAGCAGGAGGAACAGTCGATCTCCCCCCTTGAGGGGGAGATGTCCGGCAGGACAGAGGGGGGCGCTGTCCCGCCGGCTTTGCCAATCGGCCGATCCCCGCCAAACCCCTACTTCGTCTCGCCAATCCGCTCCGCCTTGTCGAGATTGTCCTTGCCGATGACGATTGGCGTCAGCAGCACCAGCTTCTCCTTCGGCTCGGTCTTGTCCTTGGCAAAGGCCACCGCGATGCGCACCGCAGTGCGCGACTGCTCGCCGGGGAATTGCTCGACCGTGCCCGCAAGCTTGCCGTCGCGCACGGCGACCAGCGCTTCGGGCAGTGCATCGAAGCCGTAGATCTTGACGTCGGTGAAGTTGCGCGCGGCACAAGCCTCCATGGCGCCCAGCGCCATGTCGTCATTGGCGCAGACGATGGCGTCGGGTTTGCCGTTGGCGGCAAGGCCAGCCTCGGTCACCGACAGCGCCTCGGCGCGGGCGAAGTTGGCGGTCTGCTCGAAGACGATCTGATACTTGTCCTTCAGAGGATCGAGCACATTGTGCACGCCCTTGTTGCGGTCGATCGCCGGGCCGGCGCCGGGCTGGCCCTGCAGATGGAACAGCTTGGCACCGTTGGGAAACGCCGCCACCACGGCGTTGGCTTCCGCCTCGCCGCCCTTCACATTGTCGGCGCCAACATGGGCGAGGATGCCCTCGACGCCGTCTACGCGGCGGTCGATCGTCACCACGGGAACGCCGGCCTTGACCGCTTCTTCGATGGCCGGCGCCAGGGCGTTGACGTCGAGCGGCGAGATGACGATGGCGTTGACCTTCTGCACCAGGGCGGCCTCGATGTCGGCGGTCTGCTTGGTGGCCGAGTTCTGGCCGTCGCTTTCGGTCAGATTGACGCCTTGCGTGGCGGCTTCCGCCTTGATCTCGTTCAGCATGTGCACGAAGAACGGAAAGCCGAGACTGGGCACCGAGCCAAGGATAGTGAGCTTGTCCTGCGCAAACACAGAAGGCGCGGCAACCATCATGGCGCCGAAAGCCGCGGACGACAGCAGGAATTCACGTCTGTTCATGGGATCCTCCTCCACAAGAACGCACGACCCGAAAACCGGGATCGGTTTCAGGAAGGATCATGCGTCGGTTCAAAGTGTGGAGCATCCTCCCTGCGCCCGAAAACGCATGCCGCTCCAGCTGGCCGCCGCTGTAAAAAGAGCCTCCCACCGACGCCTGCGCAGGGATGCTAACCCAGGGCCAACCATTTGTGCAACATCGATATAACAGCGGTGCCAGGCAAATTATCGGAATTGTCGGATTTTGGATTTCCGGCGTGGGGGCCGCTTTGTCGGAAGACCTCCAATGCAAGGCCGCCCCTCTGCTTCTCAATCCAGGAACGCCAGAACACGCTGCCAAAGCAGCGCCGCGGCTGTGTCGTTGTAGTCGGGCAGAGCTGGATCCGAGAAATAATGTCCCGAGTTTGGATAGCGGAAGATCCGCACATCGGTTTGCGCGGCCTCGGCGGCGTGCTGCCAGGCGCGGACATCCGGCTCGGGGAAGAACGGATCGGTGTCGGCGACATGCAATTGAACCGGCAGGCCGGGCCGGATGTTCGCAGGCACGGTTGCCAGCCCATGCAACAGCAGCACCTTGGCCGTCAGCGGCCGCAAGGCCCAGACTGACGCGACCACGCCTGCACCCATCGAAATCCCCGCCAGCACCGTATCGCCGGGCGTCGAGGCCAGGGCATCGCGCGCCCTTTGGCAAATGACCTCCCAGCCGATCCGCGCCTTGATCGCGAAGCCTTGCTCGAGATCGTCCGTCGCCACGCCCGCATAGAGGTCCGGCAGCGAAACGGCGTGACCGGCGGCGCCCAGCTTTCCAGCGAGATGCCGCTCGTGCTCGCGCAGCCCCAGAACCGAATGAAACAGGATTATGTTCGCGGACATCCGGTCATGATACCTGCCGGCACATGCCGTCTCAACGGCTGGGTACGTCATGAGGCGTGCGGCTTCCATTCTCCCCGCGTGGCACTACTTTGGACTGAACCCAAAGCACTCGACTGGAGAACAACATGAAGCCGCAAATCATCTGCCATATGCTGGCATCCCTTGACGGCAGCCTCCACCCCAGCCGCTATACCTCGAGCCCCGATGGCACCCGGGCCGAGTGGTCGAGCCTCTATGAGCATATCCATAATGATCTCGCGGCTGATGCCTGGATCGTCGGGCGCGTCACCATGGCCGAGATGAGCAAGTCCGGCGCGCATCCGCCGGCCAATGCCGGCAAGGTCGACCGGCCCTATCATTTCGCGCAAATAGGTGCGGACAGTTATGCCGTGGCGCTCGATGCCTCGGGCAAGCTTCACTTTTCCAAACCCGACATCGGTGGCGACCATGTCGTGGTGCTGCTTGGGCGCGACGTTGCCGACAGCCATTTGGCAGAGCTTGCCGCCGACGGCGTGTCCTATATCGTCGCGGAAACCGCCGATGTCGATCTCGCCGCGATGCTTGAGGTCCTCGGACGCGAACTCGGCATAAGCTGGCTGCTGCTCGAGGGCGGCGCCAGCATCAACGGCTCCTTCCTCGCCGCCGGGCTCGTCGATGAATTGAGCCTTCTCGTTGCACCCGCGATCGACGGGCGGGCCGCCAATCAGGGTTTCGTCGAGTTCGGCGAGAGCGGCCTGGCGGGCAAGACGCAGCTGTCCCTGAAGAGCTGCGAGGCGCTGGCGCATGGGCTCGTCCATCTGCGCTACGCGGTCAGCCCTGGAGCATAATCCCGAAAGGTCGCGGCGTGGCCCAGGGTCTCCGCGACGGAGCTGCGCTCCTGCTTCGTCCAGGGATGACGAAGTCAGAGACTTCGGCTCACCTCGAGCGTTGCTAAGCGCATCAATACCGCATGGCGTCGAGATCGGCGATCAGCGTCGGGCCGGTGGGGTGCCAGCCGAGCCGTGCCTGGGTCAGAGCGCTGGAGGACGGCAGATCCATCGGCGCGAACATCGCCATCCAGCCGAAATGCTCCGCCGCCTTTTCCGGCGCAATGGAAACCACCGGCAATTTCAAACCCCGGCCGAGCGCCTCGGCGATAGCGCGCACTTCGACACCTTCCTCGCCGACCGCGTGATAGCGCGCGCCCGGCTGCCGCTTTTCCACGGCGAGCCGGTAAAGCCGCGCCGCATCGAGGAGGTGGCCCGCGGAGTAGCGATTGCGGCCTTCGCCGACATAGGCCGAGACGCCCCTTTCACGCGCGATCTCGATGAGCGGCGTGATAAGGCCTTGCTTGACCGGATTGTGGACCTGCGGCAGCCGCACCACCGACACATTGATGCCGGCGTCCAGCAAGGCATTGCCGGCCAGCTCCGAGGCGATGCGCGGATTGGGATGACTGGCGTTGAAGACGTCCTCGATCGCCAACTGGCCATGTCCGGGGCTGCCCATGCCGACGCCGGAGGTGATCACCAGCGGCCGGTCGGAGCCGGCGAGCGCGGCGCCCAGTGCGGCGATGACGCGTTTGTCCTTTTCGCAATTCTCGGCAAACCGCGAAAAGTCGTGGTCGAATGCCGTGTGGATCACGCCGTCCGCCTTGGCCGCGCCATCGCACAGCCCTTCGGGCTCCTCGAGCGTTCCGCGATGCACTTCAGCACCGGCGGCGGCCAGCGCCTCGGCGCCGGCGTCGGAGCGGGTCACGCCGACCACCTGGTGGCCTGCCTTGATGAGTTCGGGAACGATCGCCGAACCGATGAAACCGGTCGCGCCGGTGAGAAAGATACGCATGCAAAATCTCCTGTACAGTTGCCTGCGTAATATTGCTGGTCTATTATTCTATTAAAGTAGTGATCTTATCGTGGTATAATGGCTAACAGGATGCCCTCCAATTCCGGCTCACTAGCAGCGTTCCTCAAAGACCGGCGCACCCGGCTTGATCCCGCATCATTCGGGTTTTCCGGACGCAGACGCACGCCGGGGCTGCGCCGCGAAGAGGTCGCACAACGCGCCAACATCAGCCCGACCTGGTACACATGGCTGGAACAGGGCCGCGGCGGCGCACCCTCGGCCGATGTCCTCAACCGCATCGCCAAGGGGCTGCTGCTGACCGAGGCGGAGCGCGAACATCTTTTCATGCTCGGGCTGGGGCGCCCGCCCGAGGTCCGCTACAGGGGCGTCGAAGGCGTCAGCCCCCGGCTGCAGCGCCTCATCGACACGCTCGATGCCAGCCCCGCCATAGTCAGGACCGCCACCTGGGACGTCGTTGCCTGGAACCGTGCCGCGAGGGTCGTGCTGACCGACTACAGCACCCTGCCCGAGGGCGAGCGCAACATTCTGCGCTTCATGTTCCTCAGTCCCCATATCCGCGCCAGGCAGCACGACTGGCAAAACCTCGCCCGTTTCGTGGTGGGCGCGTTCCGGGCCGATGCGGCACGCGCCGGTGCTGTCTCCGAGGTGCGTGAACTCGTCGACGAACTCTGCAGCGCCAGCCCCGAGTTTGCCGCCCTGTGGCGGGAAAACGGCGTGCTCAGCCATGGCGACGGGACAAAGCGCCTGAAGCACCCGGAACTTGGCGATATCGAACTGGAATATTCGGGCTTCGCGGTCGACGGCCGGCCGGATTTGAGCCTGACCGTCTACAACCCGGTCGACAGCGCCGTCGCCGACCGTATTCGCACGCTGGCCCTCACCCGACACCCCAAAGAGTAAGGGCGGGACGACCTATCCGCTGCGATGACTCCCGCCCGCTCTCAAGCGCGCTCGCAGACCGCCTTCAGGATCTGCAAGGTCGGTCCCCAGTAGAGATTGGCGTGCGGACGGATCGCCGGTTCGGCGAAGTCGCTGAGCGTCAGTGTCAACAGTGTTCCCCCATCCGCCGGCGCCAGGTCGAAGCTGACCACGGTGTGATTTTCGGGCACGTCCGCCAGACGCGAGGCCGACAGCGTGCTCCAATAGCTGTAGGCGAAGCTCATTCCCGGCTCAAAAGTGCGGATGGTGCCGTGGTTTTCGAACGGTATTCCGTGCAGCAGTCCGCGCATGACGATCGCGCCGCCGGCCTGCCCTTGCAGGCTGACGGTCAACTCCTCGTCGGACATCCATTGCGGGATCATTTCTGGCGTCGTTAGTATCCGCCAGACCTTGGCCGGCACGGCACCGATGACGACGGTCTTGGTTATCGGCGCAGCGGACTCACTCATGGGGTGCAGATTATAGCGGATGCGGCGGCGACAATATCGCTGTTCCAGGCGGTACGGATGCCGCCATTGCCCCTTGCCCTGTATAGGAAGACAGCACCACGCTTGCGAAGCCATTGCAGCCCGTGGCATCTGTCGGCTCCACCAGCGCAGACGGCACCATGACACCACGGCAGACACGGCAGAGCGGCAGGCAGGGGGCGCCCGGCGTCAGTCTCAACCGGGCGCTGTCGAAGCTCGGCCTGTGCTCGCGCACACAGGCCGAGGTGCTGATCGCCGAAGGCCGCGTGCGCGTCGGCGGCAAGGTGGTGCGCGATGCGGCGCTGCGCGTCGACCTCGACCGCGACCGCATCGTCGTCGACGACAGGCCGGTGGTTGCCGAGCGCAAGGTCTACCTCATGCTCAACAAGCCGCGCGGGCTGGTCACCACCCGCGACGACCCGCAGCAGCGCGACACCGTCTATGCCTGCCTGGAAGGGCTCGATCTGCCCTTCGTCTCGCCGGTAGGCCGGCTCGACAAAGCCAGCGAAGGCATGCTGCTGATGACCAACGACACCCGGTTTGCCAACCGGCTGATGGACCCGGCCTCGCATCTGCCCAAGACCTATCACGTGCAGATCGGCACGGTGCCGGACGAGGCGATGCTGGAGACGTTACGCGCGGGCGTGACCGTCGACGGCGAGACCCTGACCGCCAGCTCGATCGAACTCTTGCGCAGCGGCGGCCGCACCGCCTGGCTGGAGATCGTGCTCGACGAAGGCCGTAACCGCCACATCCGTCGCCTGCTCGCCGCGCATGGCGTCGAGGTCCTGCGCCTCATCCGCATCGCTATCGGCCGCCTGCCGCTCGGCGACCTCGCCAAGGGTACGGCACGGCATTTGACAGCAGAAGAGTTGGCGCTGCTGAGGGGGTAAGCAGGGCGTGCCGCTGGTGCAGGCGCACGGCGATCCTTCCTGACGGAAAGCTGTCAGCAGGCCTGGCCTATAGGTCGGATGGGAGCCGGCCACGGCTTCAACGATCAGGGAGCCAATGCAATGAATTTCGTCTCCGTCCGCATCATCACGTCGGACGTCCAGCGTCTCGTTCACTTCTACGGTGAGATCACCGGCATGCCCGTGACGGTGTACACGGAAGACTTCGCCGAACTGGCGACGCCGACCTGCACGCTGGCGATCGGCAGCACGCGCACCTTGATGCTGTTCGGCGGCGACATCGCCCGCCCCGCCGACAACCACACCGCCATCATCGAGTTCCGCGTCGGCGACGTCGATGCTGAATTCGCCAGGCTCTCGGACCTCCTCAGGAATATCACTGTGCAGAAGCCGACCACCATGCCCTGGGGCAACCGCTCGCTGCTGTTTCGCGACCCTGACGGCAATCTGGTGAATTTCTTCACGCCGGTAACCGCTGAGGCGATCAGGAAATTCGACAGATAGGCGTAAGCGGCGCCGCTGGCCGAAGCTGCTCTATTTCTGGTTCCATTTCCGGATGACCGGCTCGCTCAAATCATGCTCGTAGCCGAGCACGCTGATGCTGGCCGTATCGAGCACGAGCAGCGCGCCGCCCTCCGGCGGCAGCCCGATCCAGCGCGCCGCCAGCACGCGCAGAAAATGCGCGCTGGAAAACACCAATATGCTGGCATTGGCCTCGCGCAGCCCAGCGATAATCCTGTCGGCCCGCGCGCCGACATCGGCCGCCATCTCGCCCTTTGGACACCCATCGCGAAACACATTCCAGCCGCGGCGCTCGGCCAGGATCTGTTTTGTCGTCAGCCCCTCATAGGCGCCATAGTCCCACTCCTGCAGATCGTCCTTCTTGACGCTCTGCGCGCCGAAGCCGGCCAGTACGCTGGTGTTGTAGGCGCGCTGCGACGGGCTCGACCATACGGCCGAAAAAGACAGGCCCTCGAGCCTGTCCGCGAGACCCCGCGCGGCGGCCTCGCCAACCGGGGTCAACGGCATGTCGGTGCGGCCGGTATGCTGCCCCGAAAGGCTCCATGCCGTTTCACCATGCCGGACCAGATGGATTTGCGGATACGGGTTGCTCATGGACTGCCTTTCAATGTCACCGGCACCTTAGGCGACGATGCGGCAAAGGGGAATCCGCTTGGTACAAGACTGCGTGGTCGCCTGGCCTTGATCCGCGGCGGGGCCGGCCCTGTGATCGGCCCGAGGCCGCAACTATATCAAGGCCAGCCCCTCCACAAGGCTCCCGCCACCTCAAGGGCATCGGCCCTTGCGCAACAGGTCATGTCATCATGTACAAACATTTGCTCATCGCCACGGACGGATCGGAACTGGCCGACAAGGGCGTTACCCACGGCCTGACATTGGCCAAGGGCCTCGGCGCCTCTGTTACTTTCATCACCGTCTCCGAACAATTCCCGATCTTCGCCTGGGGCGGCGCCATGGCCGGCTACGCCGCCGGCGATGAACTGGCCGCCTATCAGGAAGAAGCGCGCAAATACGCCAAGGAAGTTCTCGACAAGTGCAAGGCATCGGCCGACGCCGCCGGCGTCTCGGCGGAGGTCGTGCATGTCGAGGACAAAAGGCCCGCCGAAGCCATTCTGGAACTGTCGCAGGCCCTGGGCTGCGACCTGATCGTCATGGCTTCGCACGGCCGCCGCGGACTAGGCAAGCTGCTCCTCGGCAGCCAGACGGCGGAAGTGCTGTCCTACACGGAGATCCCGGTGCTGGTCGTGCGGTAGGGCTACTACGGATCGCATGCTCCATCGAAGCGGGTAATGACAATGTCGTTACGCTGTGCTAGATATGCGCAACGAAGGAGCCGTCCATGCCAACGTCACATCATCCGGTGCCGAAGAGCGTTCCGCTCAACATCCGCGTCAAGCCGGAAGTTCGCAATCTGATCGACCGCGCAGCCGAATTGCTCGGTAAGAATCGCACCGACTTCATGCTTGAAGCCTCGCAACGCGCCGCTGAGGAAGCGTTGCTCAACCGTCTCGTGTTTACCGTCGAACCGGATGTCTACGCTGCGTTTCTGGCACGCCTCGACGCGCCGCCGCAGCCCAACGACCGATTGCGCCGCACGATGACGACAAAGGCTCCGTGGGAAGCTGCGTGACGCTGTCGGTCCCGGTTCCACTCGCGGATCATCACGAACTCGGGGAATTTTCGTCGGGCATTACAGCGCTCGACGATTGGTTGAAAAAACGTGCTCGCACCAATCAAGCGGGCGGTGCATCCCGGACCTATGTGACTTGCAAAGGCAACCGTGTGATTGGCTACTATGCCGTTGCCAGCGGCGCCGTGAAAATGGTCGAAGCTTCCAGCCGTTTCCGGCGCAACATGCCCGATCCGATCCCCGTCGCAGTGCTAGGCAGGTTGGCCGTAGACCAAGCCTATCACGGTCGGGGCATCGGTCGGGCGCTGGTAAGGGATGCCGGTCTACGAATTCTCCAGGCTGCTGAAATACTGGGCATCAAAGGCATAGTGGTGCATGCGATTTCCGACGATGCCCGAGCTTTCTACATCACCATCGGGTTCGAGCCCTCGCCGGTCGAGCCGTTGACACTCATGGTCACGCTCGCTGATCTCAGCGAAAGCATTGGCTGACGACTTCCTGCCAGTGCTCTGGGGAAGTCCGGCGCCTAGAACACCAACTCCCCCACGAGATAGACCCCAAGCGCCAGCAACCCCGCGAAGAACACTTTGCGGAAGGTCTCGACGCTCATCTTCTGGCGCAGCGCCTGGCCGGCGAACATGCCGGCCAGCGCCGGCACAAGGGCTGCGACCGACCCCACCAGTTGCGCACTCGGCGACGCCAGGGCGCCTGCCTTGAACAACCCGATGGCGAGCGCCGCCGTCGACACGGTGAAGGACAGGCCGAGCGCCTGGATCAGGTCTTCTTTCTCCAGCCGCAGCGACTGCAGATAGGGCACCGCCGGGATGACGAAGACGCCGGTGGCGCCGGTGACCAGCCCGGTCGCCACCCCGACCAGCGGTGACATCAAGGCTTCGCGGCGCGCCGGCGTGGTGAAGCCGGCTTTGGCGAGGCCGAGGATCGCATAAAGCACCAGTGCGGCGCCCAGCCCCACTGAGGCCGCGCCCGTATGCGTGCCGGTCAGCAGGCCGGCGCCGGCAACGGTGCCGAGCATCACGCCGGCCATCATCGTCCACAGCCGCTTGCACAGCCGGGCGAAGGACGGGCCGGTCAGCAATTGCCAGAGGTTGGTAACCAGCGACGGGATCAAGAGCAGGGCAGCCGCCTGCGCCGGCGGCATCGTCACCGCCAGCAGGCCCATCGCAACGGTCGGCAGGCCCATGCCGACGACGCCCTTGACGAAGCCGGCGGCGAGGAACACGGCGCCGATCCAGGCGAGGATGCCGGCGCTCAGCATGATCGTATCTTCAGGGCCGGATCAGTCATGCAGCAGCATATCGGTTGCGTCGGCATCCGGGCTGGCGGCCTTTGCCGGCGCCGCATCGCGGCTGGTGGATACGACCGTCGCCGCGCATCCCCGCAGGCCTGATCCCGCTCGCGCCATGGCAAGGCCGGCCACCGCAATGGCCAGCACGATCGCCGTGCTTTCAAGAATGCCGAGCCGGCCTGATGTTCGTTCGTTCATCGCAATTCTCCTTCGAAACTGTTTGACGAAAATCCTGGCCGATCACAATGTGGAAGTTGCGCTGCCAGCCTTCGGCCACGACGAAGGCTGGTTGGCCGACCGCCTTCCCGGCGCTGAATATTCGCAGGAGCAAGAGAATGCGCTTCGATCTGGTCGATCTCCGCCTGTTCCTGCTGGTGGCCGAACGCGGCAGCATCACCCATGGCGCCGAGCTTGCCGGACTGGCCCTGGCGTCGGCCAGCGCCCGCATCAAGGGCATGGAGGAGCGGCTCGGCGCGCCGCTGCTGGAGCGCCGGCGCCGTGGGGTGGTGCCGACGGCGGCCGGACAGGCGCTGCTGCATCATGCGCGCGCGGTGCAGAACCAGATCGAAGCGATGACCGGCGACCTCGCCGCCTATGCCACCGGCCTGCGCGCCCGCGTCCGGCTGATGGCCAACACCGCCGCCACAGCCGAGTTGCTGCGCGAGATCCTGCCCGCCTTCCTTGTCGCGCATCCCGGCATCGACATCGAGCTCGACGAGCGCCCCAGCCATGAGATCGCGCAAGCCGTGGCCAGTGGTGCGGCCGATCTCGGCATCGCCGCCACCTGGGCCGGCCTTGCGCACCTCGAGCAGAAACCGTTCTTCATCGACCGGCTGGTGGTGATCGCCGCGCGAAACCGGCCCGGCCTTGAAGGCCGCACCGTCAACCTCACTGAGCTTCTCGGCGAATCTTTCGTCGGCCTCAGCACCGGCCATGCGCTGCAGGAGCACATCGCCCGCCAGGCGGCCCGCCTTGGCGGCCATCTGCATGTCCGCATCCGCGTTCCCGGCCTCGACAATGTCTGCCGGCTGGTCGCGCAAGGTGCCGGCATCGCCATCGTGCCGGAAAGTGCCGCCCGCCGCTCGGCGCGGACGCTACGCACACTGCGGCTGACCGATGATTGGGCAACGCGCCAGCTCAACCTCTGCGCCCGCCGCTTCGACGAGTTGACACCGCAGGCAAAATTGCTCGCGACAGCGCTGGCGTGAGCCGGACAGCGAGCACCTATCCTCATCAGCGCTGAATCATTGCCTTGCTTTTCAAATATTCGTGACGTAGCTTGTTTGCACATTGGCAAAAAAATCGCCAAACTTTTTTCCTTTTGTGAAAGACGGGGACTTTGCGGGAACATCTCGATCTGACCGATCGGCGGCTGGTCAAACAGCTGTCGCAGGACGCCCAGCCGGGCATCAACCGGATCGCCGAGATATTGGCGATTTCGGTGCCGACGGTGCGCTCGCGGCTGCGCAACCTGCTCGACCGCAACCTGCTCAAGATCGTCGGGCTGCTGAACCTGACCGAGCGCCCCGAGCTGATCTCCGCCATTGTCGGCATCAATGCCCAAGGGCGCGGCCGGGCCCGCGAACTGGCGCAGCGCATTGCCGAACTGCCCTTCGTCAATTCGGCCTCGGTGGTCACCGGACGCTTCGATATCATCGTCGACGTGACGGTGGCCGGTGACGTCGCCGATCTCTACCGCGTCACCAGCGAGCTGATCCCCGGCGCCGGCGAGCCAGGCGAAGTCGTGCGCAGCGAGACATTCGTCGTGATGGCGTCCTGCAACAAATGGGTCAGCCTGCCGGAAGGCTGCTGGTCGGACGATCGCAAGGAGCCGGCATGAAAATCGCGGTACTCGGCGGCCTCGGCCTGCAAGGCCGGGCGGCAATCGCCGACCTCGTCGCCAGTGACGGCGTCGAGGAAATCGTCTGCGTCGATACCGCAGCGGACGGCCCGGCCCGGCTTGCCGGCCTGACCGATCTTGCCCGCGTGCGCTTCGTGGTGCCTGAGGGCGCGATCGGCCAGGCCCTGGCCACTGTGCTTGATGATGTCGACGCCGTCATCGACCTGTTGCCGCAGCCGCTGATGCGCGAGGCGGTAAAGGCCGCGATTGCCACGCGCACGCCGCTGGTCACCACCAACTACGCCAAGTCGATCGCCGACCTGGCGCCGGCCGCCGAACAGGCCGGTGTCTCGATCATGACCGAATGCGGGCTCGACCCCGGCATCGACCTCGTGCTCTACGCGCGCGCCGCCAGGCAGTTCGACTCGATTTCTTCGATCGATTCCTATTGCGGCGGCATCCCCGAGCCGAAGGCGATGGCCAAGCCGCTGTGCTACAAGGTGAGCTGGAATTTCGACATGGTCCTGGTCAGCCAGAACCGCGACAGCGTGATGATCGAGGACGGGAACCGTGTCGCAGTGCCTGCCGGCCAGCAGCACGACAATCCGTTCATCCATGAAATCGAGGTTGCCGGCCTCGGCAGGCTCGAAGCCTTCCCCAATGGCGACGCGCTGCACTATGTCGAGATGCTGGACGCCGCAAAAGGGCTGCGCCGCTCCGGCCGCTACACACTGCGCTGGCCGGGATGGTCGGCCTTCTGGGCGCCGTTGAAGGAACTCGGTTTCCTCTCTGAGGACAAGGTGCCCGGCACCTCCAACAGCCCGCGCGAATTCCTTGGCCGGCTGCTCGGCCCGCAATTGCAATACGGCCCCGGCGAAAAGGATCTTTGCGTGATGCGCAATGTCTTTTCCGGCCTCGAAGGCGGCCGCGCCAAGACGGTGACGTCGGACCTGATCATCGAACGCGATCTCGTTTCCGGCCTGTTCGGCATGAGCCTCGGCGTCGGCTATCCCGCCAGCATCGTGGCGCAGATGCTGGCGAGGGGCGAGATCACCAGACCCGGCTTTTTGAACCCGCTGCTGGATGTGCCCGACATCAGGTTCTTCGATGAATTGGCCAGGCGTGGCATCACGGTTTCCGAGACGGTGGCACGGGACTGAGGCGAAAGATTTTCGAACGGTGGCTGCCGCCGGCAACGGCGCTGCCGCTCAAAAAGGAGCCCAAGGAGAACCGCGGGCACACATTAACGACAACAGGGAGGAATACCGAAATGAAGATTGCCAGACTTTTCATCGCCGGAAGACTTTTCATCGCCGGGCTTGCGCTCGCCGGGCTCACCGCTGCGGCCAGTGCGGGTACGCTCGACGACATCACCAAGCGCGGCGAATTGCGCGTCGCCGTGCAGACCCAGGGACCGCCCTTCTCGCTGGTCGGCGCCAATGGCGAACGCACCGGCAGTTCGGTCGAACTGGCCGAACTGATGGCCAAGGAAATGGGTGTGAAAATCACCTTCCTCGACTTCGACTGGGATGGTTTGATCCCGGCGCTGCTGTCGGGCAAGGCCGACCTGCTGGTTGCCGACATGACACCGACGCTGGCGCGCGGCATGAAGGTCGCCTTCACCACGCCTTACATGTACACGGGCAGCACCGTCTTCACCAAGGCCGACAGCAAGTTCAAGACCACCGAGGACTGCAAGGCCAAGGGCACCAAGATCGCCGTGCTGCTCGGCGCCACCGGCGAGAAGGAAGCCAAGAAAGCCTTCCCCGATGCCGACATCAAGAGCTACAAGGGTGGCGGTCCGCTGCTGCTTGACGCCGTCAACAACGGCCAGGCCGACTGCGGCGTCAACGACGTCTCGGCGGTCAAAGGCCAGTCGACCGCCTATCCGGCCGGCACCTTCACCATCATGCCGGACCTTCTGTCGAAGGAGCCGCTTGCCTTCGCCACCCGCTATGATGAGCCGGACCTGTTGATCTGGATGAACCTGTTCCTCAACCAGGTCACTATCGACGGCCGACTGCAGAAGAACCTCGACTACTGGGTCAATTCCGACGCCTGGAAGAAGGATCACTAAGCAGCGATAAATCCAGGCGGTTTCGCGCGCATCTTAAACGCCGCGAAGCCGCCCGGAATTTCGTTTCATCTGTCGTTGCCTGCGCTCTGGGGATTTCACCCAACGATGCTCGAAAATTTCAGTTTCCGCACCATCGTCGAATACCTGCCGTTGTTCGGACAGGGCCTGGTCACGACCGTTTGGCTGTCGGCGCTGTCCTTTGTCGGCGCGCTCATCGTCGGCATCGTGCTGTGCGCCATGAATCTGCAGCGCGGCTGGCTGTTTCGCGCCCCGGCCAAGGCCTATATCGATGCGGTGCGTGCCACGCCCTTGCTGGCGCAGCTCTATTTTCTTTATTTCGGCCTGCCCCGGCTCGGCTTCGTTCTGCCGGAACTCGTCGTCGGCATCCTCGCGTTGTCGCTGAACAGCGGCGCCTATATCGCTGAAATCATTCGCGCCGGCATCCTGTCGATCCCGCGCGGCCAGGTCGAGGCCAGCGTCGCTTCGGGCATGACCTATGTCCAGCGCATGCGCCTTGTCGTCCTGCCGCAAGCCTTCAAGGTGACGATCCCGCCGCTGCTCGGCCAGGCGATCGTGCTGGTCAAGGATTCCGCCCTTCTGTCCCTGATCTCGGTTTCGGAACTGACGCGCGCCGGCCAATTGCTCGCCTCCGACCGCTTCATGCCGGCGGAAGGTTTCCTCACCATCGCCGCCTTCTATCTGCTGCTCTATTACGGCCTGAAAGGACTGGCTGGGCTCTCCAGCCGCTGGCTCGGCACAGCGGGGGCGCGGACATGATCTGGCAACAACTGCAAAGCCTCGCCGGCTCCTATCCACTGGCCCTGCGCGGCCTCGGCATGACCGTGTTGCTGTCGCTGATCAGCCTGGTGCTCGGCACGCTGCTCGGCTTCGCCCTCGGCATCCTGCGGACCGGCGGCAACCGTCTGATCTCGGGTTTGATCGGGGCCTGGGTCGACCTGATCCGCGGCACGCCG
Source organism: Mesorhizobium sp. AD1-1 (assembly GCF_020164655.1). Taxonomy (NCBI): domain Bacteria; kingdom Pseudomonadati; phylum Pseudomonadota; class Alphaproteobacteria; order Hyphomicrobiales; family Phyllobacteriaceae; genus Mesorhizobium; species Mesorhizobium sp. AD1-1. The sequence goes on from NZ_JAIUGP010000008.1 coordinate 14,586, forward strand.
TTCCTGGTGCAGATCTTCCTGATCTTCTTCATCCTGCCTGAGTTCGGCATCGAACTCGATGCCTTCACCGCCGGCATCATCGCGCTGACCAACCTCGCCGCCTGCTTCATCTGCGAGATCGTCGTCGCCGGCATCCGCTCGGTGCCGACAGGCCAGGTCGAGGCGGCACTGGCGTCCGGCCTGTCGCGCTGGCAGCGCATGCGCCAGGTGGTGCTGCCGCAGGCGATGCGCATCGTGCTGCCGCCATTGGTCGGGCAGTATGTGCTGCTGATCAAGGATTCTTCTGTCGTCTCGGCCATCGGATTGACCGACCTCACCCGCGTCGGCTGGCTGGTGGTGCAGCGTGTGCCCAACGGCCTGCTGGTGTTCTTCCTCGTCGGCGTCGGCTATTTCATCGTCTGCTATCCGCTGATCATGCTGGCCCGCCGGCTGGAGCAGCGCATGGGCGCGGCGCATGCCGAGGTGCAGTTGTGACTTCCAACCCCAAAGGTCCAGAAAACATGACCAAAACGGGCCTTGCCAAAACCGGCATGATCGACTTTCGCGGCGTCAACAAATGGTTCGGCTCGCTCAACGTGCTCAAGGACATCACGCTCAGCGTCGAACCGCGCGAAGTGGTCGTCGTCTGCGGCCCGAGCGGCTCGGGCAAAAGCACTCTGATCCGCTGCGTCAACGGCCTGGAGGCGATCAAGAACGGCGACCTCGTCGTCGACGGCCAGCGCCTGGGCGACCCCGCCACCAACATGACCCGGCTGCGCACCGAGATCGGCTTCGTCTTCCAGTCGTTCAACCTCTACCCGCATAAGACGGCACTCGAAAACGTCACGCTCGCCCCCATCCATGTCCGCAAGATCCCGCGTGCCGAAGCCGAAAAGGCCGGCCGCGAATTGCTGGCCAAGGTAGGCCTCGCCGACAAGGTCAATGCCTATCCAGCACAGCTCTCCGGCGGCCAGCAGCAGCGCGTGGCGATCGCGCGTTGCCTCGGCATGCGGCCCAAAATCATGCTGTTCGACGAGCCGACCTCGGCGCTCGATCCCGAGATGATTTCCGAAGTGCTCGACGTCATGGTCGCGGTCGCCGAGGAAGGCATGACCATGATGGTGGTGACGCACGAGATGGGCTTTGCCCGCAAGGTCGCCCAGCGCGTGGTGTTCATGGACGCCGGCGCCATCGTCGAAAGCGGCACGCCCGACGAGTTCTTCTCACACCCCAAGACCGACCGCAGCCGCGCTTTCCTGAGCAAGATTCTGCGGCACTAAAGGCGGGCGGTCAGGTCGCCTCTTCCGCGCTGCCGCCAATCGCAAACGCTGCCTGGCCGCCGCGCCGCCTGAGCAGCGCGATGGCGAGGAAGGCGATGACCCCGCTCGCGGCGACGACCACCAGCACCCACAAGGAATTGGCGACGGATGTTCGTGTCATCATGAAGGCGAGCGCGAACGGCGCGAAGGCCGAGGTGAACTGGCGGGCAGCGCTCGCCCATCCCAGCCGCGCGCCATAGCCTTCGCGGCCGAAGAGTTCGAGCGGCAAGGTGCCGCCGACGATGCTGGTGAGGCCGGAGCCGAGGCCGAACAGGAACACGAACACGAAGGCGCCGGGCAGCCATGGCGTGGTCAGCAACAGCGCACACAGCCCGGCCGTGAGCAGTGACGCGGCAATGACGGCAAGGTGCGTCTGCTGCAGCCGCCCGCCAAACAGCATGTTGATCAACCGGCTGGCGACCTGCGCCGGCCCGAACAGGGTCGAGACGAAGAGGCCTGCGGTGCCGAGCCCAAGGGCCGCCGTCAGCGGCACCATGTGGATGAGGATCGCCGACAGCACGAAGCCTTCGGTGGCGAACCCCGCCAGCATCAGCAGGAATGCGGCCCGGCCGCGCCGCGCATCGAGCGGCATTCCCGCTTCATCGGGAGCGGAACCGCGCTCATGCGGCGTGACCGTTGCGTGGCGACGCGACAGACGCATCAGCCAGGCGTGGATCGGCAGGCATAGGCCGAGATTGAGAGCGGCGAACAAAAGGTAGACCTCGCGCCATGTGAGATGCGCATGCAGCGCCGAGGTCAGCGGCCAGAACAGGGTAGAGGCAAACCCGGCGATCAGCGTCAGATGGGTGATGCTGCGTTGCGGCCGGGGAACCCCGACCTGCACGATCGCCACGAAGGCAGCGCTGTAGAGGACGAAGCTGGAGGCCAGTTCCATCGCCAGCAATCCCAGAACGAAGCTCACGCGGCCGGGTGCGACGGCGCACAGCGCCAGCGCCACAGCCGCCGCGACCGAGCCGACGGTCATGATGCGACCGGCGCCGAAGCGGTCGGCCCACCGCCCGGCAGTCGGCGCGAACAGGCTGCCGGCAAATAGCGAGGCCGACAGGGCTGCGAATACCCAGCCTTCCGTGAGCCCGAACTCGCGTGCCATTGCCGGCGCCAGCATCGAGAAGCTGTAATAGAGCGTGCCGTAGCCGATGATCTGGGTCAGCCCAAGCGCCCAGATCGCCTTGCGCAGGACGGACCGGTCAGGCATCGATGCCGGCCGATACGGCTCTTCTCGGCTCGGCATCGGTTGCGCAGCCGCAACCCGACGCGCCCGTTGCCTTGGCGGCCGCATCCCTGACGCAGCAGGCATCGACAGCGGCGGGGGCAGGCCCGCCACAGCAGCCGGCGCTTTCCGATACCGTCGCGACACCGACGGCGCTGCACACGCCGGTCTCCGGCAGCACCAGCCGCACCTCGCGGGCCGCGGCATGGTCTCCGGCAATATCGGCCACCACCGAGCGGACCTGCTCGTAGCCGGTCGCCATCAGGAAAGTCGGGGCACGGCCGTAGGATTTCGAGCCGACGATGGTGAAACCGGGTTCGGGATGCGCGAGTTCCGCAATGCCATGCGCGGGAACCGTGCCGCATGAGTGGAAGTTCGGATCGATCAGCGGCGCCAGTGCCGGCGGCGCTTCGACGACGGGATCGAGCGCGATGCGGATTTCGCCGAGGAACGACAGGTCTGGCCTGAAGCCGGTGGTGACGACGATGCGGTCCACGGCCATGCTGAACGGCTTGCCGGCGAGGTGGGCGTCGACGGCAAGCTTCTCGCCTTGCGTCTCGATGCGGTCGACGGCGAAGCCCGTCAGCATGTTCAGCCTGCCGTCCGCCATCGCCTGCCTTGCGGCCAGCCCAAGCGCACCACGTTCCGGCAACTGGTCGTTCAGCCCGCCGCCGAGCAATCTCTCGATGTTGGCGTGCCGCAGCGCCCAGAAGATTTCGGTGCCAGGCGCGCCATCCTGCAACTCCATCAGCGCCAGCGCGACGTTGATGGCCGAGTGCCCGCCGCCGATGACCAGGATGCGCTTGCCCGCATAGTCTTCTCTCGCCTTGCCGACCACGTCGGGAATGCCATAGGCGATGCGTGCCGACGCCTTGCCTTCGCCGGCAACCGGCAGCCCGTCGATGCCGATCGGGTTTGGCCGCCACCATGTTCCGGATGCGTCGATGACGGCGCGTGCGAGAAAGCGGTGCTCACCGCCGCCATCGCGGTAGCGGATGACGAAGGGCGCGTCCTTGCGGCCCTCATTGGCGACCTTGTCGTGCCCCTGACGGGTGATCGCGGTGACCTCGGCGCCGAGCTTCAAATTGGCGGCGATCGCCGGAAGCCGGCCAAGCGGCGCCAGATAGTCGCGCACGATCTCGCCGCCGGTCGGCAGGCCCTGGCTGTCCGGCGACGTCCAGCCGGAGCGGTCGAGCAGCGCCCGCCCCGCCGCGTCGATGTTGTATTCCCAAGGCGAGAACACCCGCACATGGCCCCATTCGAGCAGTGCGGCCCCAACACTTTCGCCGCGCTCCAGGATGAGTGGACGGATGCCGCGCTCGACCAGATGCGCCGCGGCGGCAAGGCCGACCGGGCCGGCGCCAATTACCGCGACGGGAAGATCTGTCATCATGTCCATAGGTTCGATCCTTCCGGTATCTTCGAATTATACGCGCAGAAAAATCAGGCCAGTGCTTTGCCGACGGCGGGCGCGCAGGCAGCATCCGCGCAGCACTCGTCGGCGAGATAGCCGATCAGCGCATTCATGCCGGGGTAGTTGGCGCGGCAGATCAGCGTCGTCGCTTGCCGTTCCTGCGTGACAAGCCCGGTATCGACCAGCCGTTTGAGGTGATGCGACAGCGTGGAGGACGGAATGTCGAGCCTGCCCTGGACGCTGCCGACGGCAAGCCCGTCATCACCGGCGCGTACCAGGATGCGATAGAGCTGAAGCCGAGTCGGATTGCCGAGCGCTTCGAGTTGGGCTGCTGCTTTTTCGAGTCTCATGGAAATAAGCTACGCAGCACTTTTCGCGCCGTCAACCCAATTTCGAAAATTATGGAAATAGCGTCAACCGGGGCGCTTGCCCGAGGCGTAAATGACCACCTCGCCATCCTCCTTGGTGAACGCGCCGATCTCCGGGTTGGGCAGGATGTCCAGTACCTTTTCCGACGGCCGCGCAAGGACGACGCCGAGCGGACTGACGACGATCGGCCGGTTGATCAGGATCGGATGTGCCAGCATGAAATCGAGGATCTGCTGGTCGGACCATTTCGGGTCGGCAAGGCCGAGTTCGGCATAGGGTGTGCCCTTCTCGCGCAGCAGGTCGCGCGGTGTGATGCGCATCGCCGCGATCAGGTCGACCAACCTTTGGCGCGATGGCGGCGTCTTCAGATATTCGATCACCTCCGGCTCCTCGCCCGACTGGCGGATCATGGCCAACGTGTTGCGCGACGTGCCGCAATTGGGATTGTGGTAGATGGTGATGGTCATTTCGAGACCCTCTCAACCGATATGGTATTCCGGACGGCGTCGCCCATCTCATACCAGCCCTTGCTGCGGTTCACGATCCACACCACCGACAGCATGACCGGAACCTCGATAAGCACCCCGACCACGGTGGCAAGGGCCGCGCCAGAATTCAGCCCGAACAGCGCGATCGCGGCGGCCACCGCCAGCTCGAAGAAGTTCGACGCGCCGATCAGCGCCGATGGTCCAGCCACGCAGTGCCGTTCGCCGCTGAGGCGGTTGAGCAGATAGGCAAGACCGGAATTGAAATAGACCTGGATCAGGATCGGCACCGCCAGCAGCACGATCACCAATGGTTGCGCGATGATCTGCTCGCCCTGGAAGCCGAACAGCAGCACCAACGTCGCCAGCAAGGCAACCAGCGACAGGGGCTGCAGCGTGGCAAGCAGGGCCTCAAGCCCGGCCTGTCCCCTCGCTGCCAGCAGCCGGCCACGAACCAGTTGCGCGACGATCACCGGCGCGACGATGTAGAGTGCGACCGACAGCATCAGCGTGCCCCATGGCACGGTGATCGCCGACAGGCCGAGCAGCAGGCCGACGATTGGCGCGAAGGCGACGATCATGATCGCGTCGTTGAGCGCCACCTGCGACAGCGTGAAATTCGGCTCGCCGCGCGTCAGGTTCGACCAGACGAACACCATCGCCGTGCACGGTGCCGCGGCAAGGATGATCAGCCCGGCAATGTAGGAATCGATCTGCACGGCGGGCAGCCACGGCCGGAACAACCAGCCGATGAAGAGCCAGCCCAGCAGCGCCATCGAGAACGGCTTCACCGCCCAGTTGATGAACAGCGTCACGCCGATGCCGCGCCAATAGGTGCCGACCTTGGCTAGCGAGGCGAAATCGACGCGCAAGAGCATCGGCACGATCATCAGCCAGATCAGCACGGCGACAGGAATGTTGACCCTGGCGATCTCGGCCGACGCGATGGCGCCGAACACGCCCGGCAGCAGATGGCCAAGCGCGATGCCCGCGACGATGCACAGTGCCACCCACACCGTCAGATATTTCTCGACGAAGCCGATGCCGGGCCGCACCGCCTCAGCTGTGTTCAGAGCATGATCGGTCATGATGGCTTCCTTGTTCGAACGGCGCGCGGCGGACAGTCACAAGCCCCTCAGCAGTCACAGGTCACGGCATTGATGACCGGGCGGCAGAGCTCCGGCGCGCCATTGCAGCAATCTTCCATCAGATAGGCCAGCAGGTCGCGCAAGCCGGTCATGTCGGCGACATAGCGCACGGTCCTTCCGTCGCGTTCGGGACGGATCAGCCCGGCATGGGCGAGCACCTTCAGATGCGCCGACATGGTGTTCTGGACCGTGTCCAGCCTCGTTGCGATCTCGCCGGCTGGAATGCCTTCCGGACCGGCACGCACGAGCAGCCGGAAGACATCCAGCCGCGTCTCCTGGCCAAGTGCGGCCAGCGCGTTCAAAGTGCCCTTCCTATTCATATATCCGAATCCTTGGATTTATGGATTCGTGAATATCGACTCCCCCACGATCTGTAAAGGATGTCCGCCGCTATGATGTGACGGCAAGCACCTTTCCCGTATCGTGCTGGCGCACGAAGTCCACCCGGGCACCGTCCCAGTGGTAGCTGTAGTGGCGGCCCTGCACTGGAACGGCAATGACGTCGGGCCAGAAGATGCCGATGCAGCCGCCGCCCGGCATGCGCACGCTGTTCCACACCAGCCCGTCGCTGCCGGCTGCCCGCAGCGCCCGCCCTTCCGCCTGCGAGGCGGAATAGTCGTCCGGGTCGAGCACGCCGGGCACGGCGTTGACGTCATCGAGATCGCGGTCGACGTTGCCGATCAGCACGCGGAAATCCGCCGTCCAGCCCGGCCCTTCGTCTGTGGCGCGCATGAATTTCTGATGGTGGTGGATGGTCTCGGCAAGCGCCACCTCCTCGCTGTCGCCGGCATAATAGATCCCGTAGCTGCCATCCGAGAAGCGTCCCGGCCGCAGCGTCGAACAGTGCACGAAGGGCGCCATCACGAAGCTGGCGCCGGGGCCGGAAACCCGCCTTGCGGCCGAAACCTTGCCGAGATCGCCAATCTCGAACCTTATGCGCGGGTTGGTCTTCGCCTCGACGGCGGCCAGCGCCTCCCAGTCGCGCGGGTCGGCAATGTCTTCGAACAGGTCGATCGGTGGGTGGATGGAACGGATGATGCGGAAGGTCTTGTGCCAGTCGACGCGGCGACGGACCGCAAGCCCACTCACCATGCACCACGCTCCGCATCGAGCCATTCGCGCATCGCCGAGAGATCGGAGATTTCGCCGCGCAGCATCAGGTCGAGCGCCGACTGGCCGCCAAAGGTGGCATTGGGCTTGCGGATCCAGGCATAGCCGCGCGCCGGCTCCGTGAAAAGGTAGCGCAGGCCCTTGTGGATGCCCATCAGATGCGCCATGCGGGTGCGCAGGTCGCGGTCGATCCTGCCGATGCCACCTTCCTTCGCCCCAGTCTTCCAGCGTGCCCAGGTCCGCGCCGACATGCCGCCGAGCAGGATGCAGGCCTCCAGGTCGGTGAGATTCCAGGCCTTGAACAGATTGACCGTGGTGCGCGCCAGCGCGCCCGCTTCTTCATCCGAGATAGCGGCTCCGAACGTGGCCGGCGTGGTGACGATGGACTGAAGCTGCATTGCGTTCACCTTGCTGATTGGCAGATATATAGCATGTATTTGCCAATTGGCAAGAATGCGGAGATGGCAAGGCTTGGCTGCAAAATGAAAAGGCGCGGCCCACACCGCAGGCCGCGCCCTTTATTGCATCACACTGTACGGTGCCTACTCAGCCGCCTCATATCCCGCGATGCCCTTGATCTCGAGGAAATCCTCAAGTCCGTATTCGGCATATTCGCGGCCATTGCCCGACTGCTTGTAGCCGCCGAACGGCAGGCCGGCGTCCCACTGGGGATAGTTGATGTAGACATTGCCGGTGCGCATGCGCGCCGCGACTTCGCGCGCCTTCTTCATGTCCTTGGCCTGGATGTAGGAGGCGAGGCCATAGACGGTGTCGTTGGCGGTCTCGACCACCTCGTCGACGCTGCCATAGGGCATGATCGCCAGTACCGGCCCAAAGATCTCCTCGCGCGCGATGCGCATGTCGTGGGTAACGTCGGCGAACACTGTCGGCCTGACATAGTAGCCGCGGTTGAGTTCGGCCGGACGGCCGGGGCCGCCGGCGACCAACGTCGCACCCTCGTCGATGCCGGCCTGGATCAGGTCCTGGATCTTGTCGAACTGAACCTGGCTGACGACCGGGCCGAGCTTGGTGCCGGCAGCGTCGGCCGGACCGACGGTGAATTTTTCCGCCGCAACCTTGGCATAGCGGGCCGCCTCGTCATGGCGCTCGCGCGGCACGAACATGCGCGTTGGCGCGTTGCAGGACTGGCCGCTGTTGCTGAAGCAACCGGCCACGCCCTTGCTGACCGCGCTTGCGAGGTCGACGTCGGGGAACAGAATGTTGGCCGACTTGCCACCAAGCTCCTGATGCACGCGCTTGACCGTGTCGGCAGCGGCCTTGGCCACCAGGATGCCGGCGCGGGTCGAACCGGTGAACGACATCATGTCGATGTCAGGATGGCTGGACAACGCCTGGCCGACGCCCGGTCCGTCGCCATTGACGAGGTTGAAGACGCCCTTCGGCACGCCGGCCTCGTCGAGGATCTCGGCGAAGATGATGGCGTCGAGCGGCGCGATCTCGGATGGCTTGAGCACCATGGTGCAGCCGGCGGCGAGCGCCGGACCCACCTTGCAGGTGATCTGGTTGAGCGGCCAGTTCCACGGCGTGATCAGCCCGACGACACCGATCGGCTCCTTGACCACGAGATGATTGCCCTTCACGTGGCGGAATTCGAAAGCCTTCAGCGTCTCGGCCATTTTGGTCAGATGCGCCAGCCCAATGCCGACCTGGCTGTCCAACGCCATCTGGCGCGGCGCGCCCATCTCGCGCGACACGGCAATCGCAAGATCGCCACTGCGCTTCTTGTAGACCGTGATGATGCGGTTCAACAGGTCGAGCCGCTCGCCGACCTCGGTGAAACCAAAGCTGTTGAAGGCGCGCTTGGCGGCAGCCACCGCCTTGTCGACATCGGCCTTTGAGCCGAGCGAAATCTGCGCAAAAGCGTCCTCATTCGAGGGATCGATGACGTCCAATGTGTTGGGCACAACAGGATCGACCCACGCGCCATCGATGTAGAACTGCAGATTGTGTGACATCGTTTTCTCCTTGGCCGCATGGTCGCGCCGGGCCGTCATATCTGGCTGGAGATAACGATGCACAAACGCCGCTGTCAAACACAACCCCCGAAGTGGTTGAGCCAGTGCGGCAGTGATTGAGCCAGAGCGGTTGGGCAGCAACCAGCTTGGTGAGGATGGACTACAGCAAGGTATGCCCGGCCTCGACCAGAAACCGCCTCGCCGCGGCCTGATCCGTGGCTTTCACCAGGAGATGGTCGCCATCGAAAGTGGACACCACGAAGATGCCCAACCCGTTTTCCGACAACGGCCTGATGACCGACAGCACGATACCGGTTTCGTCGAAGGCGAACGGGCCCAGGAGCTTGAAGGCCACCCAGTCGATATCCTGCTTGACGGCATGCGGCACGCGGTCCTGCAGGCAAACGATCGAAAGCTCGTCGTCGGTCCTTGTGATGCTGACGAAGCCTGGTCCGTCCGCCCAACCGGGAATGGTCTCGCCCGCCGCCAGCCGGGAAACCGCGTAAGACCCCGGGAGTTGCTTAAGCCTGACCTTGGCAGCCATTATCGAAATCCTTCCTCAGATCGCCGGTGATCCCGCTAGCCTCTTGCTCATATAGACCGTCATGCCGCCCATGAACGGCTCGTCCCGATCCACGATATAGCCCTGCCTCTTGTAGAGCGATACGTTCGCCTCGAACGCGCCATTGGTCAGCAGGCGAAGCTCGTCGCGGCCCGACTCGATCGCCTTGCGCTCGGCCCACTCCAGCAACAGCCGGCCAATCCCCCTGCCCTGCGCATCCGGTGCGACACACACATTCTCGATCCACAGGTGATCCTCGGCCAGCATGGTTTCAATCATTCCCACGATCCGATCATCCTCGACGGCGAGATCGAACGGATGCTCGGCAACAGCCTTCTCGTAGTCGGCGCGCATCGGCAGAGGCTCGCGGCCGATCACCGCTACCCATTTGGCATAGGCGGCGCGCACGATATCCCGGATCGCGGCGGCGTCAGCGGGCGCGGCCGGCCGAAGCCGGATGGAAGAATTGTTGGTCATCAAACTGCTCCAGACATGAAAAATCCCGCCGGCGGTTTCGCGGGCGGGGCTGGAAACGAAAGAACCGGGTCTATCCTGCCGGTCTTTGTCGTCGCGCAATCAGCTTGCCGCTCCGCACTGTGCAGGGGCGACGTCGCTTGGTGTTGGCGGGCGCGAAAACGAACATGGCGCCAAGTTGGAACAGGAAGCGCGGCGATGTCAAGGCGACCGCTCGATCGACAGTGTCTCGAATGGCGACAAGATTCTGGTCCTCGCGCCGCAGGGCATAGAATCGCTATATGCTTTGTGCCAACGGCAGCTGATCGATGGGCAAACTATGACCGGGACGCTGAACAAAGCGGTGCGGATGGTGGCCATCCTGAACCTGGCCTATTTCGGGATCGAATTTGCCGTAGCCGTTTGGATCGGATCGGTATCGCTGTTCGCGGACAGCATCGATTTTCTGGAGGACGCATCCGTCAATCTCCTGATCATGGTCGCGTTGGGCTGGACCGTCCGCAATCGAGCGCGGCTCGGAATGGCGCTGGCCGGGATACTTCTGATCCCCGCTTTGGCGACCCTTTGGACAGCCTGGGAGAAATTCAACATTCCAATTCCGCCAACTCCCGTTCCGCTAACGCTCACAGCGGCTGGCGCGATGCTCGTCAACCTGTCGTGCGCGCTCATGCTCGCTCGCTATCGCCATCACAGCGGCAGCCTCACCCGCGCCGCCTTCCTGTCGGCGCGCAACGACGTCCTGGCCAATGTGGCAATCATTGCCGCCGGCCTGGTCACGGCATTTGTGTGGAATTCGGCTTGGCCAGATATTGTCATTGGGCTGGCAATCGCCGTCATGAATGCGGATGCTGCCCGCGAGGTTTTCACGGCCGCAAGACGCGAGTTCGCAGAAGGCCAAATTTCAAACTGAAACGCTGCCGCCCGATCCGCGCACGATCCCCTCAACTCCTGCGCCGTCGGCCGGAATGGCTACCCGGTCGTCGAGTGCCCGCAGCCTGCGCCTGGCTCTAGCGATCGATCCTTGCTTCCTGTTGCGGAGAATAGCGCGCTCCCTGTACGGCGATCACCGAGACCGCGTCCTCGATGTCGGCAAGATCGTTCGCCGTCAGCGCGACAGTGACCGATCCGATGTTCTCTTCGAGGCGATTGAGCTTGGTGGTGCCGGGGATCGGAACGATCCAGGGCTGTATCTGCCAAGCGCGGGAGCGATATCGGAGAATGGGCTTTTCAGCCTTGGAACATCGGTCATGTTGGTCTCCTTCGTAGAGTTCGGGCGTTGAACTCGGCGCCACGCGCCGATACCTGGTCAAATCCCGTATTGTTCGTCGCTGACATGCTCCAACCAGTCGACGACCTTGCCGTCGAGCGCTTCGGCGATAGCGATGTGGCTCATCGCCGTGGTCGGCGCGGCGCCATGCCAATGCTTCTCTCCGGGCGCGAACCAGACGATGTCGCCGGGCTGGATCGATTCGATCGGGCCGCCCTCGCGCTGCGCCAGGCCGGCGCCCGACAGGACGATCAGCGTCTGGCCGAGCGGATGCGTGTGCCAGGCGGTGCGCGCGCCGGGCTCGAAAGTCACGGTGGCGCCGCCGACCCGGGCGGGCTCGCTGCCCTTGAACGGCGCGTCGATGCGCACCGCACCGGTGAAATAGTCGGCCGATCCCTTGGCCGAGGCCTGAGAGCCGTTTCGCGTGATGTCCATGGTTTTGTCCCTTCCTGGCAACAGCCATGACACGACCGCCCGGCTTTAGAGACGGCCGGAGGTGCCCGGTGTGATAACGCCTATCTAGGGTCTGCGATTGGTGCCGATTAGGTGCTATATCCAGCATGATCTTATGAAGGGGGCTCATGAATGCCACGTGACAACCTGAATGAGCTAACCGCCTTCCTCGCTGTGGCGCGCGAGGAAAGCTTCACCAGGGCGGCGGCCAAGCTCGGGGTTTCCCAATCGGCGCTCAGCCACATGGTGCGGGCGCTGGAGGAGCGGCTGGGTGTACGGCTCCTGACCCGCACCACGCGCAGCGTGTCGCCCACCGAAGCCGGGGAGCGGCTGCTTCGCACCGTCGGGCCGCGGCTGGACGAGATCGAGACCGAGCTCATTGCCTTGAGCGCATTGCGGGAAAAACCCGCCGGCACCATCCGTATCAGCGCCGGTGAGCACGCCGCCGATGCGGTCCTGTGGCCGGCGATCGCCCCGCTGCTGCCCGACTATCCCGACATCAAGGTCGAGATCATCGTCGACTATGGACTGACCGACATCGTCGCCGAGCGCTTCGACGCCGGCGTGCGGCTGGGCGAACAGGTGGCGCGCGACATGATCGCGGTGCGCATCGGCCCCGACATGCGCATGGCGGTGGTCGGCTCGCCAACCTATTTCGCTACCCGACCAAAGCCGCGCACGCCGCAGGACCTGACCACCCACAATTGCATCAATCTGCGGCTGCCCACCTATGGCGGGCTCTATGCCTGGGAGTTCGAGAAGGCCGGACGCGAGCTGAAGGTTCGGGTCGAAGGCCAGCTTGTGTTCAACACGGCCGCGCTGCGCATGAACGCGGTGCTCGCCGGCCTCGGCCTTGCCTATCTGCCTGAGGAGCAGGTGACGGCCCATCTGGCCAACGGCCGGCTGGTGCGTGTGCTCGCCGACTGGTGCGGGCCCTTCCCCGGCTACCATCTCTATTACCCCAGCCGCCGGCAAGCCACGCCGGCCTTCTCGCTGCTGGTCGAAGCGCTGCGCTACCGGGGCAAGGAGTAAGTCGGTGAGCAGCTTCCACCCGGCTTTGACTCGCCGCCGCCTGCGGTGACTATCCCCGGAAATGGTCGCGGAACCATTTCCGCGGCACCGCGTTCACTGCGGTTAACTGGAACTCCTATACGTGGCGCAAGTGACGAAAACCTCGAGCTCGACCTTTGATCTGCCCCACCAAATCCTCGATAATCTTCCCGTAGCAATCTACACCACCGACACCGAAGGCAAGATCACCTATTTCAATCGGGCCGCGGCAGATTTCGCTGGGCGCGAACCCGAGCTCGGAAAAGACCAATGGTGTGTGACGCACAAGCTGTTCACGACCGACGGTGAAGTGTTGCCGCATGACCAATGCCCGATGGCTGTCGCGCTAAAGGAGAACCGGCCGGTCAGAAACCAGTCGGCTATCTCCCAACGCCCGGACGGCACGCGTGTGCCGTTCCTTCCCTATCCCACACCGCTTCATGACGAGCAGGGCAGACTGGTCGGCGCCGTCAATATGCTGTTCGATCTCACTGACCGCCATCATGCCGACGAGGCCAGGCATCATCTGTCAGCCATCGTGGAGTCTTCCTTCGATGCCATCGTCAGCAAGGATTTGAACGGGGTCATCAGGAGCTGGAACTCAGCCGCCCAACGTCTGTTCGGTTACACCGCCGACGAAGCAATCGGAAGGTCGGTAACTATGCTGATACCGGACGACCATTTGGACGAAGAGCCGCGCATATTGGAGCGCATCCGCAAAGGCGAGCAGGTCGAGACCTACGAAACCATCCGCCGCCGCAAGGACGGCAGCCTTGTGCCCGTATCCCTGACAATCTCGCCGGTGCGCAACGCCGTCGGGCAGATCGTCGGCGCCTCGAAGATCGCCCGCGACATATCAGTAGCCAAGGAGAACGAATATCGCATCCGCATGCTGATGCGCGAGGTCAACCACCGGGTGAAGAACCAGTATTCCGTCATCATCTCGATGATCCGGGAGACCAGCAAGCGGTCATCGACGCCGGCCCAGTTCGAACGTCAGGTGCGCGAGCGCATCATGGCGTTGTCGCTCTCGCATGACCTTCTGGTTTCCGGCGACTGGAAGGGCGCCACGATCTTCGAACTGCTGCTTGCGCAGGCCAAACCGTTCGGCAACGAGGAGCGGATCTCAATGTCGGGCCCTTCCCTGACGCTGAGCCCCAATGCCGTCCAGTACCTCGGCATAGCGTTTCATGAACTCGCGACCAATTCCGCTAAATACGGCGTCCTTTCGGCCGCAGACGGAACGATAACGGTGCAATGGAAGGTAACCGGACTGGTCGGCCAGAAACAGTTCCAGCTGATCTGGAAAGAGAGAGATGGTCCTGAAGTACAGACGATCGGCCATGGTGGTTTCGGCAGCATGGTGCTGCGGCGCGTCGCTCCAGCCGCGGTGAGCGGCACCGGTGTTCTCGAGCATGATAGCCACGGTGTCACCTGGACGCTGCAAGCACCGTTGACCCAACTTGAGGCTTCGGTTGACAGCGAGCACGTTGATCAGCGTGCATTGGACCAGGTGATGAGCGGACACGAATTCGGAATTGTTCCCTGAACTTGGGCACTGGCAACAGGACTACGGCCCGCTACGTGTTGCTTTTATTGTACGTCCTGGCCTTCAGCCCTGTCGCAATATGGCGGGCATCAGCACCGGAGCCATCGCCGTGACCGTGACCGACCTCTATCGAGGCTACATCGCCTGCCTCAACAATCAGGACTGGCAGAAGCTGCATCGCTTCGTTCATGACGAGGTGCACTACAATGGCGACCGCGTCGGACTGTCGGGTTACCAGGACATGCTGGAGCGCGATTTTCGGGAAATCCCAGACCTCTATTTCGATATCCAGTTGCTGATCGCCGAACCGCCGTTCCTAGCCAGCCGGCTTCAGTTCAACTGCACGCCGAAGGGAACCTTCTTCGGGCTCCCTATAAACGGCAGGAAGGTGTCCTTCAGCGAGAACGTCTTCTATGAATTCCTCGACGACCGGATCAGGAACGTCTGGTCGGTGATCGACAAGGCCGCGATCGAGGCGCAGCTTTAATCCAGGTCGCCCAGAAAGCGACGTCTGCGCGGCAGCGTCCGTTGATCGTTCGTAAAAATCGATCATTCTAACGAAAATAATTCGTTGGAAAGATTGGTTTAGGAATGGCATTCTCCCGGCATACTCGCCTGGAGCATTGCATTGTCTTCCGTTTCCCACTTCGCGAACGATATTCCAAAAAGCGCGTTTCCTGCCGATGTCGCGCAAGGGCGAAAATCCCTTAGCTGGAATGGCATCGTCCCCGGCATCGTGCTGGTCACGATGATCACTGCCGTCGCCTTCTCGGCGCGCAATGTTTCCGGCTTCGCGCTGTTCAGTCCAATGATCCTCGCCGTCGTCGCCGGCATGATCTACTCCAACGTGCTCGGCACGCCCGTGCACGCCAAAGCCGGTATCGCATTCTCGCAAAAGCGCCTGTTGCGCTTCGCCATCGTGCTGCTCGGCTTCCAGCTGACGCTCGGCCAGGTGGTCTCGATCGGCGCCGGCGGCGTCGGCATTGTCGCGGCGACGCTTGGCGCCACCTTCGTTTTCACCATCACGCTTGGCCGGCTGATCGGCGTCGACGCCAAGCTGGCGCAGTTGATCGCCGCCGGCACCTCGATCTGCGGCGCTTCGGCCATCGTCGCCACCAACATCGTCACCGATGCGCGCGACGAGGACGTCACCTACGCCGTCGCCTCGATCACCTTGTTCGGCACCGTCGCCATGCTCGGCTTCCCGCTCATGGCGCCCATGCTCGGCCTCGACCAGCACACTTTCGGCCTGTGGGCCGGCGCCTCGATCCACGAGGTGGCGCAAGTCATCGGCGCCGGCTTTCAGAACGGCACCCAGTCCGGCGAGATCGCCACCGTCGCCAAGCTGACCCGCGTCGCCATGCTGGCGCCGACGGTCGTCGCGCTCGGCCTGATGGCGCGCGGCAGGAGCAGCAGTGAGGTGGCGGCGCGGCCGCCCATGCCGTGGTTCGTCGCCGCCTTCGTCGCTGTCGTGGCGTTGAACAGCTTGGTCACGGTGCCCACCGAGGTGAAATCGGCAATGGCGCTCGCCACCACCATCATGCTGACCATGGGCCTGGCCGCCATGGGCCTGCAGGCCGACATCTCTCAGCTGCGCTCGCGCGGCCTGCGCCCGCTGGCGCTCGCCTTCTCGGCCTTCCTGTTCATCGGCTGCTTCAGCCTGATGCTGGTGAAGTTCGCCTGAGCTTGATCGCCGGCACGCAGACGGCACAAGCGAGTTTGGGAATCAAATCACATCGGCTACGGTCTGCCGCGCATCAACACGCGAGCCCGCACCCGATCCATGCCGTTTGTTCCCTTACCCTTCGTCGTCGCCCTGTCGCTGTTCATCCTGCTTTGGGTCGTCGCCAGCCGCCAGGATGAGGCAGCACCGAACCTGCCGTTTCTCGCCCTGATCCTTGTTGCAGCGTTGCAATCGGTGCTCACCGGACTGCGCTGGGGCTATGGCATCAGCGAAGTCGGCTATATCGCCCCCGTATCCGCCGCGATCATGCCGTCTCTGCTCTACGCCGGCGTATCGAGCCTGGTTCGCACCAGCGACCGCCGGTGGCCGGCCCTGCTGGGGCTCCACGCGACACCCGCGGTCATCATCATCATGCTGATAATCTTTTGGCGCGAGGCGATCGACGTGGCGCTGACATCAATCGATTTCACCTACGCCGCCGCCATTCTCTGGCTGCTTCGCTCCGGCGCCGACGGGCTTCGCCTTGCGCCCTTCGACGGCGCGGTCCCGGTCTCCAGGGCCATCCTTTTCGCGGCAGCTACGCTGTGCCTGTCGGGAGCCGTCGACATGCTGGTGTCCTTCGATCTGGCGTCGGGACATGGCGCTCGCGCGGCAACCGTGATCGGCATCGGCAATCTTTTCATGCTCGTCATTGTCGGCGTGGCGGCGGCTGCGGCCAGCCAAAGCCATGTCCCGCTCAATGCCGCCGAGCCCGTCGAGAGTCCGTCCCCACCCGACGCCGGCGAGAACGCCGATGCGATCGCCAGGGTCAACGAGTTGATGCAGGAGAAAAAACTATATCGCGACGCCAATCTCAACCTCAACCGGCTTGCCCGGCGCGCCGGAATTCCAGCACGGCAGATCTCAATGGCGATCAACCGGGCCACGGCCAGGAACGTCTCGCAATATGTCAACGGACACCGCATCACCGAGGCCTGCCGGCTGCTGAGCGAGACCGATCAGTCCGTGACGGAGATCATGTTTGCGGTCGGCTTCCAGACCAAGTCGAACTTCAACCGCGAATTCCGCCGCGTCACCGATATGACCCCGCTCGCCTGGCGGGACCGGAACGCGCCTGACGCGGCGCCCTCGCTTGCGAACCGGCGGGCGGCTGAAATCGGCAGCGCCGTTCCGCACTGAACGGTACTCAATCGCGATAAAGCACGTCCTTGATCGCGATCAAGGTCGCGGACCTCGCTCCGATCCGCTGACATCGGGTCGCTAACACTGCAATCGAACATGACCGCCAGCTTGCCCGGACGCTGTAGCCTCCGGCCTTGCCACCTATAGGGCGCGTTCGACAACGGAGATTTCAATGAAATTCTGGACTATGCTCTGCGCCGTCGCTGTTTCCACGGCGCTCATCCAACACCCCGCAGACGCCGGCGACAATGTCGGCGTTCGTCAGTTGCCTGCCCCATCCAAGGAGCGCGGCATCGATCTCGATGTGACGGTCTGGTATCCCGCGCAACCGGGCGGCGAGATGGTTATATCAGGCGACACCGCGCTTTTCGCCGGAACGGCCGCCATGCGCGATGCGCCTATCGCTGGCGGAAAATTTCCGCTTATCCTGCTTTCGCATGGCGCTGGCCTGGCGGGAACTCCACACGCCCTGAGCTGGATTGCAACGCCTCTGGCCAGGCAGGGATTCGTCGTCGCCGCTCCCACACACCCGGGAAATACGGGGAAAAACAGATCCGCCGCCGAGACGATGAAACTCTGGTTGCGGCCCGCCGATCTCACGGCTGCCCTGACCGCGACGGCGAAGGACGCTTTCTTCGCAGGGCACCTCGAACAAGGCAAAGTAGGCGTCCTCGGTCTTTCCATGGGCGGCAACACGGCGCTGGCGATAGCCGGTGCCCGCATCGATCCGAAATTGCTGGCGGCCTATTGCGATACGGACCTGCTCAATGCCTCGCTCTGCGACTGGGTCAGGCAAAGCGGCGTCGATCTTCACGCCATGGATTTGCAGGCCGCCGGTCGGGACAACCGGGATGAGCGCATTCATTTCGCCATGGCGATCGATCCTGCCCCATCCGATGTCTTCGATGTCAAAAGCTTTGCCGGTATCAAAATTCCGGTCGCTATCGTCAATCTTGGCCGACCAGGAAAGATTCCCGTGACCGCCGACGCATCCGAGATCGCAAAAGCAATTTCAAAGGCGAGCTATGCGACGATCGCGGATGCGAGCCACTACAGCATGTTCGGCGAATGTAAGCCCGGCGCTGCCGGCATCATTGCGGCCGAACAGATCGGCGACCCGGTTTGCGATGACGGTGGAGCACGATCGCGCGGTGATATTCACGCGCAACTGATCGACATGACGATTGCAGCTTTCAATCGCGCGCTGAAGACCGAGCCGTAGGACGCAGCTCAGTCCTCGAACGAACTCGCCGCGGCATAGATCGCCGCCAGCGTCTCGATGCCGGCCTGGTCTGCCTTGTCGAAGCGGCCGGGCAGCGGGCTGTCGAGATCGAGCACGCCGAAGACGCCTTCATCGTCCTCGAGCAGCACCACCAGTTCCGAGCGCGAATCGGCATCGCAGGCGATGTGGCCGGGAAAATCATGCACGTCCTTGATCAGCATCGAGGTGCCGAGTTCGACCGCCGTTCCGCACACGCCCTTGCCGACGGCGATGCGCACACAGGCCGGCTTGCCCTGGAACGGCCCGAGCACCATTTCCTCGTCCGACTGCAGGAAATAGAAACCGGCCCAGTTGAGGTCCGGCACCATCTGGAAGATGAGTGCTGCGGTGTTGGCGGCGTTGGCGATCGAATCGCGCTCACCCTCGAGCAGCGCCTTCAATTGGGTGGCGAGGTCGCGGTAGAACGTGGGCTTGTCTGAGGTGTCGATGGCCTTGGCCGCAAACATGAACGTGTCTCCGTGTCGGGGATGGCGGTTCGTCCGTTCGCTTGCCAAAGTCCGGCGAGCTCCGCAACCAGACGGCCGCCTGGACAGTCTAGCGTGGATTGCGTCCCATCCGAAAGCCGCAAGATCATGATTGCCTCCCGGCACTGAGCCGGGCGACTGCGTCAACTTTGCGATGATCATCTTGAGAATCGTGGGGGCCCCGATCGGGGCCGCCATTCACATCTCCAACAGATCGGACAAGTCCTGGGTTTTAGTAGCCGCCCATGCCGCCACCGCCGCCACCCGCAGGTGCTGCATCCTTGGCCGGAATGTCGGTAATCATCGCTTCGGCGGTGATCAGAAGGGCTGCGATCGAACCGGCATCCTGGAGTGCGGTGCGCACCACTTTCGCCGGATCGACGATGCCTGCCTTGATCATGTCGACATAGACCTCGTTCTGGGCGTCAAAACCCTGATTGTGGTCCTTGCTGTCGGTGAGCTTGCCGACGACGATTGAGCCTTCGACGCCGGAATTCTCGGCGATCTGGCGGATCGGCGCTTCGAGCGCCCGCAGCACGATCGTGATGCCGGCCGTGACATCGGCATTGGCGCCGGTCAGGCCGCCAAGCGCCGAGCGGGCACGCAGCAGAGCCACGCCGCCGCCGGGCACGATGCCTTCCTCGACCGCCGCGCGGGTGGCGTTCAGCGCATCGTCGATGCGGTCCTTCTTTTCCTTGACTTCCGACTCGGTGACGCCGCCGACGCGGATGACGGCTACGCCGCCGGCGAGCTTGGCCAGCCGCTCCTGCAGCTTTTCCTTGTCGTAGTCTGACGTCGTCTCCTCGATCTGGCCCTTGATCTGAGCGACGCGCGCCTGGATGGTCGCCTTGGTGCCGGCACCGTCGATGATCGTGGTGGTGTCCTTCTCGATCAGCACGCGCTTGGCGCGGCCGAGCATCTCGATGGTGACGTTTTCGAGCTTGATGCCGAGGTCCTCGGAGATCATCTGGCCCGACGTGAGCACGGCGATGTCTTCCAGCATCGCCTTGCGGCGATCGCCGAAGCCAGGCGCCTTGACGGCCGCGACCTTGAGGCCGCCGCGCAGCTTGTTGACGACCAGCGTCGCGAGAGCCTCGCCCTCGACGTCCTCGGAGATGATCAGCAGCGGCCCGCCGCTCTGCACCACCGCTTCGAGGATCGGCAGCATCGCCTGCAGATTGCCGAGCTTCTTCTCGTGGATGAGGATGTAGGGCTCTTCCAGCTCGACGCGCATCTTGTCGGCATTGGTGACGAAATAGGGCGAGAGATAGCCGCGGTCGAACTGCATGCCTTCGACGACGTCGAGTTCGGTCTCTGCGGTCTTGGCTTCCTCGACGGTGATGACGCCGTCATTGCCGACCTTGTCCATCGCCTTGGCGATCATCTCGCCGACGCTGGCATCGCCATTGGCGGCGATGGTGCCGACCTGTGCGATCTCGGCCGACGACTTGACCTTCTTGGCGCGCGCCTGGATTTCCTTGACCACGGCGGAAACCGCCTGGTCGATGCCGCGCTTCAAATCCATGGGATTCATGCCGGCGGCGACCAGCTTGGCGCCTTCGCGCAGGATCGAGGCGGCCAGCACCGTGGCGGTGGTGGTGCCGTCACCGGCGAGGTCGTTGGTCTTCGAGGCCACTTCGCGCACCATCTGGGCGCCCATGTTCTCGAACTTGTCGGCAAGCTCGATTTCCTTGGCGACGGTGACGCCGTCCTTGGTGATGCGCGGCGCGCCGTAGGCCTTGTCGATGATGACGTTGCGGCCCTTGGGGCCGAGCGTGACCTTCACAGCATTGGTAAGGATCTCGACGCCGCGCAGCATGCGGTCGCGCGCGTCGGTGGAGAATTTGATTTCCTTGGCAGACATGATTTTTATCCAGTACGTTCGGAGAAAATAAGGTCAGGCAGCTTTCTTGGCGGCCACGGTCTTGTCAGTTGCAGCGGTCTCGCCCTTGTCGATGATGCCAGTCTCGTCCTTGTCGATGACGCCCATAATGTCGGCTTCCTTCATGATCAGAAGGTCCTCGCCGTCGATCTTGACCTCGGTGCCCGACCATTTGCCGAACAGGATGAAGTCGCCGGCCTTGACGTCGAGCGGAACAAGCGCGCCGTTTTCGTCGCGTGCGCCAGGGCCGACAGCGATGACTTCGCCCTCCTGCGGCTTTTCCTTGGCAGTGTCGGGGATGATGATCCCGCCCTTGGATTTGATATCGCCTTCGGCGCGACGAATGACGACGCGGTCGTGGAGTGGCCGAAATTTCATGGGAACTTTCTTTCTGGGGGCCGGCACAGGCGGCCACGCCCCTCCTCTATAGACGCGTTGGCACTCGATAGATAGGAGTGCCAAAAATTATTCGCGTACCAAATTAAATATTCAAAAGTATTATTTCAGCTGGCCGTTTCGTGATATCCGCAGAATGTCAAATAATTCAAAAGATTGAATTTTGCCGATCGAGTGCCTATTTATCGGACAAGTTCACTTTCACGATTTCAGGCACAAGGGAGATTTCTTCGATGGCCGAAGGCAATCAGACGATCATGGAAAAAGCTGAAGCCCGCTTTGTCGACAAGCAGAAGAAGACAGCGGAGAAAAACAAGGCGACCGCCGAATATATGTCCGAGGCAAGAGCCAGGGAGATCAAGACGGCAAGGCTGAGGGAGCTTCGGCTGGCCAAGGAAGAGGCCGATCGTGTCGCCGAGGCCCTCAATCCGACGCCGAAGAAGAAGCGGGTGACCAAGAAAGTCACGGAGGCCAAGACATGAGCCTCACCTTCCCCAACCGCAGCCGCAGCTATGACGAGGCGGGCCAGCGCACTCGTTTCGTCGGCCATGACGGCATGTTCCAGATCTCGTTCTCCGTCGCCGCCGACGCCATGGCCAAGATGCGGCCGGGAACCGCGGCCGATGAAGCCGGTTATCTCCAGACATTCGACACCGAGAGCAGCGCCATCCGCGAAGTGGCGTCGAAGGCCTACGACCGCACCCACAAGAGCATGTATGTGCTGACGGCGTCCGATTTCGGCTGATCAGTCCATTGCATGTCGCTCAAAACGACGATTAAAGATCCATCTCCTCGACCATCGCGCGTATCTTCGCAGCCTTTTCGAAATGGTCGAGGCGGTGGGTTCTGATCCACCATTCGGCGGCTTCCATCAGGAGTTCGGGGTTGTCGTTTCTGTTGGCGAAAAACGCATAGAACGACACGCCGACGCCGGCCCCCTTCTCGGAGATCTTGCGGTCGCAAATCTCCAGTATCTTCTGCTTCAGGCTGGCTCTCACGGGAATCCCTTGATCTGCGATGCGGCAGGCTTCCGCCGGCGGGCCGCTACGGATCAGGCCTTGCGCTCGGCCCGTTCGCGGCGTTTGACATCGCGGACATTCATCTGCACGACCATGTCCTCGGCCTCGCGCGGCCCCATCCCGACCATCACCTTTTGCCGGACCACCGCAGGCTGGCCGGTGAAGACATCGATGATGCTCCAGCTCTGGGGAAGCTCCATACGCAGCGTGTAGCGGTTGGCCATGCCGGTCAGCCTTGCATCGTGAAAAACACGGCGCCCAGGATCAGCACCGTCCAGGCGACGACCGACAGTTTCAGCACCATGCCGCCATGCACGGCCAGAAGCTTCCGCAGGTGCGACACACCTGCCGACGAGGCCGGTGCCGCCGCCAGGGCGGCAGGAGCCTTGAGGCCAAGTTTTCCAAAGACGGGCAGCAGCGACGGTTCACGCACGAAAGGCCTCGAATGTCAGGGAAAAGCGAAGCAAGAACGCTCGGCTCCCTTCCATACCACTCTTTTCGCGCGTGCCGGCATGCCAAATGCAAGACAGGACTGCTTTAACGTCCGGTCCGCACCGCCTTCGTAACGCACAAATCTATTCGTGGGGACTGACTGCCCTTGGGGCAGATTGGGACTGCTGTTCGACGCGAAATTTTGGAGGCCTCGCCTCGGAATCGAACCGAGGCTTCAGAGATTTGCCGTCTCCAGCGTAGCCGCTCCGCCACGAGGCCATGGCTGTTGAAGTAGCGGCCAAATATTTACGGAAAGGTTAATCCCGAGGGACTGTTCAGAATTTTCGGCACGATCTTCAGAACGTTCGCCAGCACATATTGCGGCCAGGTTTGCTGCCCGGCAGCGCCAACCCTTTGCCGGACCTCGCATCCCGCGCACGCTGCGATCCTTCACGCCTCAAGCGGCAGCCCGCCCCGTCTCGACCGAGGGCCTCCAGCACTGCGACTGGCGCTCTTCCCCTGAGCTAAGTGCTGCCGGCGCTGCTTTAACCCGCGTTTGCATTCGAAGGAAGAGAGCAGAGGCCC
The DNA here is from genome assembly GCF_020164655.1 of Mesorhizobium sp. AD1-1. Lineage (NCBI taxonomy): Bacteria > Pseudomonadati > Pseudomonadota > Alphaproteobacteria > Hyphomicrobiales > Phyllobacteriaceae > Mesorhizobium > Mesorhizobium sp. AD1-1. The sequence goes on from NZ_JAIUGP010000008.1 coordinate 37,898, forward strand.
AACCAGCTTTTCCCTTGAACGGCGATCCAATCTGGTCTAGCCTCAGCTGAGAAAAGGTTTTCTCAAACAATTTCAGTCGGGCTCGGCCACCTGCCGGGCCTCTTTCAGATCGGTAAGAGAAAACCTTTTTCCAACTAAGGACTCTCGGCGCGATGCCATCGGACGATCTGCCTGTTCCGGTCTTTTCCAAGCCAGTCACCTTGCGTGACGTGGCCGCGCAGGCCGGAGTCAGCGTCGCTACCGCATCCAAGGCGCTCAACAGCCAGGGCCGGATGACAGCCGAGACGCGCGAACGCATTCGCGAGACCGCCCGGCGGCTTGGCTTCCGGCCCAACAGCCTGGCGCAAAGCCTGCTCCGACGCCGCAGCTTCACCGTCGGCCTGCTCACCAACGATACCTATGGCCGCTTCTCGCTGCCGCTGATGTCGGGCATTTCGGACGCGCTGGTCGACAATGGCGTCTCGGTGTTCCTGTGCAATGTCGAGGAGGATCCGCGGCTGGGCCAGATGCATGTCGACGCCATGCTCGACAAGCGCGTTGACGGCATCATCGCCACTGGCAAGCGCATCGATCGCCATCTGCCCGTCGACCTCTCCAATCTGCGCGTCCCGGTGATCTATGCCTTCACGCAGCCCGACCCCGACGCCGTTGCATTCGTCTCGGACGATGTTGGCGGCGCCCGGCTGGCCGTCGAGCATTTTTGCCGGCTTGGCCGCAAGCGCATCGCCCACGTCACCGGGCCGGCGAGCTTTGCCGTGGTGCACGCGCGCGTTCAGGCTTACCGCGACGTGCTCGCCGAAAACGGCCTGACGGTCAGCGAGCCGCTGCTCGGCTCCTGGTCGGAAGCCTGGGGTCACCAGGCGGTTGCGCAACTGTTCGACGGCAAAAGCGAAAGGCCGGACGCGGTCTTCTGCGGCAACGACCAGATCGCGCGCGGCGTCATCGATGCTCTGCGCGAACGCGGCCTCGACGTCCCCAGTGATGTCGGCGTCATCGGTTTCGACAATTGGGAGATTGTGGCCGAGGCGACGCGCCCGCCGCTGACCTCTGTCGACATGAACCTGGTCGCGCTCGGGCGCGAGGCCGGGTTGACCCTGCTTTCGCTGGTCGGCGGCAAGCCCGCCGCGCCCGGCATTCGAAAACTGCCGTGCCGGCTGGTGGTGCGGCAGTCATGCGGCCATCCGCCGGGTGGCTGAAAACGAAGCGCCGCGCAATCGGCGCCAAGCCGCGGACCGCGGCCAACCTTGGAGGAGGAGAACATGAGGAACCTGATTGCCAAACTGGCCCTGGCCGCTGCCGTTCTGGGCGGCGGTCTCGGCACTGCCGCCGCCGAGACGGCCAACATATGGGTGCGCGCCGACGGTTCGAATTTCATGCCGAGGATCGTCGATGCCTACAACAAGGCGCACACCAACCAGGTCAAGCTCGATATCATCCCCAATGCCGAGATCATCCCCAAATACGGTGCCGCGGCCGCCGGCGGCACAGCGCCCGACGCGCTGTCGCTCGACCTGATCTACACGCCCTCCTTCGCCGCAGCCGGCCAATTGGAGGACATCACCGACTGGGCAAAGTCCCTGCCCTATTTTGCCAGCCTGTCGCCGGCGCATGTGAAGACCGGCACCTACAAGGACCACATTTACGGCCTGCCCTTCTCCGCCGACGCCTCGGTGCTGATCTGGAACAAGAAGCTGTTCAAGCAGGCCGGCCTCGATCCCGAAAAAGGCCCGGCCAACTGGGCCGAGATCGCGGCCGATGCCGAGAAGGTCAACGCGCTCGGCGGCAACATCAAGGGCTTCTACTTCTCCGGCAATTGCGGCGGCTGCAACATCTTCACCTTCACGCCCCTGATCTGGGCGTCTGGTGGCGACATCCTGAGCGAAGACGGCTCGAAGGCGACGCTGGACAGCCCGCAGCTGCGCGGCGCCATCGATCTCTACCGCTCGATGGTCAAGAAGGATCTGGTACCGGCAGGCGCACAGACCGACACCGGCGCCAATTTCTTTGCCGCCTTCGCCGCCGGCAATATCGGCATCTCGCCGTCCGGCGCCTTTGCCATCGGCGCGCTCAACACCCAGTATCCCGACATCGATTACGGCGTCACCTTCCTGCCGGGCAAGGACAGCGGCTGGTCGTCCTTTGCGGGCGGCGACAATTTCGTCGTCACCAAGGGCACCACGAAACTGCCCGTGGTGAAGGAGTTCCTCGACTTCGCCTATTCGCTCGAGGGCCAGACCATCCTTGCCAAATACGGAAGCCTGCCGGTGCGCGGCGACATCGCCAAGGACGCGTTGAAGGATCTCGATCCGCGCTACCAGATCGCCGCCGAAGCCATGGCCAAGGGCAAGACGCCCTATTCGGTGGTGTTCAACGACCTGATCAACTCCGCCAACGGCCCGTGGACGCAGATGATCAACGAGGTCTTCTTCGGCGACGATGTCGATGGCGCGATAGCCAATGCGCAGGAAACGATGCAGTCGATCATCGACCAGGCGCCGCAGAAGTAGCGGACGCCTGCCGGCCGCCCGCCTGTCTCCCTGGGCGGGTGGCCGGATACCGCATCGCCAACGGCAGGGCTATCGCGTTGAGAAAAGACCCCCTCATCCGGCCGCTTCGCGGCCACCTTCTCCCCGCTGGGGAGAAGAGGCTGGCACCATCCCCGGCAACCTCCTCTCCCCTCGGGGAGAGGTCGGATTGCCCCGAATTGCTCTCTTCAATTGGGTTGGCAATCCGGGTGAGGGGGTTCTTTGCCAATGTCCCAATAGCATCGAGCGCGCAGCCATGACCGTCATCACCGCAGCAACCCCTGCCCCGCCCCGCGCCCGCAGGGTCGCCAGCCGCCACCAATGGATCGGCCTGCTCTATGTCGCGCCGGCTGTCGCGCTGGTCGTCGTCTTTTTCCTGATCCCGCTCGGCATGACGGCGTGGATGTCGCTGCACAACTGGCCCCTGATGGGCGAGCACAGCTTTATCGGCCTCGGCAACTATGTCGCCATCCTGCGCGACACCCGGTTCTGGAACGCGCTGCGCTTCACCGCCTACTACACCGTGATCGTCACCATCGCGATCTTCGTGGTAGCGTTTCCGCTGGCGCTGTTCGTCGAGCGGCCGCGGCCGCTGACCAATCTTTACCGGACGATGTTCTTCATGCCGGCGGTTGTCGGCTTTGCCTCGGCCAGCCTGCTCTGGTCATGGCTATTGAACGTCGATTCCGGCCTGTTCAGCCCGGCCGCCTACGACCTTGGCCTGATCGACAGGAAGTTCAACCTTTTGGCCACCTTCCAGCCGGCCTTCTGGTCGATCATCGCCATGGTCGTCTGGAAGGTCGCCGGCTTCACCATGATCATTCTGATGGCCGGCCTGCAATCGATCCCGCAGGATCTGCAGGAGGCGGCCGTCATCGACGGCGCCGGTCCGTTCGCCAGGTTCAGGGCGATCACTTTGCCGCTGATGCGCCGCACGCTGGCGCTGGCCCTGATCCTGTCGGTCGCCGGCTCGATCCTCGCCTTCGACCAGTTCTACATCATCCTGCGCGGCGGCCCACGCAACCAGACGCTGACGGCGGTCTACTGGATCTTCAATCAGTCCTTCGTGTCGTTCAAGCTCGGCTACGGCGCGGCTTTGTCGATGGTGCTGCTGGTGATCCTGGTGGCGCTCAGCCTCGTCCAGCTGTGGCTGCTGCGCAAGCCGGAGGGGCTCGACTGATGGCGCAGGCCGCTTCCCGCAACCGCCGGCTCTTGAGCCGCATCGGCGAGCATTCGACCGGCATCGTCGCCTCGGTGCTGTTTGCCGCGCCGATCGTGTGGGCGGTGCTGTCGGCGTTCAAGCCAGCGACCGAAGCGCGCCTGCCGCCGCTGCCGCCCTGGCCGACATCAGGCTTCTCGCTGGAGAACTACGCCACGCTCAACAGCTTCGGCGACGGGCTGTGGGTCTCGGCGCAAAACAGCATCTACGTCTCGGTGATGACCGTCGTGCTGTCGGTCGCCGTCAGCGTGCTGGCCGGCTACGGCTTTTCGCGGTTCCGGTTTCCGTTCAAGGACCTGTTCTTCATCCTCATCCTGTCGACGATCATGATCCCGTTCCAGTCGATCCTGACGCCGATCTTCCTGGTGCTGACCAAGCTTGGCCTGCACAACACGCTGACCGGCCTGGTCGGCGTTTATGTGACGCTGCAACTGCCGTTCTCGATCTTCATGATGCGCAACGCCTTCGACGCGGTGCCGCGCGAGATCGAGGAAGCCGCCCGCATGGACGGCGCCGGCAATCTCACCATGCTTTGGAAGGTGATGCTGCCGCTGGTCTGGCCGGGCGTCGTCACCATCGCCCTGTTTGCCTTCCTCGGCGCCTGGAACGAATTCCTCGCCGCCCTCGTGCTGATGACCGATCAATCCAAATTCACGCTGCCCGTGATGATGACCGCACTGCAGTCGGGCCGCTTCGGCGCCATCGACTGGGGCGCGGTGCAGGCGGGCGTCACCGTGATGATGGTGCCGTGCCTCATCCTGTTCCTGGCGCTGCAGCGCTTCTACATCCGCGGCCTGATGGCCGGGGCCGTCAAATAGAATGGAGTAAATTCATGACCGCATCGCCATCCGCAAAAACCGGGAAACCGAAGCTCGCCTTCCGCCCGCTGCCGGTGCCGCAGGTCGACGTGCACGGCTTCTGGGGCGATCGCGCCGACGCTGTCGCCGCCCGCACCGCCGATATCCTTTACGAGCGCTGCTTGGAGGCCCGCATGCTGGAGCAGATCGATCCGGACCGTCCCTCGCCCGGCATAGTCATCCCCTTCCACTCGCCCTCTCCCGACGAAGCCGACCGCCAGGGCGCGGAATTCACCGGATCGACGGTGACCACGCAGATGTTCTGGGATTCCGATCTCGGCAAGACGATCGAGACCGCGGCCTATTCGCTGTACCGGCGCAAGAATCCCGAACTGGAGAAGAAGATCGACGCCGTCATCGACATGTATGGCAGGCTGCAGCAGGAGGACGGCTATCTCTCCAGCTGGTACCAACGCATCCAGCCCGGCAAGCGCTGGACCAATCTGCGCGACTGCCACGAGCTCTATTGCGCCGGCCATCTGATCGAGGGCGCGGTCGCCTACTACCAGGCGACGGGAAAACGCAAGCTGCTCGATATCATGTGCCGCTATGCCGACCACATCGCGTCGGTACTCGGCCCGGAGCCCGGCAAGAAGAAGGGCTATTGCGGCCACGAGGAGATCGAGTTGGCGCTGGTCAAGCTGGCACGGGTGACCGGCGAGCGGAAATATATGGAGTTGGCCAGATACTTCATCGACCAGCGCGGTCAGCAGCCGCATTATTTCGACGAGGAGGCCCGCGCCCGCGGCGCCGACCCGAAGGCCTATCATTTCAAGACCTATGAATACAGCCAGTCGCATATCCCGGTGCGAGAACAGAACAAGGTCGTCGGCCATGCTGTCAGGGCGATGTACCTCTATTCCGGCATGGCCGATATCGCGACTGAATATGGCGATGATACGCTGCGAGCAGCACTCGACCTTCTGTGGGACGATCTCACCACCAAGAGTCTCTACATCACTGGCGGACTGGGGCCGTCGGCGCACAATGAGGGCTTCACCAGCGACTACGACCTGCCCAACGAAAGCGCCTATGCCGAGACCTGTGCGGCGGTCGGCTTGGTGTTCTGGGCCAGCCGCATGCTCGGCATGGGGCCGAACGCGCGCTACGCCGACATGATGGAACGCGCCCTCTACAACGGTTCGATCTCGGGCCTGTCGCTCGACGGCTCGCTGTTTTTCTACGAGAATCCATTGGAAAGCCGGGGCAAGCACAACAGGTGGAAATGGCACCGCTGCCCGTGCTGCCCGCCCAATATCGGACGCATGGTCGCCTCGATCGGCAGCTATTTCTACAGCCTGGCCGACGATGCGCTGGCCGTCCACCTCTATGGCGACTCGACCGCGCGCTTCGATATATCGGGCGTCCCGGTGAGCCTGACACAGGTCAGCAGCTATCCCTGGGACGGCGCCGTCGACATCATGCTCGAACCGCGGGCGCCGGTCGAGTTCACTTTGCACCTGCGCATTCCCGCCTGGAGCGCCAGTGCCGGGTTGAAGATAAACGGCGAAGCCATCAGGCTGGCGGATATCACCAGCGACGGCTACGCCGCGATCAAGCGGACATGGAAAAAGGGCGACAATGTCCGGCTCGATCTCGAAATGCCGATCGAGCGGCTTTATGCCAACCCGCAGGTGCGCCAGGATGCTGGTCGCGTCGCGCTGTCACGCGGCCCGCTGATCTATTGCGTCGAGGCATCAGACAATGACAGCCAGCCGCATCGCCTGACGCTGCCGCGGACGGCCACCATCGAAGCGCAGCACCGGCCGGAACTTCTCGGCGGCGTGGTGACGCTGTCGACCGCGGCACTTGCCGATGTCTCCGACGGCTGGCAGGACGGGCTCTACAGGCCCGAGCCGCCGGCCACCGCCGAGACGCAACTGACCGCCATTCCCTATTTCGCCTGGAACAACCGCGAGCCCGGCGAGATGCTGGTATGGCTCAGGGACGGCTGAACGAGGTCGGTGTATCGGCGATGACCGATCCAAGCTCAGCCGCGGTCGATGCCGCGGTTTCGGGCTTTTGGTCCATATAGCGCAGACGCAGGCGCAGGAATGGCGCCTCGACGCAGGTATAGCTGAGATAGCCGATCGGGATCGTCGCCACGAAGCACAATGCGGACCAGAGGCATGCGACGTAGAAATTGCTGATGCTCATGACATTCGTGTCTATGAACGCTGCCAATTGCATGACGAAGAACAGGTGCAGAAGATAGATCGAATAGCTGTAGGCCCCAGCCTTCTCCAGTACCCTGAATGGCGGGCTTGTTCGCTTTCTCGAAAAGCTCGTGTCGTAGTAGGCGATGCCGAATGAATAGGCTGTCGCCTCCAGGGTCGGCAGGATGATCCATATCCAATGAGGCGACGGATAGCGGCCCAGTTGGTAAAATCCGCCGGCTGCATCGAACCACCAGAAGAACCCCGAAAAAGCCATGAGAACGGCCAGCGCCAGCCAGTGTTGGTTCTTCGCGTGGGCACGCAGGTGAAAGGCAAGAATGCCGGCCAGGAACTGATCCGCATGGCCTATGATGGTTGCGGACGCCGCCGACTGCACTTCGCCGATCTGCACATACAGGACGGACCTCAGCACAATGGCTGCCGCGATGAACAGCAAGGGCGCGAACACAAACCGCCTGGATACCATCAACAAGAACGGCAGCAACAGGTAGAAGTGCGCTTCGATCGTTATCGACCAGCCGCCATTCGGGAGGGTGGGAAAAAGAAACCCCAATCCGACGCCCGTGAAATACCCGTCGAGGGACTGGCCGGCCACGTACCTGCGGCAGGCCTCGATGCATAGCATGGCCAGGAGAAGCGGAAGCAGCCTGAGGGCCCTGTTGGCAAAGAAGGGCAGATAGTTGATCTGCTTTCCATCGAGCAGCTTGGCGAACAGGTAGCCGGAAAGCGCCATGAACAGGGAAACGCCAGTATGCCCTTCATCCAGAACGCTGAAGATAGGAAGAGCCGGCACGAAGTCATAAGGCACGGGGCCTTCAGGAGAAGCATGAAGGAAATGCCAGGTAAAGACAAGAAAGGCCGCCAGGCCACGAACATGATCCAGCGCTGGGTAATGCTCTCCGGTCGAGGATTTCATGATTGGCCCACGCGCACCGTGTCCTGCGCCGGTGTTCAGGTCATCGTTGGGCGAGAACTGTTTTCAATTCATTAAACCCTCACTGCGGAGACTTCCGAAATCAGAGATTTGCTTCGCAAGGTGCTGTGGCCTGCAAGCATCCGGAGCCAAACACGACTGAAGCGTGCCGCGTCTGAGCGGATCACTTCTGGGCGGATCACTTCTGAGCGACGGTCAGCCCGATCTCTTCCGCCACCAGTTCCTGCAGCCGCCACAGATTGCGGTCGCGGATGCCGCAGGCTTCGAGGTGGCGGATCGTCTCGAATAGATATTGCGCGCCCGAGCCCCAATGACCGACGGCTGTCACCAGCGTCGCCGCGATCGCCTGCTTGTCGAGCTTGCCGGCATAACGCGGATTGGCGGGATCGACGACGAAGCCAAGCGCGCGACATGGGCCGCCTTCGGTCCTGACCTGCAGCAAGCGCAGCACGTTGACGGCGGGCAGGATGGTCATTTCGCGGCGCAGCAGCGCTTCGAGGTTGGCCGCCACCGGTTCCGCGATCTCGAACACCACGCCCTGGCACTGGCCGCCGCGATCGAGCGCCATCATCAAGCCGGGCTGCTCGACCGTGCCGCGAAAACGCTGCACCGTGAAGCAGAACGAACGATGCCAGCCGCTGGCCACCGCGCGTTCTCCGCCCCTCACCTCGCCGGCGGGCTTCCACAGCAGCGAGCCATAGGCAAATAGTTTCAGCGGCCCGGCCGGAGCGCCGGCCAGCACCTCGTCGCGGATACGCGCATAGTCGGCATCGGTCATGTGAACCATGCCCGGCGTCGGCCCGGCATCCTCGACAGCACGCATAGTGCGCGCGACCAACGCCTCGGTCAGCGCCATCGGCGTGTTGCGCGGCACGGACTTGCGCGGCGATATGGCAGAAATCGGCTGGTTCATTTCATACCCTCTACCGTCGCCGTCATGTTGCCGAAGGCAGAGGGATTCTCAAGGGTCCATGTGACCGGCGCAAAATTCAACGGCCGATGCCGGGCGGGTGACCCTCCCGCCCGGCATCCAATCATTCTAGTGCTTGGTGCTCTTGCCGCCGATGGGGATGCGCCTCATCTTGTTCTGTGCCTTCTCGGATTTCGGCAAGGTGACGAACAGCACGCCGTTGCGGAAATCGGCAGCGACCTTGTCTTCTTCGACTTCGAAGCCGATCGGAATGCGACGTTCGAAGCGGCCGTAGAACCGCTCGGAGAACTGACGTTCCTTGTCGTCGGTTTCGGCGTGTTTTTCGCCGCGCAACGTCAGGACGCCGTCATCGAGCAACACCTCGATGTCCTTTTCCTCCATGCCAGGTATCTCGGCGGTCACGCGGATTTCCTTGTCCGTTTCCGAGATTTCCACGCTAGGCCAGCCACCGCCCGCTGAAGAGAGCCTGCCCAAGGATGGAAGACGTGAACCGAAACCGCGGAACATGTCGTCAACAAGGCGGTTCATCTCGCGATGCAGGCTCATGAATGGGTCCTGATCGCGGTCGCCTGAGAGGGTCTGAACCTGGTTTGGATCGCGACCCCATGGCATCAGATCACGAATGGTCATTGCATTTGCTCCTTTCTTGATCCTGTCTATCGTTCGTTTGCATGCTCTGGTTGCCATGCTCGGACGATGCGCGTCTGCGCCATTGGCGCTCCGGTCCAGTTGGAAACGCCTGGATCAGTGGCGGGGGCTCGCGCACCTGAGCCTGCCCGAGGGCCACCGCCCCTGACCCGCGCGGCGCCCGTGAAGCCGGCGCCTCGTCGGCACTGGTGCGGAGGATTTTGGACTCCGTCGCGGGTGGGTCAAGACCTCGTAATGTAATGTGATTGGTGCATGCAGGTGCCTGCGTCACCGGTGCTGTCCACATCAGTCGTGCCCTTCGATCGGCACTTCGCGAAACAGTGGTCAACCGCCAGCTTGATGTCTGCTGGACCGGAGCCGCCTCGGCCTCAACGCGCGGCTGGTCGGCTGGATCGGCGGTCTCGAGGACAGGGAACAATGCCGCTGGCAGGCCGTTCTGTTCCTTGCCGGAGGATGCCATGAACGACGCGTCGGCACAGCCCGCTGCCCCCGTGCTTTCATCGGCGGAGCGTGTCAACACGCTGTCGCATTTTCACCGCGCCGAGATCGCTCGCATGGCGGGATGGCGCGACCGGCTGGACAGGACAACCAACTGGGCAATCACGGTGGTGGCGGCGCTGCTTTCGGTATCGCTGTCGACGGCCAGTGCGCATCACGGCGTGCTGCTTTTCGCCATGCTGCTGATCTTGCTGCTGCTATGGATCGAGGCGCGCCGCTATCGGTTCTTCGATTTCTATCGGGCGCGCGTACGCCAGTTCGAGCGCCACTATTTCGCGCAGATCTTTTCCCCACAGCCCGACTTTGCCTCGGACTGGCTGCTCATCGTCGGGGAAGGCCTACGCGCGCCGAAGTTCCTGCTGTCGCAGCGCGTCGCGCTGGCCCGTCGGCTGCGGCGAAATTACATCTACCTGTTCCTGATCCTCTTGCTGGCCTGGGTGCTCAAGATATCCACGCCCAGCCTTCAAACCGTGGGCGTCAGGACCGGCTTTGCCGGTTCGCTTCGCGAAGCCGTAGACAGCGCCGCCCTTGGCCCCGTTCCCGGTGTGGCGATCGTGGTTGTCGTGGCCGCATTCTATGTCGGGTTGCTTGCCATCGTCTTTTTCACGGCCGATAACGACGGCGAACTGTCCTTTGGCGACGTGCATGTTTGACGTTGATGCCCGGCAACACGCCGCTGCAACGCAAACGGCGGCCCGCGCGCTGAGATGGTCGGTCCGCCGAGACGTTTGAGGGAACGGAACTTCGCGCCTAGATGCCGAAGAACTGCTTGCCAACCATGTAACCCAGTGCCGCCACGACCAGCGGAAACAGCGCCGGCGCGGCTTTGCCCAGAAGGGAGACCTGCGGGTCCTTCGCCGGCGTATGACGTGCATTGCCGAGATTCTTGGTCATTGCTTGCCTCAGGTTCGAAAGACTCATTAGCAAATGCTGATTAACAGCATGGCCGCATTAACGGCTTGATAGGAAATCAACTCTGATCAGATGCAAATTCTAATGATCGGCACATGAACGGCAAAGACGCGCTGCCCTATTTGGCGGCGTTCCAAGCATTGACGGGGACGCGCGGCCGTTCGCGGCAATCGACAAAAACACGCCCGAACAACAAGATGGCTCAGGAACTCGATTTAGCAGGTGAGCGCCAGCTCCGAAGCCGGTGCAGTTCATCCGCCGCCTCGCCCGAGCTCGGGGTCGAACGCATGTCCGCGGCGTAGGCAGGCCGCCTCCCGTCAAAAAATTCGCAAACCAATGTCGGACTGGCTAGGCTTCGTCCGTCCTTGGGGTATCGAACAGGCATTCATGAAAGGATCCAGCAATGCCCGGCACCGTACGTTTGCACCGCGTTCTGACGACCAGCCCTGAAAAGGTCTATCGCGCCTTCGTTGAAGCGGACGCGCTGGCCAAGTGGCTTCCGCCAAACGGCTTCACCTGCACGGTCCATAATTTCGAGGCAAAGGTCGGAGGCACGTTCAAGATGTCGTTCCGCAATTTCACCACCGGCGACAGCCACGCCTTCGGCGGCGAATACCTTGAACTCGTTCCGGGCGAGCGCCTGCTCTACACCGACAGGTTCGACGATCCCAACCTGCCCGGCGAGATACGGGTGACCGTGGTCTTGAAAAAAGTGTCGGTCGGCACTGAAATCGACATCACCCAGGCCGGCATTCCGGACGTCATTCCGGTCGAGGCCTGCTATCTCGGCTGGCAGGAATCGCTCAGAAATCTGGCAAAGCTCGTCGAGCCCGAGATCAATCAGTAGGCTGCGGATGGCCGGGAGAACGGCCGTTTCTGGCCTGCCGAAGCCTGAAACTTGGACTGTGGCGGGAACTGCCCTTTGTCGCTAGCAATTCATCATTGCGGCACCCCTGTGCCTGGACGTGTCGATGAAGAATGCAGCGGAGGTTGAAAAAGCATGACTCTGACCAACCGAGACATCGTCGAGTTGACGGCGTGGCGGCGCCAGCTGCACCAGTATCCGGAAATCTCGAATGAAGAGGAGAAGACGGCAAAGGAGGTCGTCGCCTTCCTCGCCGATACGGGGCCGGACAAGGTGCTGACACAGCTCGGCGGGCACGGCGTCGCGGTCACATATGACAGCGGCAAAGCAGGGCCGACGGTGCTGTTCCGTTCGGAACTCGATGCCTTGCCTATCGAAGAACTTTCAGGCGTGCCGCATGCGTCGCGCGTGCCGGGCAAGTCGCATATGTGCGGCCATGACGGACACACCGCCATCCTGGCATCCCTCGGCCGGCAGTTGGGGCGCGAGCGGCCTGCAAGTGGCCGCGTCGTGCTGATGTTCCAGCCGGCGGAGGAAACCGGCAATGGCGCAGCCGGCGTCGTTGCCGATCCCCGCTTCGGCGAGATCGCGCCGGATTTCGCTTTCTCGCTGCACAACCTGCCTGGCGTGCCGTTCGGCGAGGTGCGGCTCAAGCCCGGCGTGGTCAACTGTGCGTCACGCGGCATGCGCATCGTGCTGGAGGGCAAGACCGCCCATTCATCCATGCCGGAGACCGGCACCTCGCCGATGCTGGCGATCAGTGAGCTGATGCCGGCGCTGCCGGCGCTCGGGCGCGGAACCTTCGCCGACGACGACTTCTCCATGCTGACCGTCACCCATGCCGCGATGGGCGAAGCCGTGTTCGGCATCGCGCCTGCTCATGCGCAGGTCTGGGCAACGCTGCGCACCCGGCGTGACGAGCGCATGGCGAATCTTTGCGCTGCTGCCGAAGCACTGGTCGCCAGGATCGCCGGCGAGCATCGCCTTACCGCCCGCTGGGACTATCACGAGATCTTCGTCGCCAGCGTCAACGCGCCGGACGCGGTGGAGCATCTGCGGCGCGCGCTCGATGAAGAGGGCGTATCGCACGGCGAAGAGGCCCTGCCGATGCGCGCCTCGGAAGATTTCGGCCTGTTCGGCCATAGTGCCAAGTCGGCGATGTTCTTCCTCGGTGCGGGCGAGCGGCACCCCGCCTTGCACAATCCCGACTATGACTTTCCCGACGACCTGATCCCGATCGGGTCGAGGATCTTCATGCGCACGGCACGCAATCTCCTGGGCTGACCTCCGCCAACTCCAACGCCGAAAGGAACATGCAATGCCAAAGATACCGAAGAACACGATTTGCCTTTGGTTCGACAAGGACGCCGAGGCTGCGGCGCGCTTCTACGCAGAGACCTTTCCCGACACCAGCGTGGGCGCCGTTCACCGTGCGCCGAGCGATTTTCCGTCCGGCAAGAAAGGCGACGTGTTGACGGTCGAATTTACCGTCGCCGGCATTCCCTGCATCGGATTGAACGGCGGCTCCACATTCAAGCAGAACGAGGCCTTCTCGTTCCAGATCGCCACCGACGATCAGCAGGAAACCGACCGCTACTGGAATGCCATCGTCGGCAATGGCGGCCAGGAGAGCGTGTGCGGCTGGTGCAAGGACAAATGGGGCGTGTCCTGGCAAATCACGCCGCGCACGCTGACCGAGGCCATGGCGGCCGGCGGCGAGGAAGCCAAACGCGCCTTTGATGCGATGATGGAGATGACGAAGATCGACGTCGCGGCGATCGACGCAGCCCGGCGCGGCTGACCTCGATCGCGGCTGAGTTGCTATCTGACCTTGATGACGACCTTGCCCTTGGCGCGTCCTGTTTCGACATAGGCCAGCGCCTCATTGGTCGCCTCGAAGGGAAATATCCGGTCGACGACCGGGCGGATCGCGCCGGATTCGATGAGCGATGCGATCTTGCTCAGCTGCTCGCCCTGCGCCCACATGAAAAGGAACGAGAACGTCACGCCACGGCGCTTGGCTTTCGCTCGAATACCGCGGCTCAGCAGGCGAAGCACCAGCCTCAGCACCACGTTCAGTCCCTTTTCCCTGGCAAATTCCGGATCCGGTGGGCCGGAGATGGAGATGAGCTTGCCACCCGGTTTCAGCACATTCAGTGATTTTTCAAGTGTCTTGGCGTCCTGGCTGTTCAAGACGACGTCGTAGCCCGAAAGGACTTTCTCGAAATCGTCTTTCCTGTAGTCGACGACGATATCGGCGCCGACCCCCTTGACCAGACCGGCACTCGCCGCGCTGGCGGTGGTCGCAATGGTCGCGCCGAGATGCTTTGCCAGTTGGATGGCGAATGTCCCCACGCCGCCGGAACCGGCTTGAATGAAGACCTTCTGTCCCTTCTTCAGCTTGGCCCTTTCGACGAGCGCCTGCCAGGCGGTCAGGCCGACCAGCGGGATCGAGGCCGCCTCCTCCATGCTGAGGTTCCCGGGTTTCAGGGCCACGTCGGCTTCATCCATGGCTATGAACTCGGCGAACGTCCCGATCCGGCCATCGCGCGGCCGCGCATAGACGTCGTCGCCGAGTTTGAATTTGCGGACTTTCGATCCCACGCGCACAACCCTCCCGGCCACGTCGTGACCCAGGATGAAGGGCCGGCGATAGGGCAGGATCAGCTTGAACTCTCCGGTTTTGACCTTGGAATCGAGCAGGTTCACCGCCGCTGCGTGGACCTCGACCAGGACATCGCTGTCCCCGAGTTTCGGCTCCGGCATTTCGGCTAGCCGCAGAGTGCCGTTCTTGCTGTACTTGTCGACGACGAATGCCTTCATGGCAGTGACTTTCTGAGAGTGATTTTGGTGTGTCGCATGTGCGTGAAATCCTCTGCTCGCTGCGTTCAAACGGGCAGGCGGAATTGTTTCCGCAGGCTCTTGTCGAATATCCCCGCGGGAGCAAAGCGACGCAGCAGGCTGACCTGGCGCGCAGCCTTGCCGGCGGTGTAGCGCCGTTGCGGACGGGCATCGGTCGCTGCCTTGACGACCACTTGCGCCACCACTTCCGGCCGGTCGGCGACAGGCATCACGTCGCGAAGCAGCGCTTCCAGCGTAGCTCGGGCTTGATCGTATTCCTGCAACGGCGAATCCGGCTGGATCCCGTTCTGGTCGAAGACAGTACGAACGAATGCCGGCTCGATGACCGAAACGCGGATGTTGAAGGCGCGAACCTCGTGGTCGAGCGATTCCGAATAGCCCTCGAGCGCGTGCTTGACCGCCGAATAATGCGCTGAATACGGCGCCGGCACCAGTCCCAGCACAGAGCCGATATTGATGATGCGCCCCTCGCCACGCTGCCGCATCGACGGCAGCACCGCATTGGTCATGCGGATAACGCCGAACAGATTGACGTCGAACAGGGCCTGCACCTGGGCAATCGAGAATTCCTCGGCGCCTCCAAGCTGGCCGACGCCGGCATTGTTGACCAAGAGGTCGATCCGGCCGGTCTGCGAGAGCACCGTCGAAACGAGTGCGGCAACGGCCTCACTGTCGGTCACGTCGCAGATCAGCATGGTCACCCCGTCCGGATCGTTGCCGGCCTTGCGCCGGCTGGTTCCGAAGACGGTGAACCCGGCCCGCGCAAGAGCTTCGGCACTGGCGCGGCCAATGCCCGAAGAGGCCCCGGTCACAACGGCGGTTTTTCCGGCATTCGTTTTCATTTCGTGCTCCAAACTCATGGGGGGCTAGCTTTTTTTCATCCGTTAAATTACAGTCGTAATATCAGATTATGACCATAATGCAATAGCAGAAAGGAATAGCAGCCATGCGCTACGAAAAGGGCAGGAAGGACGCCTCGCGCGGCCGGATCCTGGAGGTCGCCGCGGAACGCTTTCGGAAAAACGGCATAGCGGCGTCCGGACTGGCAACCATCATGGGCGACGCCGGGCTGACGAACGGGGCTTTCTATCCCCACTTTCAATCAAAGGCGGCGCTTGTCCGTGAAACGGTCGCTGCAGCTCTCGAGGATCAGTCCGACGAGATACGGCAAGCATTGGCCTCCGGCGGCTTGGCAATGGCCATAGACACATATCTGTCGGCGGCGCATCGGGATAACCCCGGGAAGGGCTGCGCCTCTGCCGCCTTGCTGGCGGAAATCGCCCGTGAGCCACCCGAAACGCGTCAGCTTTATACCGAGCGTTTGCTGACCCAGGTGCACCAGGTGTCGGTAGAGCTGCCGCCGCAAACTCCTGATCCGGAGGGCGTTGCGTTTGCTATCTTTGCGACCCTCATTGGCACGCTTCAGCTGGCCCGTGCCGTGGAGGGAACGGAATTGTCGGATCGTATCCTTGCGGCAGGGAAAGCTGCGGCGCGCGCGCTGATCGAGCAGAGTTAAGGGCGTACCACGCGTGGGCACGTCAAAGTCATTCTCATGCGGTATGACGCCCAGCCCCGCATCGGCCCCTTGGCAGGAACAGCACCGCCCGTATGATGGTCAGATGCGCGCCCGCTCTTCAGTGCCCGGTGCCGCGACCGAAGGACCTGGCGTCCTTGGCCAGCACCAGCTCGGCATCGTCGGTAACATAGCTGACATAGCGATAGTCGCGGATGAAGCTGATCTGACCTTCTCGCCACTCCAGCCACATGAAATGACGCGGTTTCTGGTCGGCATGGCTTTCGAACACAGCGATCACCTCGCGGCCGTCGAGCCAGGCCGGCGTCAGCCACACGCGGTCGCTTTTGGCGTAGATCGTGAAGAACACGCCGACATCCGCCGCACCCGAGCGCGGCGCATGCAGGGACTGATGAAGCCTGACGTCGTCGGCAAGCAGGGCGCGCAAGCCGTCCCAATCGCGCTGGTTGAACAGGGTCGCATAACGGACCACGGCGGCCGACGCGATACGCGCATCGGGAGCCGAGCTGGCCTGCGCACTGACTTCCCTAAGCCGGGCGCGGCCGCGCGCCAAGTGCCCTTTCACCGCATCGACCGTGATGCCGAGCAAAGCAGCGATCTCGGCCAGCGGCTCGTCGAGCACATCTCTGAGGATGACGACGCTGCGCTGGAGCAGCGGAAGCTCCGCGAAGCGCGACACTGCGGTCTGTATAGCTTGCCTGCGCATCAGCGTCTCCACCGGGTCGGCTTTGGTGTCGTCGGCAATTTCAAGCGCCGCCTCGATAGGCTCCGCCGCGCGGATCGCGCGGCTGCGCAGCAGGTCAAGCGCACGGTTGTGGGCGACGCGGAACAGCCAGGGCCTGAGCTGCGGCACCTCGCCCAGCTCATTCAGCGCAACGAAGGCCCGCGCAAACGTGTCCTGCACGACATCCTCGCCGTCGATGACCGAGCCCATCAGGCGCGCGCAATAGCGGTGCAGCTCTGGCCGCATGGCGGCGGCAAGGGCAAGCAGCCCTTCCCGTCGGTCGCGGTCCACGGCAGGATCTCGTTCGCTCAAGCCGCAGCCCCCTCCATCACGGTTACGCCCGCGTCGCCATTGAGGCCGAAGACGATGCCCTCGGCATATTGCGGGTCTTCCAGCACGGAAACCACCCTGTCGCCGAAGGTCCGGGGCGGCATCGGCGCACCGAAGCGGGTGACGAATTGTTCGGGCGTGATGCCCATGGATCCGGAATAGGCGCCGGCCGCCGCATCGCCTGTTCCGGTGCCGAGGATCATCTGCCGCGGCACGATCGCCTGAAAGCGGATGCCGAGCTTCTTCTCCAGCGAAACGCCATTGGCGTACTTCGCCATGAACCACAGCATGCGCTTGGCGCCGCCATAGCCCCCCGACATCTGCGACCCGGTGACGGCGGCACCGCTCGATCCCACCAGAACACGGCTGCCCGGCTTGAGCGGCAGGTTGAGCGCCGCCTGCAGCCAGTATAGCCCGGCCTTGACGTCGGTTTCCCAGGCGATTGAAAAATCTTCCCAGCTCAGTTGGTCCAACCGGCCCATCCGGGGCGTGGCACCAGCATTCAGGACCACGACGTCAGGACGAACCTCGCTAAGAATGCGATAGGCCGCGCCCTCCTCCGCAACGTCGGCGCGGATAGTGGCGACCCCAAGCCGCGCACCGACCGCATCCAGCGCCTCGACGCCACGGGCAACGACGGTCACGCTGGCGCCCTGTTCGACCAGCGCCTCGACCAATCCGAGGCCAAGCCCACGGCTGCCACCGGTGACCACGATTTCTTTATTCCTGAGGCTCATCGACCCTGCTCCTTAGCTTCACTGTAGCTAAGACGTTTGAGGGTCGGAAAAAGAGCCAAGGTTTGGCGAGGCGCGCTGTCGCGGCGACGATCCGCGACATGCCGGCAATACTGGCGATCGGGCGGAAAGCTGCCTGTCCGCTTTCGACCTAAAATGCGATGCCCGATATTGGACGCAGTAAGATTAGAGGCTGCCGGCGATGAAAGCGCTGCCGGTCCATGCTGCGGCATCCCAGCCGGATATGTTCAGAAGTCGAGAGCGACCATCATGCCGCGGACTTCGGCCATTTCCAACAGCAGGTCTTGGAGTCTTTCGTCCAGTGCGGCACCGGTCAGCGCCAGAAGCTCGGTGACGCTCTCTCTCATCGATATGACGGCGGCGCCTGTCTTCTCGGCGAGCAGCCGTCCGATGGCAGCTCGGATCAGGTCGTCCTGATCAGACATTGCTTCACCTCCCAACGCACTGCAACCTCCCCTTGCTTTCCATGCCTCACCGCCGCTTTCGACAAAAGGGCGTGATTTCCCATACCGTACGATTTTGATGCGACATCGGGCAGCTTTGCTCATGCCAGCAGATCGTCTCGATGAGCCCGCCAGTCGTTCAAAACCGACAATGAGGGCAGCAGCGAAAAATGGCCGGGCTGGACCGTTTCAACCGCTGCAAGCAGCGCCAGTGGCACTTCGTGCCGATAAAGCCCAATGCATACGTCCCCTTTGGCCGTTGCCGGCAATTCCGTGACGGTGTCGAAAATCGAAAACGTACCCGTTGGCTCTTCCACGATTTCGAAACGCCCCACCCCAAACCTCCCTCTGCACAAAAGTAGCGACCAACGCGGACATCCCCCTAGTGGTTCCCTAGGCCGGCAGTTTTTTTCGCGCCTTGGTTGTAGCGCATGCCGGCAGGACAGTCATGCCCGCAGGGCGCGCAATCAAAAATCGCTACGCACATTTTAAATCTTGACGCGTGTCAATTTTTTATAAAACATGCGCAAATGCCGGCATGGCATCGGCCGGCGCTCTGGGAGGAGCAATGCCTGACATCGAAAAGCGCCCGAACCGGGGCTGCAGTCCGCACATCCGCAGGCCGGCAGCAGTCCGTTGGCGGATCGTCGCGCCAGGGGCCGGGGTCGCTTGCGCGCCGTCGGACATTGCAGTCGCCGGACGGCGACATTGATGCAGCCCATAAACAATCAGGAGGAGGAAAAACCATGCGCATGTTCAATTGCCTGAAACTCGGCACGAGCCTGCTTGGCGCCGGCATGCTTGCAACCATCGTCTCGGCACCCGCCCAGGCCGAGGATACGGCGAAAGTCGCGGCCATCGTCAAAGGCCTCGACAATCCATTCTTCCAGACCATGCAGAAGGGCATCGAGGAGCAGGCCAAGGCCAACGGCGTCAGTGTCAGCGTCCAGGCCGCCGCCAACATGGGTGACGCCACCGGCCAGGCCGACCGCCTGACCGCCATGGCCATGCAGGATTTCGATTGCTACCTGGTCAACCCGATCAGCGTCTCCAACCTCGTCCAGGCGCTGGTGCCGGTCGCCCAGAAGAAGAAGCCGATCGTCAACATCGACTCGACCATCGACCCCGAGCAGGCCAAGGCCGCCGGCTTTGCCGTCTCGACCTATATCGGCACCGACAACGTCGCCGCAGGCGTGCTGGCCGGCGAAGAGATGCTGAAGCTGGTGCCTAAGGGTTCCAAGGTCGCGCTGGTCGCCGGCATCGTCGGCGATGTCGGCTCCAACGCCCGCATCAAGGGCTTCAAGCAGGCCGTCGAAGGCAAGCTCGAAATCGTGGTGATGGTCAGCGCTGACTGGGATCGCGAAAAGGCGTTGACCGCCGCCACCGATATCCTCGCCGCCCATCCGGACCTCGCCGGCTTCTTCGCCGCCAACGACATCATGGCCCTTGGCGTCGAGCGCGCCGTGCGGACGTCGGGCAAGGACGTCAAGGTGATCGGCCTAGACGGCATTGTCGATGCGCTGAAGTCGATCGCATCAGGCGAACTCACCGCCACCGTCGCCCAATACCCCTATGTCGTCGGCGCCATGGGCGTCGAAGCCTGTGCGGTCGCGGCCAAGGGCAAGGAACTGCCGGCCAACGTGCCGGCACCTGTGCTGTTGATCAACAAGGACAATGCCGAAGCGTCGCTGAAGAATTTTCCGCGTCCCGGCGGCGACTATCCCGATCCCTTCCGCGAGATGCTGAAGTGAGCACACCTGCAGACAACGCGCCCGCCGCCCATTCGGCGGGTGCGGAGGAGAGCCGTCCCTCCCTGGCGGCTCTCCTCCTCGATCCCTCCTTCTGGGCCGACTGGGCATCCGTCGTCGGCCTGGTCGGCCTCGTCATCGTCTTCGGCATCGCCCAGCCGGTCTTTCTCAGCGTCGCCAATCTGCAGGCGCTGCTGCTGGCGGCTGCGATCCTGGTCGTGCTGTCGATCGGCCAGACCTTCGTCATCGCCACCTCGGGCATCGATCTGTCGTTGGCGGCAGCCGTCATGCTCGGCGCCATCATCCTCGGCCTCGTCAATGCCGCCGGCTACGGCATCTTCATCGCCTGCGTGCTCGCGATTCTCGCCACCAGCGCGGTGGGCTTCCTCAACGGGCTGATCATCACAGCAGGCAAAATCCCCGATTTCGTGGTGACGCTCGGCACGCTGTCGGGCATCACTGGCCTTGGCCTCATCCTGTCGGGCGGTGAACCGACCATGGTCGGCTCGACCTTCCTGCTCAGGCTCGCTTCCGGCTCGTTCGGACCGTTCGGCTATCCCGTATGGGTGGCGATCGCAGCCGTCAGCGTCGCCCATATCGCGCTCTACCACACGCGCTTCGGCGTGCATCTGCTGGCCACTGGCGGCCAGGCCGAAAGTGCCGGCGCGCTCGGCATCCGCACCAACCGGGTCAAGATCGCCGCCTAT
Source organism: Mesorhizobium sp. AD1-1 (assembly GCF_020164655.1). Classification (NCBI taxonomy): domain Bacteria; kingdom Pseudomonadati; phylum Pseudomonadota; class Alphaproteobacteria; order Hyphomicrobiales; family Phyllobacteriaceae; genus Mesorhizobium; species Mesorhizobium sp. AD1-1. The sequence goes on from NZ_JAIUGP010000008.1 coordinate 58,567, forward strand.
ACGATTTCCGGTCTCTGCGCCGGCATCGCGGCCATTCTCCTGGTCGCCCGCATCGGCTCGGCCGAACCGCAGATCAACACCAGCCTGCTCTTGAATTCGGTGGCGGCGGTGGTGCTGGGCGGCGTCAGCCTGTTCGGCGGCCGCGCCAGCATTCTTGGGCCCGCCATCGGCGCGCTGATGCTCACGGCACTCGTCAATGGCCTGACCTTGCTCAATGTGTCGGCTTTCTACCAACCGCTTGCCGTGGGAGCCATCGTGGTGCTGGCGGCGCTGATCATGCGGTATCAGAAATGAGCGCTCCCCATCACATCCCCGCCGCTGAGGCGATCATCGCCTGCGAAGGGCTGAGCAAGCATTTCGGCGGCATCCGCGCCTTCACCGACGTCGCCTTCCAGGCCCGCCGCGGCGAGGTCACCGCCGTGATCGGCGACAATGGCGCCGGCAAGTCGACGCTGGTCCGCAGCCTGGTCGGCGTGCATCAGCCCGACGCCGGCGATCTGTTCTTCGACGGCCGGGCGCGGCCCTTCGCCAATCCCGACGAGGCGCGCAAGGCCGGCATCGAGACCGTGCACCAGAACCTGGCGCTGATCGACGAACTGACGGTCGCGCAGAACCTGTTCCTCAACCGCGAGATCGTGCGCCGCATCGGTCCCTTCGCTTTCCTCGACCGCAAGGCGATGAAACGCGAGGCCCGTTCCATGCTGTCGCGCCTGTCGATCAACGTGCCGTCAATCAACCAGCGTGTGCGGCGCCTGTCGGGCGGCCAGCGGCAGGCGATCTCGATCTGCCGCGCTGTCGGCTCCGGCGCCAAGCTGGTGGTGATGGACGAACCGACGGCAGCGCTTGGCGTGCAGGAGACGGCCAATGTCGAGGCGCTGATCCGGCGCCTGCGCGAGCAGTCGGTCTCAGTCATCCTGGTCAGCCACAATTTCGATCAGGTCCGCCGCCTGTCCGACCAGATCTGGGTGATGCGGGCGGGAAAGATGGCGGCGACCGTGCGCGCCTCGGAGACATCAGGCAACGAGCTCGTCGCGCTGGTCACCGGCGCGGCATAGTCCTGCAGCATCAGACTTGAAATCAAAGGGAGTTTGCCGGTGGCACCAATTCGTGTCGGACTTATAGGTCTTGGAGAGGTCGCCCAGTCGATCCATCTGCCGGTGCTGAGCGATCAGCGCGAGCGCTGGGTGATCGCGGGCGTGTACGACGTGTCGCCCAGCCTGGTGGCGCTGTGCACCTCGCAACACCCGACGGCAAGAACCTTCGAGACGGCCGAGGCGCTAATAGCGTCACCCGACATCGACGCGGTGTTCGTGCTGTCATCCGACGACACCCACAGCCGCTTCGTGCACGCGGCGATTGCCGCCAACAAGCACATCCTGCTGGAAAAGCCCGCCTGTCTGACGGTGCGCGAGATCGACGATCTGCTGGCGCTGATGCCGGACTACGACAAGACCCTGTTCGTCGGCTATATGCGCCGCTACGCGCCGGCATATCTGGCCGCCAGGGACGAGCTGCCGGCCTTCGCCGACATCACCCATGTCCGCATCTTCGACCTGATCTCGGAGGGCCGGCATTTCCTCAAGAAGAGCCAGAACGTCCTCTATCCCAACGACATAGACCCGGCCCTGCTGGCGCGTGGCGCCAAGGAGCGCGACGCGCTGATCCGCGAAGTCGTCGGTGCCGACGCGCCGGCCGACCTGGTGCGCGCCTATCGCGGGCTGACGGCGCTTTCCTCGCACCACATTTCAGCGATGCGCGGGCTGATCGGCGAGCCGGCGCGCGTGCTGGCCGCGCACCGCACCAATGGCGGCGCCAACACATCGGTCACCTTCGACTACGGCCATTTCGCTTGTCTCTACGACGCGGCGGTCGACGATCTCGGCCTGTTCGACGCAATGATCGAGGTGCGCTCCAACACCAGGCGCGTGCGCATCATCTACGACACGCCCTACATCCGCAGCCTGCCGACGCGGCTGGAGGTCACCGATGCCGGCCCGCTCGGCCCGGTGACGAAAGCCTTCGGCCCTCTCTACGGCGATGCTTTCTCGAATGAACTCGAGATTTTCCACCGCCACATCGCCGAAGGAACAAAGCCGCTGACCGACCTCGCCGATTCCCGCCGCGACCTGGCGCTGATGGCCGAAATCATCGAGCGTATGAAGGAGAGCGGCCAGCGTTGAGGCGCTCCCTACTGCCCTACTGCCCTACTGCCCTACTGCCTTATTTCCCGCAGTGATGATCGTTGATCTTGTTCAATGCATTCGCGTCGGGTCCAACGCGATGGTAGGAGCACGCGCCAGCCGCCGTCGTCACCAACTGCTGATCGTAGTAGTGCGGGCCGCCGAACAGGATATCGATGAGATCGCCTTCGGCGGGAACGTAGCGTTCGGAGTGGACCCGGCGGTCGTGATGCCGGTCGCCAGCCAAGGCCGGGGCGCAAAGACTCGCGCCCGTAGCAACCGCGAGAGCTAGGATCGCAACGCATTTCGTGGTCATCGGCACACCCTTCTGGCCATTCCGGAATCGCACCATACATCCAAAACCGCCAGCCGGACAAAAGTTCCGAGAAGACCGCGATAGGCTCTTGCCGAAGCCTGCGGCCTCGCTCATCCATGGTGCGTGGAAATGTGGGATCCGTGATGACCGACGCCAGCCTTCACCTCGTCGAAGCGACGATCGACCAACTGCGCCGCGCGCTCGATGACGGCACCGTCACCAGCGTCGAACTGGTCGGGGCGTATCTGAGGCGCATCGCGCATTTCGACCGGCACGGCATCAGCCTCAATGCCGTCCCAGTGCTCAACCCTGACATGTTTGAGCAGGCGGCGGCCTCCGACCAGCGGCGCCGCAACGGCGCCGTGCTCGGACCGCTCGACGGCATCCCCTACACCGCCAAGGACAGCTACAAGGTTGCAGGCCTGACGGTGGCCGCCGGCTCGCCGGCCTTCGAGCATCTCATTGCCAATGAGGATGCCTTCACCATAGCCCGGCTGCGCGCCGGCGGCGCGGTGCTGATCGGGCTGACCAACATGCCGCCAATGGCCAATGGCGGCATGCAGCGCGGCGTCTATGGCCGCGCCGAAAGTCCGTACAATGGCGATTATCTCACCGCCGCCTTCGCATCGGGTTCGTCCAATGGCTCCGGCACGGCGACAGCGGCCAGCTTCTGCGCCTTCGGGCTTGGCGAGGAAACCTGGTCGTCCGGCCGCGCGCCGGCCACCAACAATGCGCTGGTCGCCTACACGCCGTCGCGCGGCGTCATTTCGGTGCGCGGCAACTGGCCACTGGTGCCGACCATGGATGTCGTCGTGCCGCATGCGCGCAGCGTGCCCGACATGCTCGAACTGCTCGACGTGATCGTCGCCGACGATCCCGAGACACGAGGCGATTTCTGGCGCGCGCAGCCCTGGGTCAAGCTGCCGAAAAGCTCCGATGTGCGGCCGCCCCGTTATACCGATCTCGCACTGGCGGGGTCGTTGAAAGGCAAGCGCCTGGGCGTGCCCAGAATGTATATCGGCCGCGACAGCGAGGCCGATGCGCCGATCGAAACCCGCGCCTCGGTGCTTGCCCTGTGGGAGCAGGCAGCGGCCGATCTCAAGCGGCTTGGCGCCGAGGTGATCGAGGTCGATTTCCCCGTCGTCTCCAACTACGAGCGCGACCGCCCCGGGGCGCGCACCATGGTCGAGCGCGGGCTGGTGCCGCAGGACTTCGCCGAGCGCGAACTCTGGGATCTCAGCATCTGGGGCTGGGACGACTTTTTGCGCGCCAATGCCGACCCGGCCGTGCCCGATCTCGTCTCCGTCGACGGCCCAAAGATCTTCCCGCAGCCGCCCGGCACGCTGCCCGACCGCTATGAGGGCGGCTTCGATCTGAGAGAATATGTGGAACGGGCCCGGTCCGGCGTCACGCCGTTCGCAGACATTCCAACGCTGGAAGACGGACTGAAGGGCCTCGAAGCGACAAGGGGGATCGATTTCGAGGACTGGCTGGACGGCCAAGACATCGACGCCGTGGTGCTGCCCGCCGCCGCCGATGTCGGACCGGCCGATGCAGACATCGACGAGGCATCCGCCGCCCTTGCCTGGCGCAATGGCACCTGGGTCGCCAACGGCAATCTGGTCTGGCGCCATTTCGGCATCCCGACCGTCACCGTGCCGATGGGAACCATGGCCGATATCGGCATGCCGGTCGGCCTGACCTTCGCCGGCAAGGCCTATGACGACGAAAGGCTGCTGCGCATGGCCGGCGACTACGAACAGTCGACCCGGCGCCGCACCCTGCCCCCACGCACGCCGGAACTGACTGAAGATGTATTTTCCCGCCGGCCCACGCAAACCGGTAGCGGCAAGGCACCTCCGCTCGTCATTGCGCTTGCCGCCGAGACGCGCACGACCGGCGATCAGGACGAGATCACCATCACCCTCGACCTGCCGATCGACGCCGAGGCGGAACACGCCAGCGTCAAGGTGCATGTCAACGGCGAGCCTGTCGCCATCCAGCGAAGCGGAGCGCGCTGCTGTGGACAGGCATTGGTTCCGGCCGCAGAGCACCAGCGGTTCCACAGCGTCTGGCGTGGCTCGTATGGCTCGATCGTGACGGCTATTGTGCGGCTGGAGGATGGGCGCAGCGCCGGCGCCTATCTGTTTACGGGCGGGATTGGATGAACGCCAGCAGCTAGGAAGGCAGCGAAGTCAGCCATTCTTCCCAAAATTCCTGCTGCATATGGACGAAAACCGGAACCACGTCGACGCCATCATCAAATATGTCGACCAGATCGCTCTCTTGCGGAAATTGCCCCGTCTTCACCTTGCAGGCTATCAATCCGCGACTTTTCTCCATCACGGTATTTTCCGGATAAACATTGGCGCTTGCTCCGTAACAGAAGGGTAGCAGGCCATCGACTTCGAGTGCCTGACGGATTTGGAACAGAGCCTCGAAAAAGTCTTCCTCTTCTGCCTCGATCACCTTGTCCCGATAACTGCATTTCAGATTGCAGGCAGCGCCGTTCACGTGCAGCGTGAACACGGCTTGCTCGTCGTCACCAACGGAACCTGCTCCGATCAGAAAAACAGTACGCTGATGGTCCATCTCATCCCCCTCGCCATGTGACGGGATGGTAGTACGACAACGGCCGCTTTCCAGCATGGCAGGGATTGGGACGCGGCCGCACTCCCTGCCGTCGTCATCCGCTGGCCGGGCGTCCCGCCGCAAAGGCAAGGTCCCGCCGAATGACATCCCGCTTGTCTTGCGACAGACCGGCAAGCAGCTTTTCATCGAGGCAGCCTGCTCGGATGAGATGAGTGAAGACATAAAGGAGCTGCGAATAGCGGTAGTCGAACGTCCGATCGATATCCCGCCGCTGTTCACGCAAATAGGCTTCCAGCTCCCACATCTGGGAGGGAACCGTCACCGCACTGGCCTTGCTCTTGAATTCGGCCATCGTCTTTGCGAGGGCCGCCTCAAGAGCCTTATCGAAGGCGTGGCGGGCGAGCTTCTTTTCGGAAGCGGACCAACTGGAATCGTTCATTGGATATCTCCGTAGATTTCCTGTGAATTCCATCAGATTTTCACGAACTTCGCCTGCTTCTACCCCCGCGCCGCCCAAAGCAAACCCCGCTCCACCATCAGCGCCATTTCCGGCACCGCGAACTCATCCGCCGTGTGACCAAGGGAACTGTAGAAAACCTTCCCCGCCCCATAGCGCCGTTTCCAGACGACCGGCATGACGACGCCGCCTATCCCCGGAAAATGCGCGTCGGTGAAGGTGGTGGTCGCCAGCACCTCATTGCTTGGGTCGACATGCATGTAATATTGCTCCGACCGGTAGGCGAAATCGCTGATGCCTTTTGTGATCGGATCGTCCGGCCGGGTGATCGCGACAGTGTAGTCGATGATGTTGCCGGGATGCGCCACCCATTGGCCGCCGGTCATGAACTGATAGTCAGGCTCATTGCGGAAACTGTCGCCCATCGTGCCGTGGAAACCGCCGAGCCCGCTTCCCCCGCGAACCGCAAGCGTCAGGTTCTGCAACTCGGCCTTTTCGATCGTCGACATCGTGATGACAGGCACGATGAGATCGAAGGAAGCAAGCTCCGGACCGGCGAACATCGCCGTGCCCTCACCCAGCGTGACGTCGAAGCCGTTTCGCTCAAGCAAGGTGCGAACGAGCTTCGCGCTCTGCTCCGGCGTATGGCCCTCCCAGCCGCCCCAGGCGATCAAGGCCTTCTTTGGCATTGTGTACCTCCCTGGAAAACTCGGCCCTGATCGATCCGGCGTCAGCGCCAGCCCAGCGCTGGAGCGACATGGGTCAGGATCGCCTCGATGACATGCGCGTTGTAGTCGACGCCGAGCTGGTTTGGAACGGTGAGCAACAGCGTATCCGCCTCGGCGATCGCCTCGTCCTGCGCCAATTCCTTGATCAGCACATCCGGCTCGGCCGCGTAGCTGCGCCCGAAAATCGCCTTGGTGTTCTCCTCGATGAAGCCGATCTGGTCGCGGCTCTCATTGCCGCGGCCGAAATAGGCGCGGTCGCGATCGTCGACCAGCGCGAAGATGCTGCGGCTGACCGAGACGCGCGGCTCGCGCTTGTGGCCGGCTGCCTTCCAGGCCTCGCGATAGATGCGGATCTGCTCGGCCTGCTGGATGTGGAACGGCTTGCCACTCTCGTCGAATTTGAGCGTCGAGCTCTGCAGGTTCATGCCGAGCTTGGCTGCCCATTCCGACGTGGCGTTGGTAGCCGCACCCCACCAGATCCGCTCGCGCAAACCCTCCGAATGCGGCTCGAGGCGCAAGAGGCCGGGCGGGTTGGGGAACATTGGCCGTGGATTGGGCTGGGCGAACCCCTCGCCGCGCAGCGTCTCGAGGAAGACCTCGGCGTGGTGCCTTGCCATGTCGGCGTCGCTCTGCCCTTCCGGCGGCGCGTAGCCAAAATGGCGCCAGCCATCGATCACCTGCTCGGGCGAGCCACGGCTGATGCCGAGTTGCAGGCGCCCGCCGGCGATGATGTCGGCGGCACCGGCATCCTCGGCCATGTAGAGCGGGTTCTCGTAGCGCATGTCGATGACCGCGGTGCCGATCTCGATGCGGCTGGTCCTGGCGCCGACCGCCGCCAGCAGCGGGAACGGCGACGCGAGCTGGCGGGCGAAGTGATGCACGCGAAAATACGCGCCGTCCGCGCCCAGCTGCTCGGCGGCGACAGCCAGCTCTATGGATTGCAAAAGCGCGTCCGAAGCCGAGCGCACTTGCGATTGCGACGAGGGCGTCCAGTGCCCGAACGACAGGAACCCGATTTTCTTCATAATCATGCGATATAAGGATGCGCGTCAGGCTTCAATGCAAAAGAGATTTTTTGGCGCCCGGATCAAGGCTCATGCATCGCTATTCTCGAAGGCGCCAATGCCTTGTGCGATCAGGTTGGTCGCCATCACCAGCGAGACGATTGCCCCGGAATTGAAGACGACGACCCACCATTTTCCGCCGGTCAGGAAGCCATAGCCGTCGGCGACGGCCAGTCCCCAGTCGGCCGATGGCGGCTGAATGCCGAGGCCGAGAAAGCTCAGCGTCGCGATCGAGAAGAACGCGTAGCCCAGCCTTGTGACGAGTTCGATGAGGATCGTTTCCCTGATGTTGGGCAGGATCTCCAGGAACATGATGGCGAGCGGGCCTTCACCGCCAAGCCGCGCGGCGCTGACATAGTCGCGCTGCTTCTGCTCACGCACGGCGGCGCGAACGGTGCGCGCCACCAGCGGCGCGTAGGCGATGCCGATCACCAGGATGACGGTCAGGTTCGACGGGCCGATCGCCACCAGCGTCATGGTGACGAGAACGATGAACGGAAACGCCATCAGCGTATCGAGCAGCCGCGCGCCGATGGCATCAGTGAGGCCCTCGAAATAGCCGAGCACCAGGCCGATGATGCTGCCGGCGGCAACCCCGGCCAGCGTCGCCAGCGGCGCAACCAGCAGGATGTCGCGCGAACCGACGATGATGCGGGACAGCACATCGCGGCCGAGCTGATCGGTCCCGAACCAGTGCAGCGCATCGGGCGGCGTCAGCGTCGCCAGGAAATCCTCGGCATAGGGATCGTAGGGAACGAAGAGGTTGCCTGCTATGGCGCAAGCGACCCAGAACAAAAGCAGCAGCAATCCGACCACGACCGACGGCGGCAATCCGGCGAAAGCACTGCGAATCCGGCGCACTGCCGAAAAGCCCGCCACGGCGCGCTGCAGTGCGGGAAACTCGGCCAGATCCGTCATGGCGAGGTCCGGCGGCGTTGCCGCGGATCGAGCAGCGCCAGCAAGAGGTCGCCGGCCGCCGCCGACAGCACGAAGATGGCCGCCATCACCAATACGCCTGCCTCCAGCATCGGGAAATCACGGGCCTTGGCCGCGTTCAGGACCAGATTGCCAAGTCCCTGGATGCCGAACAACGCCTCGATCACCACCAGCCCACCCAGCATGTATCCGGTCTGCGTCGCCAGCACCGCGACGGTCGGCGTCAGCGCATTGCGCAGCACGTGCCGAAAGATGATCTCGCGCCGCTCGAGCCCTTTCAGGACGGCGGTGCGCGTGTAATCGGCGGCGATCGCCTCGATCACGCCTGCTCGCGTCATCCGGGCGATATAGCCGGAAAGGTTCAGCACCAGCGGCAGCGCCGGCAGGATCAGATAATAGCCATGCGTCCAGAAGCCCGCGCCATCGGGCGCAACTCCGGAGATCGGGAACCAGTTCAGCCACAGGCCGAAAACGATGAGCAGCATCAGGCCGGAAACGAAATCAGGCACAATGCCGAAGGAGACGCCCGCCATCACGATCAGCCGGTCGATGAGGCGGCCCGCATTGAGACCGGCGATGACGCCGGCACCAACGCCGAGCGGCACGAGGAAGAGCAAAATAATCCCGGCAAGCGCCGCGGAGCGCTTGAGGCTTTCCAGCACGAAGGGCGCCACCGGCCCGCGCATCGACAGCGAGGTGCCGAAGTCACCGGTGACCGCTTTGCTGAACCAGAGCCAATACTGGACGAGAACCGGCTGGTCGGCGCCTAGCCGCTTGTTCAGTTCCGCCACCGCTTGCGCGTCGGCAAAAGGCCCGAGCATGACACGGCCGACATCGCCGGGCAGGACCTGCCCGGCGAAGAACACCAGAATGCTGACCAGCCACAGCGTGAGGACAAGTGTGCCCACACGCGCTGACAGAATGCGACCGGTCAGCATGTCGCGATCATGCCTGGACGAAGGAAACGCGGTCGAGCAGGAGATGCGAAATTGCGGTGAAGCGCACGCCCTCGACCTTGGAGCTGACGATGCGGCTGTATTGCGAGAAGTAGCTGATGATCGCCGGCGTCTCGTCGAGCAGCAAGGTCTGGATCTTGCGGGCAACAAGGCGCTGTGCCTGCAGGTCGCGCGCCTTCGAGTAGTCAAGCAGCAGCGCGTCATAGGCCGGGTTGTTGAAATGTGCCGCATTCCAAGCTCCCGAACTCTTTAGCGTGGCGTTGAGGAAGATGTCGGGCGTGCCGCGGTGGCCATAGTCGGTGATGCCGAGCACCGAATCCAGCCATGGCGAACTGCCAAACGTCGCCGAGCCGTAATAGGCGTCCTGCGGCAGGACATTGAGCTTGACGTCGATGCCGGCCTTCTTGGCGAAGTTCTGGATGATGACCGCATAGTCGGGAATGTCATAGGCGCGTTCGGTGGTCAGCGTCACCTCGAAGCCGTTGGGCACGCCCGCCTCGCCAAGCAGCCGCTTGGCCTCGGCAATGTCCTGCTTGCGCTGCGGCACCGATGGATCGGCCGAGGGGAAGATCGGCGCGAACGGCGTGTCGTTGCCGACGATGGCGCGGCCCTTGAGCAGGCCCTTGACCACAGCCTCTCGGTCGATCGTGAGCGCCAGCGCGCGGCGGATGCGCTTGTCGGTAAACGGCGCCTGATCGGTCCTGAGATGCACCTGGTCGTGCGAGCTCGCCTGCACGCTCAGCAGCTTGAAGTTGGGATTGCCCTCGATCGCCAGCTCCAGCCGCGTCGTGCTTGGGATCACGTCGAGCTGGCCGGCCTGCAAAGCCAGCACCTGTGCCTGCTCGTCGTCGAAGAACTTGATCTCGATCCGGTCGGGCAGCGCCTTGTCGCCCCAGTAATTCTCATTGCGCACGAAGCTGGCGCCTTGCTTGGGGCGGAAGGATTCGAGCTTGAACGGACCGGTGCCGTTGAAAGTCTTCTCGAAATCACCGGCATAGTCGGCAGGCAGGATGACGGCATTGTAGACGTCGGAGGAGACATAGAACGGGAAGTTGCTGTTCGGACCGTCGAGATCGAAGGCGACGGTTTCGTCGTCGACCAGCTTGGCGCCGCCCTTGGACAGGATGCCCTTGTAGGCGGACAACGCCGACGAGCCGCTGGCCGGATCGACCAGCCGCTCGAAGCTCGCCACAACGTCTTTGGCGGTGACCGCGCGGCCATCGTGGAATTTTACCCCTTGCCGCAATTTGAAGGTCCAGCGGCTGGCCGTCTCGTTGGCCTCCCAGGACAGAGCCAGCTTCGGCTGCAGACCATCCTTCGGATCGTCGAGGATCAGATACTCGCCGACCTGGCTGATCACCCCGATGCTGGCCGGATCGGTGACCGAAACCGGATCGATCGCCTTGGTCGGCTGGCCGAGCCCGACGCGAACCGTGCCGCCGCCGGCAGCCGCGGCGCGCGCGCCTCCCAATCCCTGCGAGGCGGCAAAGCCGGTCAGGCCGAGCAGTGCGGCATATCTGAGGAGATCGCGGCGCTTGAGAAAGCCGCCCTGATGTTCGTCGACGGCGACATTCCAGATGTCCCCCGACAGATTGCGAACTGCGTCGATATCTCTGCGTCTGGTCATTTTGAAACCCCTGCTTTGAAATGAAGATTGAAAATCTATGCGACGGGCTCGCCGTCGAGATGGATGCGGTCGACGGCCTGCGGATAGAAGGCGATGAGGCCCTTGATCTTCGGCATTTCCTCAATGGGATCCCGGTAGCTCCAGGCGATATCAGGGCGCACCGAACCGTCGCTCAGCAGGCCGGACCAGTAAGAGGCGATGCCCTTGTAGGGACATCGCGTCGTGGTGACGGACGCCGTCAGCCGCTCCAGCCGGATGTCTTCCGCGGGCAGATAAAAACGCGTCGGCAGATGCGTCTCGAACAGCAGCACCGGGCGGTGGCTGTCGGCGATCGGCTCGCCGTCGAACCAGATCTGCAAATGGCTCGAGCTTTGCAGAACATCGATGCGTGCATAGGGATCGCGGGCGTGGACGAAGACTTCCTCTTCCTCCTCGAACCACTGGTCGACGGCCTTCCAGGTGAATGCAATGCGGCCGGCCAGCGGCGCCAGGTTTTCATCCGGCGGCGACACGAACGACCACGCCGCGTTGGCGCTGCGCCTGTCGCCGCTGTCGATATCCCAATAGGCGGTCTCGCCACCGACCGGATGCGGCTCGCGATGCAGCGAAGGTTTCAGCACCGATGGGTCGACCGCTGACGGCGGGAAGAAATAGATCGGCAGGAAATGGTTGGAGCGCAGCACCAGCACGTTGCGGCTGTCGGCGATGGTGCGGCCGCCGAATTTGACGCGCACACGCTTGGGGCTGTGCAGGACATTGACGAGCTGCGGCGCGGTCGCTTCGCGTGGCTGCAATCTTGGTGCGACGGTCATGATCGTTCTTCCGGTCAGGACACGGCACGCGCATTGTCGCGCTGCTCGGCGAAGCGGTTGGCGGGCCGCGCCAGGCCGAAACGGTCGCGCAGCGTTCCCGGCCCGTATTCGGTCGGGAAGACGCCGCGCCGCTGCAGCTCCGGCACCACCTGTTCGGCAAAATTCACCCAGTCTTCTGGCAGCAGCGGGAACATCAGGTTGAAGCCGTCAGCGGCACCCGAAACGAACCAGTCCTGCAACTGGTCCGCGATCTGTACCGGCGTGCCGGCAACCGTCGGCACCGAACCGCTGTTGGCGAGCTTGCGCGCGATCTCGCGCAGGCTGAGATTCTGCTTCGCCCACTGCTTGACCCGGTTGAGCGATGTGCGCCCGCCATTGAACGTGCTTTCGTCCGGCAGCGGCGGCAGCGGCCCGTCCGGCGGGAACAGCGACAGGTCCAACCCGCTCCAGCTCGACAGAAGGTCGATGCCGACCTGATCCGGCAGCAAGGTCTGCAGGTATTCTTGCTTTTCCCGGCCTTCCGCTTCGGAGGCGGCGACGATCGGCAGGATGCCGGGCAGGATCTTGAAGCTCTCCGGCCGCCTGCCGTGGCGGGCCAGCCGCTCGTTGATGTCCTGACGGTATTTGATGCCATCCTCCTTGGTGCTGTAGATGGCGAAGTGCGCATCGGCCTGGGCGGTGGCGAAGTTCTTGCCATCTTCGGACGAGCCGGCCTGGACGATTAGCGGATGGCCTTGCGGCGGCCGCGAGACGTTGAGCGGCCCACGCACCTTGAAGTGCTTGCCCTTGTGATCGATGGGATGGACCTTGTCGGGGTCGGCGAAATGGCCTGACGCCTTGTCGATCAGCAGCGCCTCGTCTTCCCAGCTGTCCCACAGCGCCTTGACGATATCGAGGAATTCGGCCGCGCGCTCATAGCGGAAAGCATGTTCGATATTGCCGTCGCGGCCGAAATTGCGCGCCTCCTCATCCATGGCCGAGGTGACGACGTTCCACGACGCCCTGCCCTTGCTGATATGGTCGAGCGAGGCGAACATGCGCGCCACATTGTACGGCTCGCTGTAGGAACTCGACGCCGTGGTGATCAGGCCGATATGCTTGGTCACGCTAGCCAGCGCCGATAGCAGCGTCAGCGGTTCGAGGCGGGCATTGGCGTAATGGGCGACGCCGCTCTTGACTGAATCCCAGATCGACACGTGGTCGGCGACGAAGATGGTGTCGATCTTGGCGCGTTCGGCCGCCTGCACGAGATCGCGGTAGAATTCGAAATCCAGCACCTCCCGCCCCGGCGCCCTCGGGTGGCGCCACGACATCCGATGATCGCCCTGCGGGTTGAAGAAGAATGCGCTGAGGATCATGTGGTCTCGAGCCATGCCGGGCCTCCTTCCAGATCTACTCCGGAGACCGTCGCGCTGCCTCGGCAGATGGCGACAATCTCTGCTGATGCGAGAAAGGTAGATTGCGCTCCGGCTTAATCCGAGTAATTTTATAGAGATAATGCATTGCGAAAGCGGAAGCGATTGCCCTCGATGGCGGCGCTGGAAGAAAGTGGTTTCAAGTCCCCATGTCCTCCTCGGTTCTGAACGTAGACCAGCTGTCCGTGGCCTATGACGGGCGCAAGGGATCGCATCCCGCCGTCAGCGGCGTGTCACTGCACATCGGCGAAGGCGAAGCGCTCGGCCTGGTTGGCGAGTCGGGATCGGGCAAAAGCTCGGTGGCGCTCGCCATATTGCGCTATCTGCCGAAAAACGCCTGCATCACTGCGTCGGCGCTGGAATTCCAGGGCCGCGAAATCCGCGACCTTTCCGCCGAGCAGCTGCGCCGGCTCAGGGGAAATCATATCGCCGCCGTCTACCAGCATCCCGGTGCTGCCCTCAATCCAAGCATGACGATCGGCCGCCAGATCACCGAGACGGTCATGCGGCATCGCCCGGTTCGCCTCGAAGAGGCGCGCGGGCGCGCCGCCGAACTGCTCGGCCGCGTCCGGGTCAGCCATCCGGAGCGGGTGCTGGATCTCTATCCGCACGAACTCTCCGGCGGCATGCAGCAGCGCGCCAACATCGCCATTGCCATTGCGCTCGACCCGTCGCTGCTGGTGCTGGATGAGCCGACGACGGCGCTCGACGCCAGCGTCCAGTCCGAGATCATCGCCATCCTCTCCGACTTACGCAAGGATCACAAAACCAGCATCCTGCTGATCAGCCACGACATCAATATGATCCGCCGCTCCTGCGACCGGGTGGCGGTGATGCAGGCGGGAACCGTGGTCGAAAGCGGCGTTGCGAGCGATGTCTTCGACAACCCCTCTCACGCCTACACCAAGGCGCTCATCGCCTCGATCCCGGCGCTCAACTACACCAAGCGGGACGGAAGACTGGCGGAGACGGACGGCGTGCCAGCGCACCCAATGGCCCAAGGCGAAGACGCCGGCCTGCCAAAAGAACGCCGCATCGCGATCGCCTGCAAAGGCATCAGTCATGCCTTCGGCAGCCAGCCAGTGCTGCACCACGTCGATCTCGACATCGGCCAGGGCGAGACCTTCGGGCTGATCGGCGAGTCCGGTTCTGGCAAGTCGACCCTGGCACGGATCGTCACCGGTCTGCAGACGCCAAGCGCCGGATCGGTCGAACTGTTCGGCAGGACGGTCGCGCCGCGCGTCGAGAAGAGAAACCTTGCCGAACGCCGCGACGTGCAGATGGTCTTCCAGTCGCCGGATCGCACGCTCAATCCGCGCCAGCGGATCGGCACGATCCTCGGCCGCCCGCTGCGCAGGCTCGCCGGCCTGCGCCGCAGCGAAGTGAGAGCCCGCGTCGGCGACCTGCTGCAATCGGTTCGCCTCGCCGGCGCCACGGCCGAGCAGAAGTCGCGTTCGCTGTCCGGCGGCCAGCGGCAGCGGGCGGCAATCGCGCGCGCCTTCGCCGGCGTGCCGAAGGTCGTCGTGCTCGATGAACCGACCTCCGCGCTCGACGTCTCCGTCCAGGCGACCGTTCTCAACCTGCTCAACGACCTGCAGCGCGACAAGGACACGACCTATCTGTTCATCAGCCACGACCTCAGGGTGGTGCGCTACATGGCCGACAGGATCGGCGTGCTCTATCGCGGACGCCTGGTCGAAACCGGCTCCTCCGACCAGATTTTTCGCGGCCCCAACCACCCCTATACGGCCCTGCTTTTGGCTGCGTCCTCCGACGAAGCTGCGCCGAGACTATCCGCTCCAATCGAGATCGAGGCAGCCGGCGTCCCGAATACGGGGTGCTCCTTCGCCGACCGCTGCCCGCTGGTCCTGCCCGACTGCCGAAAGGCGGAGCCGCCGGCCCGAGAGGTCGCGGCCGGCCACCGGATCGCCTGCTGGCGGCACGGCCAGGGTTTTTGAGCGGCTCAACAGCAGTCCGAAGGTCCGCCGCGGCGGGGTTTTTGCGGCAAGCAGATGGTCGATGTACGAACCTCTCTGACGGCTGCCGCCAAGTTCACGCGGCTATGCCGGGGTTGGGAGCTTCCTCGCATACAATTACATTCGTTTATGCTAATATATTTCAGCCATGCACATTCGTTCATGGCGAACATGTGGGAGGATGCGATGAAAACCATGAATCGCAGGTCTGCAATTGCTCTCGGTGTGACGGCTGCCGCGATAACGCCTCTGTTCACCCTGGCGGCATCAGCGAAGAAATACGGCCCGAAGGAAGGCAAGGAGATTGCGCCCGGTGTCAGGGTGGTTGAGGTCAGCACCGGCAACTCCGACATTCCCGCCTACAAGAGCATCGCAATTGTCGACGTGGTGTTTCAGCCCGGCGCACACGCGCCTCAGATGGTGATGGACAACGATATGGTCTGCACCATTGCTTCAGGTGCGTTCACGATCAAGAAGGCCGACAAGGAATTCAAGCTCAAGACGGGTGACATGTACACCTGCGCCAAAGGCAAGACCGACGAGGCGACAAATACAAGCAAGGAGGTCGGCGTGCATCGGATCGCCGTCCTGATACCTGCCTAGCAAACCGGATTCCGGCCGGATGGAAGGTCGCATGCCGTCCGGCCGGCGCTTGCGTACAGCCGGGCGCTGGCCTCGTCCGGCCAACGCCCTTCGGCAAGATCGGCAGGATTCCGCCGCTGGTGCCAGCCGGGTCACAGCCGCATGTTCGCTTTCCTTCAGGCACAGTGCGATGCCGGCATTGGCTCTTGAAGGGCCAAGCCAGACCCGCGTAACATAGCGCCAAGTCAACCGCTCACATTGAGTCTGCTTTATTAGTCCGGGCTAACGTCCGGATTGGTTTGGATATTTTCCTTGAACACGCAAGCAACCAGCAGCGCGCCGGAGCGCGGCAAATCGTTTGCTCACGTCGCGGAAGCGTCCTGGGGCAAGGGCCTCAGCACCTTGCTTCGTATCGTGCGCATGACACTGCGCCATCCCTGGCAGGTCGCCATCACCATCGTCTCGACCTTCATTGCCGCGACGCTGCAGCTTTTCATTCCACGCCTGCTGGGACGCGCCATCGACCAGGCGCAAGGTGTGATGGCCGCGGGTGCCGGAGCTGCGGCGGAACAGGCGCTGTGGAACACGGCGCTGACGCTGCTCGTCGTCTCGATCCTGCGCGGCCTCTTCACCATGGCGCAGAACTACTATGGCGAGGCCGTAGGCCACCGCACCGGCTATGAACTGCGCCTGGCTTTCTACGAGAAGATCC
Source organism: Mesorhizobium sp. AD1-1 (assembly GCF_020164655.1). Lineage (NCBI taxonomy): Bacteria > Pseudomonadati > Pseudomonadota > Alphaproteobacteria > Hyphomicrobiales > Phyllobacteriaceae > Mesorhizobium > Mesorhizobium sp. AD1-1. Next base: position 74,920 of record NZ_JAIUGP010000008.1, read on the forward strand.
AGCGCCTGAGCTTCGCCTACCACGACAGGGTCCACACCGGCGATTTGATCACGCTCGGCCTGCTCGATCTCGACGGCGTGCGCATGTTCTTTTCAACCGGCATCCTGCGCGTCGTCCTGCTCGGCGTGCTGATCGGCGTCGGCGCCTATCTCCTGATCAGCACCGATCTCATGCTCGGGCTGCTCAGCCTGAGCTTCGTGCCGTTTGTTGCCTGGCGGTCCTCGGTCACCCAGCTCAAACTGCGCAGCACCTGGCTGACGTTGCAGGAGCGGCTGTCTGTGCTGAGCCGGGTGATGGATGAGAACCTCGGCGGCATCCGCGTCGTGCGGGCCTTCGCGGCGCAACGACATGAGCTCGACAAATTCGACCGCGCCAAGCTGTCGGCGCTGGAGCTTGCCAATCGGCGCGTCGACATCCGCGTCTCCAACACCAGCGCCATGAATTTTTCCTTCCTGGTCGCCATGGGGCTGGTGCTCTGGTTCGGCGGCCAGAAGGTGATCGCGGGTCAGATCAGCGTCGGCACGCTCGCCCAGTTCCTTACCTTCATGACCATCCTGCAGATGCCGGTGCGCCAGCTCGGGCTGATGGTCAATTCCTTCGCGCGCGCCTCGACCTGCGGCAGCCGGCTATTCGAACTGCTCGACGCCGAACTCGACATCGAGGACGCGCCCGGCGCCAAGGATCTCGTCGTCACCGATGGCGTGCTGCGCTTCCACAATGTCGGCTTCCGCTACGAGGGCGCGGGCGACCGGCCGACTCTGTCGGGCATCTCCTTCGAGGCGAGGTCCGGCGAGACCATCGGCATCGTCGGTCCGCCGGGTAGCGGCAAGTCGACCATCGCGCACCTGATCCCGCGCTTCTACGACGTTACGTCAGGTGCGATTACCATCGATGGCCAGGACATCCGTGACGCGACGCTGCAATCGTTGCGCAAGGCGGTCGGCGTCGTGCAGCAGGACGCGTTCCTGTTCACCACCTCGATCGAGAACAACATCGCCTACGGCAATCCCTGGGCGCGCGAGACCCGCATCGGGCAGGCAGCCGAGTACGCCCAATTGCACAATTACATCATGGGCCTCCCAGCCGGTTACACCACAGTCGTCGGCGAGCGCGGCGCGTCGCTTTCCGGTGGCCAGCGGCAGCGCCTGACCATCGCCCGCAGCCTGATGCTGCGGCCGTCCGTGCTGGTCTTCGATGATTCCACCGCGGCCATCGACGCCGGCACCGAACAGCGGATCCGGGCAGCGATGAAACGCTTCGCCAGGGATCGCGTGACACTCATCATCTCGCACCGGCTGAGTTCGCTGATGCATGCCGACCAGATCCTGTTCGTCGAGGGCGGCCGGATCGTCGAGCGCGGCATGCATGAGGAGTTGCTGGCGCTCGGTGGACGCTACCGCGCGCTCCATGACCTGCAGTTGCGGCCGGACGATGAGCGGCCCGTGGCGGGAGCCGCGTGATGCAGACACCGGCCGACGACGAGGAGGAAGACACCAGCGGGCCACCGACAAAGGCGGTCGTGGGCTCGCACCGCGACGACGAAGAGGTCTTCGGCAAAGCTTATGACCCTCGCATCGTGCGGCGTATCTGGAGCTTCGTGAGGCCGTATCAGAACCGGATTTTCATCTCAGTCGCCGCGGTGCTGGTGTTCACGCTGACGCAACTGGCGATCCCGCTGGTCATCCGCTACGCCATCGACCACGGCATGACGGCTGGCAAGCTCGACCAATCGGTGATGATCGCCGCGATCAGCGCTTTCGCCGTGATCATCCTGATCAACTATGCTGCCAGCTATGTGCAGGAAAGCGTCGTCGGCAAGGTGGCCGAAAACGTGCTGTCGGACCTGCGCCGCGCCATGTTCAGCCATCTGCAACGGGTCTCGCTGAGCTTCATGGACAAGACCGAGGTCGGCCGGCTGATGTCGCGCCTGCAGGGCGACGTCAATTCGATGCAGGAATTCCTCGAAACATCGGTGATGTCGGTAGGCGACATCGTGCTGTTGTTCGGCATTGTCAGCGTGCTTTTGTGGCTCGATTTCCGGCTGGGCCTGCTGACGCTGTCGACCATGCCGGTGCTGTTCATCGTGCGCCTTTTCTGGCTGCCGCGCGCCAAGGTCGCCTTCATGGCCGCGCACGAAACCAACTCGATCGCCAACGGCGCACTGGCCGAAGGCATCCATGGCGTGCGCACGGTGCAGAGCCTCGAGCGCCAGCACGTCAATTTCGACCTCTACGACGAAAAGGTGCTGGCCAACCTCAATGCCCATTTGAGGTCGGCGAAATACGCGCAGGTGATGGTGCCGATCGTCGACACGCTGACCGGCATCGCCATGGCAACTGTCATCGTCGTCGGCGGGTCGATGGTGCTCTCGCACAGCCTCGACATCGGCGTCATGGTGGCGTTCCTGTTCTACATCCAGCGCTTCTTCGACCCGATCCGCTCGCTGACCATGCAATACAGCGTCATGCAGCGAGCCATGGCTTCGGGCCAGCGCATCTCCGAAGTGCTCGACGTACCGGTCGACGTCAGCGACAGGCACGGTGCCGTGGCGCTGTCGCGCGACATGGACGGCTCGGTCGAGTTCAGGAACGTCACCTTCGGCTATAGGCCGAACCAGCCGGTGCTGAAGAACATCTCCTTCCGCGTCAACCCGGGCGAGACCGTGGCCCTGGTCGGCCCGACCGGATCGGGCAAGTCGAGCTCGATGGCGCTGGTGCACCGCTTCTACGATGTCTGGTCGGGTGAGGTTCTGGTCGGCGGCCATGATGTGCGTGACCTGACCCAGGATTCGCTCGGCGATCAGGTCGCGATGGTGCTGCAGGAGCCGTTCCTGTTTTCCGGCTCGGTGCTGAAAAACATCCGCTACCACAAGACATCAGCCAGCCGCGAGGAGGTGGTCCGCGCCGCACAAGCCGTCGGCGCGCACGATTTCATCGAGAACCTGCCAGATGGCTACGATACCGAACTCGAGCAGCGCGGCGGCAATCTCTCGCTGGGCCAGCGCCAGCTGATCAGCTTTGCGCGCGCGCTGGTGGCGGATGCAAAGATCCTGGTGCTCGACGAAGCCACGGCCAGCATCGATTCCTACACCGAGATGCTGATCCAGAAGGCGCTGATCACGCTGCTGGAAGGCCGCACCGGGCTGGTCATCGCCCACCGTCTGGCCACCATCCGCGGCGCCGACCGCATCATCGTGCTGCAGAACGGCGAGATCGTCGAAAGCGGCAACCACGAACAGCTGATGGCAAGAAAAGGCCTCTACGCCCGCCTCTACAACATGAACTACGCCTCGTTCGACGACATTTCGGAAGGCGAGCTGGAACTGGACGCGGCAGTCGGCAAGGCGACGTGATTGGACCTGCAAACGACCGCAGGCGCCTAGGCCATTTCCGGGCGTTTTGAACCCTCGCGGATGGCCTTGTGCACGCCGCGTTGCAGATCCATGAATACAGGGCTTTCCATCACCTCTTCGCGGCGCGGGCGCTCGATATCCACGTTGAATGTCTGCGTGATACGTCCCGGGCCGATGCCCATGACGACGATGCGGTCCGACAGATAGACGGCCTCCTCCACATCATGGGTGACAAACAGGACGGTCAACCTGTGTTCCTCCCAGATCTGGGTCAGCAGTTCCTGCATCTGATGCCGGGTCAAGGCATCGAGCGCGCCGAAGGGCTCGTCCATCAACAGCATCTTGGGCCGGTAGGAAAGCGCACGCGCAATGGCGACGCGCTGTTTCATGCCGCCCGAGAGTTCGGCCGGATAGCGGTCCGCACTACCAGACAGCTTGACGAGTTCGAGATGCTCCAGCGCGATCCTGCGGCAGGTCGGGCGATCGTAACCAGCGGCCTTGAGGGCAAACTCGATGTTCTGCCGCGCCGTCAGCCAGGGAAGCAGCGTGTAGGACTGAAAGACGACGCCACGGTCGAGACCAGGCTGCAGGATCGGCGCGCCATCGATGCTGAGATCGCCCGCGTCGAAGTCCTGCAGTCCGGCCACGATCGACAGCAGCGTGCTCTTGCCGCAGCCCGACGTGCCGACCAGGGAGACGAACTCGTTGTCGGCAAGATCGAGGTTGATATCGCGCAGCACTTCCGTGCGCCGTTCGCCCGTGCCGAAGCTCTTTTGGAGGCCGGCGATCCGCAATTTGGGGCTCATCGGCTGGACCTCATTGCGAGCGGCCCTCTTGCTTGAACAGCACCTTTTCCAGCGCCTTCATCACCTGGTCGGTGATGAGGCCGAGCAGGCCGAGCAGCAGGATGTAGCCGATGATGGTGTTGGTCTGGAAATAGCGCTGGGACACGGTGATGCGATAACCGAGCCCCGAAGTGGCGGCGACGAGTTCGGCCAGCACCAGCCAGGTCCATGCCCAGCCCAAGCTGATGCGCAGCGTATCCCAGATGCCCGGCAAGGCACTGGGCACGACGATGCGCGTCAGGATCTTGCGATCCGGCAGGCCGAGCGTGCGCCCAAGGCCGATGAAATCGGCTGGAACCCGTTTCACATTGTCCATGATCATCAGCACCTGCTGGAAGAACGTGCCGATAAAGATGATCAGGAATTTCTGCGAATCGCCGGTGCCGGCCCACAGGATGGAGAGCGGCACGAAAGCGACGACCGGCATGTAGCGGATGAAATCCACCAGCGGCTCGATGGCCGCTTCCCAGGAACGGAAACTGCCGATCAGCACGCCGATCGGTATCGACAGGGCCGAGGCGATGAGGAAGCCGATGGAGATACGGTACATCGAGGCTTTGAGGTCCAGCCACAACGTGCCGTCGGCCGCGAGCTTGGCGATCTGCATAGCGACGCTGCCCGGCGATGGCAGGAAGATCGGCTTTACCAACCCCAGTCCGGTCGCCGCCCACCAGGCAAGGCCGAGCCCGACGAACACGGCCACCGCGATCACCAGGAAGCGCGACCTGGCGATGGGCACGCCGATGCCGGAGGATCGGCGACGCCTCGCCTGTTTCGTGGGACGAGCCGGATCCGTTTGAGCGGGACGCTCCCCGGGCATCTGCGTCACCACCGCGATCCGGCCTTGGTCATTCCGCCGCCTTGACGAATGACGGGTCGATCATCTGCTCCGGCGTCACATCGGCCTGCAGCAGCTTGGCGTTCTTGGCGGCGGCTTCGACATCGGCGAAGGTCTTGGTGGTGAAATCACCGGTCAGCGCCGCCTTGTTTTCGGCGAGTGAGTAGTAACGCACGCCGTCAAAGGCGGTGTTGAGGTCCTTGACGTCCGAACCGACAGCCTTGGCGATGATGGCGCGCCCACCGGGCGTATCGGCATTGTAGTCCTTGAGCGCTGCGTCCCAGCTCTTGATCATGGCCAGCACTTGGCCGGGCCGCGACTTGATCACCTCGTCACGCACCACCAGCACGTCGCTGATCAGGCCGGGATCCTCGCCGGCGGTGAACAGCAGCTTGAGGTCCTTGTTCTGCGCCATGGCGACGGTGAGGTACGGTTCATAGGTCACCGCGACCGGCACCTGGCCGGCGATCAAGGCGCTGCCGGCGTCGGACGCAGGCATCGGAACCGGCTTCACATCGTCGATCGACATGCCGTTCCTGGTGAGCGCGTATTTGAGCAGGATGTCGCTCGTCGTGCCTTCCTCGAAGGCCACCTGCTTGCCCTTGAGGTCCGCGATGGAGGTGACGTCCTTGCCGGCGATGATCGCGTCGGCGGTCATGGAGACGTCGAGCAGCAGCACGATCTTCACCGGCAGGCCGGCCGCAACCATGCCCATCGCCGTGTGGGTGGCGATGTTGGCGGCGTCGAGCTGGCCGCTTGCAAGTGCTGCATTGATGTCCTTGTCCTCGGCGAAGTTGACGATCTGGACGTCGCTCAGCCCGTTCGTCTTGAACAGGCCCTTGGCCTCGGCGACATGCCACTGGCCATAGCCGAGCCAGGGCTCGATGCCGATCTTGAACGCTCCTGCCTCGGGCGTGGTGGGAATGGCCGCGTCGGCCGCGTAGGCCGCCGGGGCGGCGGCGAGCCCGATGGCGGCGGCCATCACGAGCGCGCGAAATTGTCCTGTTAGGTTACGCATCATCCTTGTTCCCCTTGATGATCGGACCGCTTTTTCTGACTGAGGTAGCCGGTCCGGTGAGACTGCGGGTTTCTGCTCTTGCGGCACTGTGCCTCGGCGTCTTACCTGCCACTTCATGGTGAAGTGCGCGGATATTTCAGCGTCAGCGGGAGCGGATGTCAAGGCTAAAATACATACATGCATATACAAGTTGGAAAGACTCAATTTTTACGCTCTCCGGGATCGATCCGGTCTAGAAAATCGGTCACCCGATCGGTTCCGGCAACAGGTTCGCTGCCGACCATGACCGCCACCGAAAATGCAATAAGGGAAGAAACCGGCGTGTGGCTGCGCGCCCCGGCGCGCAGGTTCATGACCAGCGTCGGCGACAGGAAGAGACCGGCCCGGAGCACCGCGCGCCAATCGGCCGGCAGCATGCCGCGCCGTTTGAGCTCAAGCAGCAATGGCCGCCACAGCGCTGTGGCCTTGACCTCCAGCAGGTCGCGGCGGACGGGGCTCAGGTCCCAGTCCGTGTCGACATGGAGCAGGTTTCCGTCCAGCCGCGCATGGGCGCGAAAAGCCTCGGTCGCGGTCGCCGGATCATAGAGCCAGAACGGGTGGGCGAAGATGTTGTGGAACGTCGCCTTCACCTCCGCCAGCAGCGTCGGGATATGCGAGCCTGCAAAGGCAGGATCGAAGAAGGACAGCTCCGCCCTCCCCGCCTTCGCCGTGTACCAGACATTGGCGTTGTGGGCGTCACCATGCGCGACCACGCCGCCTGCATCGGCAAGCCGGTCCGGCCGCAAGCGCACTGCGGCGGCATCGAAAAGCTCACCGACGCTGTCGGTGTACTGCTCGCCATTGATGACGAATTTCAGCCGGGAAAACCGATCCCAATCCAGCTCGGCACCGGGAAAGACGAACGGCTTGCCGACATAGAAATCGGCCAGCCGGCCGCCTGGCGGCAAGCGCGTGTCGGCATCGATCAGCCGCTCATGAAACAGCCTGTGGATCGGTTCCGCCGCCACGTCCTCGACGGTTACCGGATGCAGCGTTTCGAGATAGACCTTGAGCAGCCTGGCCGACAGGTCGCGCTCGGCAAGAACGGCTTCTCGCCGTTTGCCGGCGTCGTCCTGCGCATCCAGCGCGAACAGCACATCCGAAAACCTCGGATCCGTGCGCCGCCGATAGACAAGGATCTGCTCGCCCGGTTGGGCCGACATATGCACGGGTTGATCAACCGGCAGGCCGGCGCGCGACAGAATCTCGGCGCGGTAATACTCGCCCGTCATCGCCTCTTCCCGCTCCTCCTGATGGAACTTGAAGAAGTAGGCCTTGCCGTCGTCCTCGAAGAAGCCGTTCAACGAATTGAGGCTGTATTTATCGAAGTTGATGCGGACATTGCGGGGACGCATCGCGAACAGGTCGCCCAGCAATGCCGCCAGCGCGCTTTGTGCTTCGGCAACATCATGCTGCGCGAGTGCCCGGATCCGCGCCGTGCGGCTCGGCGCCGGCGTCATCTGTCGCTCTTGCATTCGACCTGCTTCCGTCAGCTGCTTTTTGAAGGGGAATAGCGGCTGCCGAGCGAGTAGCGGCTGCCGGCATAAGTCAGCTTGCTGATCGTCGCCACCACCGCGCCCGTCCATGTCCGGCGGTGCAGGAAAAGGCAGCAGGCGCCGACATCGATGCCCAGATGCCGCGCCGTCTCGGCATCCGCCGGGATGGCGGAAATGATATGCTCGACCTCGGTCACCGGGGTTTTCTGCATGAGGTAGTCATAGGTCGCCGTCTTCGAAAAATCCTGCTTGTCATAGTCGGGGATAAGGCTCGGATTGACGAAGCGCTCTTCGAGCTGCACCGGCAGATCGTTCTCGAAATTGACGACGACGGAATGATAGATCGAGACGCGCTTTGGAAATTCGAACGACAGCGCCAGCTCTTTTGTCGGCATGATGGTTTCGAGGACGAGGACTTCGGAACGATGTCTGTTGCCGCGCTCGACGATCTCGGCTGCGATGTTGTTGATCTCGATCAGCGTCGACTGTGGCCGCGGTGGCGCGATGAAGGTTCCCACACCTTGCAGGCGGATCAGAAACCCGGCCGAGGTCAATTCTCTGAGCGCCCGGTGAACCGTCATCCGCGAGACGCCGAGTGAAGCGACCAACTCATTCTCGGACGGCAGCTTGCGATCTTTGCCCCACCGGCCCGTTCCGATATTTGCCAGGATGTAGTCCTTCACCTTCTCGTAAAGAGGGCTGGCGGTGTCGGGCAAAGTGATCATTTCAAAAGTCCTTTCCGGCGATTCATCGGAAATCACGACTCGACAGGTTGCCGCATGCGGATGATTGTTTTCAAGCCGTCGCTGCGCCCCGCCAACAGCCGCTCATAGGCAGCCGGAATGTCATCCAGGCCGATCTCCTGGTCGATCAGCGCCAGCAGCGGTTCGCTCAATTCACCCAGCATCCGCACGGCCTCGGGCAGTTCGTCGGCAAAGGCATGGCATCCCAGCAACCCGATTTCGCGTTCGACCAGCGTATTGGGATCAATGTCGAGGCGGCCATGGAAGATGCCGACCATGGCGATCGTACCGCCGGGATCGAGAACGCCGAGCAGCTGATTGAGCGCCGCGACGCTGCCGGTCGCCTCGATGGCCGCGAGCAGCGGGGCATTGGCAGTTGCGGCGGCAACTGCGTCCCGGCTCAGATCGACGATCCGGGCACCCGTCACCCGCGCCACCCGGGCACAGCGGCTCTGGTTGCGGTCGGCGATCAGCACGGTGCCGGCGAAGGTCCGCGACAACAGCAGAGCGGCAAGACCGCCGATCGGCCCGCAACCGACGACCAGCACGGAGCCTGTCGTTTTCGGCAGGCGCCGCACCGCGTGCAGCGCCACCGCCAGCGGCTCGGCCATTGCCGCGACCCGCTCGTCGAGCCCGGCACCGATGATATGCAAAAGCCGTGCAGGCAGCACCGCCTGTTCGGCAAAACCGCCGTCGCAGACCTCTCCGACGAAGCCCAGTGACGCGCAGAGATGACGCCTGCCGGCTTGGCATTGCGCGCAGTCTCCGCACCAGAAGCGGGAATCGGCGACAACCCTGTCACCGATAGCGAAGGCGTCGACGCCCGCGCCGGTGGCGGTCACCGTGCCGGTGAGTTCATGGCCGGCCGTCGAAGGCGACCGGCTTATCCACTGTCCCGTGCGGAAATTATGCAGGTCCGAACCGCAGATGCCGGCGGCATCGACCCTGAGCTTCACCCAGCCTGCATCCGGCGCGCCCGGCGTCGCGATGTCTTCGACGCGCAGATCGCAGGGCCCGTAAAGTCGTGCCGCCTTCATCGCGATCGGTTCCGCTCAGCCGGCAAGATAGCGGTCGCGGATCTCCGAGACCGCGTTCTCATGCGAGCTGAAGCCCTCGTAGCGGGCGAGCCTGCGGGCGTGCAGAGCGAGTTCCGGATAGGCCACCGAGGTGACATAGCCGATCGACGAGCGCTTGACGAAATCCGTCACCGAAAGCGGCCCGTAGGTCCGCGCCCAACGGCTGGTCGGCAGCACCGCATTGGGTCCAAGCACGAAATTGGCCAGCGTCACCGGCGTGTGCGGCCCCATCAGGATTTCAGCCGCCTCGGTGATGCGCCCGAGATGCGCGAACGGCTCCTTCGACAGGATCTCGAGATGTTCGGGCGCATAGTCGTTGATGAAGCGGTAGCTGTCTTCCAGCGACCCGGTCAGCACAATGCCACCGCGCTTGCCGGTCAGCACCGCGCGTGAAAACTCGACACGCTGCTCGGTCATCCGCGACCAGTGCTCCGGGATTGCAGCCAATGCGGCTTCGGCGACCTTGCGGCTGTGCGTCACCAGATAGGCCGAAGAATCCGGCCCGTGTTCGGCTTCGATCAACAGGTCGAGCGCAGCAAGCCCGCCGTCGACGCTGTCATCGGCAAAGATGATCGCTTCGGACGGCCCGGCCGGAAGGCCTGTGTTGATGACCGACGACAGCACGCTCTTGGCCGCCACCACCCAGGGGCTGCCGGGGCCGACGATCTTGAGCGCGGGCTTCACCGTCTCCGTGCCGTAGGCGACGGCGGCAACTGCCTGAGCGCCGCCGCATTTGTAGACGGTTCCGACGCCGGCGAGGCGTGCGGCGACCAACGTTGCCGCGTCCACCGAACCATCCGATGTCGGCGGCGTCACGATGGCGATTTGCGGCACGCCGGCAATCACCGCCGGCACCGACGTCATCATCGTCACCGATGGGAAAGCACCCTTGCCGCGCGGCACGTAGAGCGCAACGGAAGCGATCGGCGTGTACCGGTCGCCGGCATAGGCGCCCGGCCGGACTTCCTTGAGCCACATCGTTTCCGGCTTCTGCTCCTCATGGAAATGCCTGATGTTGTCGATGCCGAACTGGATGCTCTCGACGACGTCCTTTTCCACCTTGTCGAACGCCGCGTCGAACTCGGCTTCCGACACCTGCAGCTCGCCCTCGGCGACATTGGCCTTGTCGAGTTCCCTGGCGAAGCGGATCAAGGCGGCGTCGCCTTCGTCCTTGACGGCCTGGATGATCGGCCGGACCTTCTCGACGAAGACCGTCAGATCGGCCTCGGCGCGCTTCAGCAGACTGGCGCGCTGGTCGGCATCGATGGATGACAAATCGTGGAAGCTGATGTCGGACATGGCTGCTCGTTCTCCTGGAACTCTTGGAACGCAATCACGGCTGGCGCAGGCCGGCCATATGCTGCGGGCCGACAGGTCGACCCTGGACAAGGATCAAAGCCGTCGAGAGGCTTCACTCGGCCAAAAGTATATACATGTCTATGTGACGGTCGCCAGCGATTTTTCCGTCATCCTTCCCGTCGAAACTACCGAGACAAACCTGCCTCATCAGATCGAGGCGAGAAAGCCGCCGTCGACCGGAATGGACTGGCCGGTTATGTAGGCCGCCGCATCCGAAGCGAGGAACACGGCGATGCCATGCAGGTCGGAGAGATCACCGAAACGCCGTTGCGGGATCTTGGCCAGCATGGAGTGCTGCCATGCCTCGTTGTTGTAAAAAACGTCCGTCATCGCCGTCCTGAAATAGCCCGGCGCGATGGCGTTGACCCTTATGCCAAGCTCCGCCCACTCGGCCGCAAGCGCCCGCGTCATGCCGAGCAGGCCGGACTTCGACGAGCCATACGGCACCGCGGTTGGGATTCCGACTTCCGACGTCAGCGAGCACAGGTTGATGATGGTGCCGGGACGGCCGGCGTCGCGCATCTGCCGCGCGGCGGCCTGGGCGCAGAAGAACGCTCCCTTCAGATTCGTGTCGACGATCCTGTCCCACAGCGCCTCGTCGACATCGAGCGAGGGCCGCACCTCCTCCATCCCGGCATTGTTGACGAGAATGTCGAGACCACCAAGCAGGCTGGCAGCCTCGTTGGTGGCTGCGCGGCAGCGGCCGACATCGGTGACGTCGAGAGCGACGGCATGCGCCACCCCACCGGCCGCGCGGATGGCGACCGTCGTGTGCTCCAGCGCGGCCAGGCTGCGCGCCGTGACCGCGACGTCGGCGCCGGCAGCGCTCAGCGCTTCGGCGATGCTGCGCCCGATGCCACGGCTGGCGCCGGTGACAAGCGCCTTCCTGCCGGAGAGATCGAAGAGAGAAGCGTTGCGCATGTGATCCTCCTGGTCGGTGTCGGTTTCCGCTTCGGCGTAGAGACTATCAGGTCAGCTTACATATACAAGCATATACAAAGCATTTCAGCTGCGGTACGGATGACGAAATCCACCGCAGAGGAGCCAGCCCGTGTCGAAAGCCTCGGATATGGTCCGCACCGAAGTCAACCGCCTGTCGCCCTACAATTCCGGACTGACCATTGACGAGGTGCGGAAACGATACGCACCGGCCAGAATCGCCAAACTGGGCTCGAACGAAAACCCGCTCGGGCCCAGCCCGACCCTCGCCACGACGATGCATGCCGGCTCCGAGATGTTCCGCCTCTATCCGGACCCTGCCGGGCGCAAGCTGCGCCAGGCGATCGGCGACAAATATGCCGTCGCCGAGGACCAGATTATCCTCGGCAACGGTTCCGAAGATCTTCTCTCCGTCATCAGCCGCGCCGTGTTGCGGCCGGGCGACGCCGTCGTCACGCTCTATCCGTCGTTTCCGCTGCATGAGGACTACACCACGTTGATGGGCGCTACCGTCAAGCGCGTTGTCGTCAACGACGATCTGACCATCAATGTCGATGCGCTGGTCGAGGCGGTGCGCGAACGGCCGCGCATGCTGCTGTTCTCGAACCCGATGAACCCGGTCGGCAGCTGGCTCTCCGGCGGCGATCTGTCGAGGGTTCTGGATGCGACGAGCGACGAGACGCTGATCGTCATCGACGAAGCCTATGCCGAATATGCCAAGGGCGACGACTATGCGTCATCCCTGCCCTATCTGGGAAAGCTCGACCGGCCCTGGATCGTGCTTCGGACCTTTTCCAAGGCGTTCGGCCTGGCCGGATTGCGGATCGGCTTCGGCATCGTCGGCGACCCGGAGCTGCGCGCGCTGCTGGACCGCGTCCGCACGCCTTTCAACGCCAACGGCATGGCCCAGGCCGCAGCATTCGCGGCGCTGGCCGATGAAGAACACCTCGCCAGGGTCGTAGCTCTGGCCAGGGCGGAGAGAAAACGCGTCGAGACTTTCCTGGCAAGCAAGGGCCTCGACGTCGCCGCCTCCAGAGGCAATTTCCTGTTCTTCAACTGCCGGCAGGATGCCTCCGTCTTCGTCGAAGGCCTGCTGCGGCAAGGGGTCATCGTCAAACCGTGGAAGCAGCAGGGCTTTGACACCTATGTGCGTGTCAGCATCGGCTCGACTTCGGAAAACGACCACTTCATGGCCGCTCTGTCGGCGCTGTTATGAATGCACGTCTGGGCGGATCGCTCCGCGCTTGGGAGCCGATCGCTGCCGCCCTATTTCGCCCAAGGCCTTGACCGACGCTTGGCTTGGCTGCCGTGCGGATCGTCGATGACCACAGCGTATTTATTTGGCTTCGGACCAGCCGCAGGCCTTAACTTTCGCAGCGTGGGTTTTTACATCCGGGGGGTCTGCAAACGATCGACGCTTGAGGAGGCTCCCTTGCAGCAGCCAGATGACATAGCCGCCCGCCGATTGGGCATTCTCATCGAGCAATATGTGGAAGCGCGTAAAAAGCGCTATGACTATGTGTCGACCGAGCAGGCCTATCGGGCCATCCGGCAGGTCCTCAAACCCGCCATTCCCGATCGCGAGCTCGACGACATGGTCGCCTCACTTGCCGTCAAGAACGGCCTGGCGGTCGTCTTCGATCGTCAAACCAAAGCATCGGCCGATGATGTTCCGAGGCCAAGCCCCTAGATCGACGCACATCTGCCGGCGCCGGGCGCCATATCAATGCGGGGCCAAACGCATCGTTCGGCCCCGCATCGATGTGCATCGCCGGAGGAACCTGCGACACACCTGCGCCGTGAGCCTGTGTGCCGCAAGCCGACGGGCGTGGCGGCTTCAAGCGGCGGTGCTGACCTGGCCCGGCTCGAGGATCGACTTGACCTTGTCGGCGACGGCGCGTCCCAGATCGGCGTTGTTTGCGGCGGTGAAATGAATTCCGTCGACACCGTCCGTGGTGAGGTAATCGCCGGCATTGAGGAAATCGATCTTCATGAAATCGGCCATCGCCTTGTACTGCCTGGCCAGGTCCCTGGATTTTTCGTGCCCGCCGCCGAACATGCCCTCGAACCATGGATCGGGCATCGGGGTCAGCGGCGGCGGCGCAATGACCAGCGCCTTGGGGGCCGGATAAGGGGTGCCGATGCCGCCGGCACTGGTCAGGATTTGCCCGACCAGTTTCGCCATTCCATTGGCGATCTCATAAGGCGTCCGGCGGAAATAGGACTTGGTGTCGTTGGTGCCGAGCATGACGATGACCAGGTCCAGCGGCAGATGGCTGGCGATGGCCGAGGGCAGGTAGTTCGCCCCGTTCAGGCGCGGATCGTTGGGGTCGTCGAGACAGGTCGTGCGCGCGCTCAGGCCTTCCTCGATGATGTGGTAGCCCCCTCCCAGCGCCGCCGCCATCACACCGGTCCAGCGCTGGTCATAGGGGTAGCGGTAGGTCGGCGACCCCTCCTTGACCGGAACCCAGCCCCAGGTCAGCGAGTCGCCGTAGCACATGATGTTTTTTGGCGGTGACATCCATGTTTCTCCATCTGTTTGCAATTGTCTGAACGCGTGGATTTGTCGGTCCCGGCGAACGCCGGTCGGCTTGCTTTTCGCCGTCTCAGGTCAGGGGTTTCGCACCCGCACTCCGTAGAAGATCGCGGCACCCAGGATGATGACGCCCTGCGCGATAAGCTTGCCGGGCTCGTCGATGCCGAGCACGGTCATCACCACGAACAGCAGAGCAAAGCACAACGCCCCGAAGAAAGGTCCCCAGACGCCACCGTCGCCGCGACCGAAGACGACGCCGCCGAGGATCGTTGCCGCGACCGCCAGGATCGGCAGGTCGAGGCCGACACGGACGCTGCCGACGGCGATCGAACCGGTCTGTACCAGGGCCGCGATCGCCGCGATCAGGCCGGCGAGCGTGTGCGCAAGGATCACCGTGCGCTGGACCGGCACGCCGGAAAAATGCGCGGCTTCGGCATTCTCCCCGACCGAGGCGACGTAGCGGCCAAAGACGGTCCGCGACAGCAGCAGCCACACCAAAGCGGTCAGCAGGACCCAGAACAGCACCGGCGTCGGAACCGACAGGAATTTCGTGTTGTAGAGGTCGTTGAACAGCTTCGGCACATCGCCGGGCGGATTGCCGCTCGACAGGAACTGCACCAGCCCGACCAGGATGATGCTGACCGCCAGCGTGACGATGACCGCCGACACCCGCCGGCTCCCTATCATGAAGCCGTTGAACAGGCCGATGACGAGGCCGGTACCGAGCGCCAGCACGACGAAGAAAGGCATCGACGCGCCGGGGAAAGTGCCTGACGAAATGAAATAGTTGATGAGCAGGATGATGCCGCCGCCGGAAAGGTCGATCGACTTCACCCGCATGACGACGAGCTGCCCCAGAACCAGGATGCCGAGCGGGACGATCTGCCTGACGAAGATACCCATGATGTTGAGGTTGAGCATGTTCGGCCGTGCGACCCACAGCGTGGCCAGCAGCACGAGGAAGACAAAATAGGACGGCGGTATGCGCAGCAGGCGCCGGGCGATCGGATTTGCGAGAACGGCAGCCATCTTTCAGAGCCCCATCTTCTTGCGGGATTGCAGCCCGACCACCGCCAGCAGGATGCCGCCCTTGATCGCGGTCTGGACAAACGGCGAGACGTTGGCGAGGTTCATGCCATTGGCCAGCAGCGCCATGACCAGCGCGCCGATCACGGTGCCGTGCAGGCTGCCTATGCCACCGGAAAGCTGGGTGCCTCCAAGCGCCACGGCGGTGACGGTATCGAGTTCGAAAAGCAGCCCGACATTCGGATCGCCCGACACGATGCGCCCGGCCAGGAAGACACCGGCAACGGCTGCGAAACAGGAACAGATCACATAGGCGAGGATGATGTTGCGGCGGTCGGAGACGCCGAAATTGCGGGCAGCACTCTCGGCGCCGGACGCGATGCCGCCGCCGATCGCAAACAGATGCAGCCCATACCGGGATCCGTAGAGCAGTTTCCACGCTGCCAGGATCACGACGATGCCCCAGAAAACCGGATAGGGAATGCCGAGGAAACTGCCCGAGACGGCATCGATGACGATCTCCGGCACCGTGCCGCCGGAGACGGGCCGCAGGATGCGCGTGATGCCGAGCACGATGTACTGCGTCGACAGCGTCGCGATGATCGGATGGACGTTGAAACGGGTGATCGCCAGACCGTTGATCAGCCCGATGACTGCCGCCAGCACGAAGACCGCCGGGATCAACACAATCGCTGGCTGGTCGAGCGCCAGCACCGCGGTGGTGAAGCTGATGACCGAGCCGACCGACAGGTCGAGCCCGCCGATGAGCACGACGACGAGCTGTCCGATCGCCGCGATGATCAGCGGCATCGCCTGGGCAACCAGGTTGAAGAGGTTTTCGGCCGTGGCGAACTGCGTCGTCTCGACGGTCAGCCACAGCGAAATGAGCAAGGCGACCAGCAGCGGCAGGCCCCACAGGCCCTGCCGCGTGTTCCGGCCATTCAGGATGTTGAAAACCGAACGAACCATGGCAGGCCCCTAATGCTGGCGCGTGGAGCCGCCCATGAGGGCCGCGTCGAGAATCTTGTGTTCGCTCGCCTGCGCTGCCGGCATTTCGGCCACGATCGTGTCGTGATGGACGACGTAGATGCGGTCGCAGAGCCCGATCAGCTCGATCGTCTCGCGCGACAGCACCAGCACCGCGCCGCCCTTCGCGGTGAAGTCCCGCAGAAGATGGTAGATCTCGGACTTGGCGCCGATGTCGACGCCGCGCGTCGGCTCTTCGACCAGCAGAAGATCGAGATCGGCGGCAAGGTAGCGGCCGAGCAGAACCTTTTGCTGGTTGCCGCCCGACAGCGAACCGACCGCAGCCGACAGGCCCGCCGCCTTTATGTTCATGACCTCCATCATGCGGGCGATGACGTTTCGATATGGCCGCGCCGGCGCAAGTTCCGGGCGCCTCGAATGCAATCCGATGGCGATGTTGTGGGCGATCGGCAAAGCGAGGAAGAGCCCCTCTTCCTTGCGGTCCTCGGGAACGAAGCCGACCTTCAGCTGCTGCAAATACCGAACGCCCGCCGACGCCGGGAGCGGCATCTTCAGCGCCTTGCCGTTGATGGAAATCGTCCCGGCGAAGGGATGGTAGCGGCCAATCAGCGATCGCAGGAAGCGCTGCTGGCCCTGCCCTTCCAGCCCGGCCAGGGCGACGATCTCGCCCTTGTGCAAAGTCAGCGAGAGCGGCTGCGATGTCTCGGTGATCTTGAGGTTTTCGACGCGCAGTATCTCATCGCCTACATCGCCCGTACGATCGGGAAAAAGGTCCTGGAGTTCGCGTCCGACCATCATGGCGATGAGTTCGTCGGTGGTGATCTCGGACACCGTCTTGGTGCCGACCAGTGCGCCATCCTTCAGCACCGTCACCGTGTCGCACAACTCGAAGATCTCCTCCATGCGATGCGAGATGTAGACGATGGCTTTTCCCTTGTCGCGCAGCCGGCGGATGTTGCGGTTGAGCACATCGACATCGGCCGCGTTGAGCGCCGCCGTCGGCTCATCGAGGATGAGCACGCTGGCGTCGGCCTGGATGCAATGCGCGATCTCGACGAATTGCCGCTCGGCGATCGTCAGGTTGGAAACGAGTTGCGACGGGTCGAGCGTGAGGCCGAGTTCGCCAAGCGCCCTGGCGGTCTGGCTTTTCATCGCGGGATAGTCGATCGAGCCAAACCGGGTCGTCGGCTCCCGGCCGAGGAACATGTTCTCGGCGATCGACAGATTGGGCAGCAGCGAATGCTCCTGGAAAACGGTCGAAATGCCGGCATCGAGCGCGGCGCGCGGCGACTTCAGATCGAGCTTCTCGCCGCTCATGAAGATCTTGCCGGAATCGGGCTGATGCACGCCCGCCAGAATCTTCATCAACGTCGATTTGCCGGCACCGTTCTCGCCCATCAGGGCATGGACGCTGCCCGCCTTGAGGTCGAGGGAAACGGAGTGGAGCGCCTTGCTCCCTCCGAATGCCTTCGAAATGTGGGACATCTCGACAAGATTGGTCACGAAACCCTCGAACGAACCGGATTCAACACATGGAACGGCCTGCGGGGAATGTTTGTCCACTCCCCGCCAGCCACGGCGCCGTCACTTCTTGCCGTAGTATTCCTTGAGCTTGTCTTCCGGCAGTTCGCTTGGCCACCAGACATTGGCGGTCAGGTCGTCGCGATAGTATTTCTTGGCCTTGTCCTGGTCCCATCCGTCGGGATTGTAGACATAGCGCTTGTAGAGCTGCTTGCCTTCCAGAAGGGCAACGGCGGCGCGCACGCCGGCAGCGCCCTGGGCGGGACTGTATTCCGGAGAGATCGACTTGAACCCATCCGTAATCCACTGGCCGAAATAGCCATTGTTGCCCTCGCCCGAAATCGGCGGAATGGGTGTGCCGAACTGCTTGAAGACATCGACGCAGGCGCGCGTCATGTCGGCACCGGACGACCAGATGCCGTCGACCTGCGGATTGTTCAGATAGAGCGTCTCGCACAGCTTCTTGGCCTTGTCGTACTGCCAGTCGCCATGCTCCTCGGCAATGATCTGCACATGCGTGCCCTTGAGCGATTCCAGGAGGCCGTTGTAGCGGTTGGTGTCTTCCGGATGGCCGGCCAGGCCACGCAGGACCCAGATCTTGCCATTGTCACCGACGGTCTTCACCAGCCAGTCGCCCATCACCTTGCCGAAGTGCTCGGCGCCGCCCTGGATTTCGGTGGTGTAGGCGTCGGAATCGATACGCCCGGTGTGAAGGATGACCGGGATGCCGGCGGCGACCGCCTTGGCGATGCTGGCATTGGCCGACGTGCTGGTCACCGGTTGAACGATGATGGCGTCGACATGCTGTGCGATCAGGTCCTCGATATCGGCCACCTGCTTCTTCTGGTCGAAGCCGGCATCGAGCAGGATGAATTTCGAGATGCGCTTGTCCTTGGCCGCGGCGTTCTCCGCCTCATGCGCCACCTGCACCGTCCAGGTGTTTGCGTTGACACCGAAGTCGCTCATGCCGATGACCCAGGGCGGGTCCTTCTTGAACGCACCGGCGGCGGTCATGCGCGTGTCGTCGGGGCGCGGCGCCACGCCGTCCATCAGCTTGACGTCTTGCGCATGCGCCAAGGACGTCACGGCAAGCGTGGACGCAACGAGCATCCCCAGGCCGACGGTTTTCAGCAATCCTAACATTGAACACTCCTCCTTGTGGTTGCTCCGGCCTACAAATTCGTATGGCCACGAGACGCTCTCCCAATGCATGCCCCCGTCACAAACCGACCGATGCGCGCAATTCTCCCGCCCCCGAACACATGCGTGTCGAAGCCCAACTTCTGCTGGACGATGATGACGGTCGAGAACTCCTCCGGGCACTTTAGAAGCACAGCGGATTCGCCCTGTCAATAGTTAGTCAGGTTGAATGACTATTCCCTTGCTTGCCTTTCACCGCTCCACTATCCATCATGAATGGCGCTCGCCGGCTTCGGCGCGCAGTCTGTCCCGGCGGGAAAAACATGCGATCAGTCTTGTGCTACGGCGACTCCAACACGCACGGCCAGATCCCCGGCAGGGGGCCGCTCGAGCGCTATGGTCCGGGTGAACGCTGGCCGGGCATATTGCGTTCTCAGCTGGGCCCTGACTGGTATGTCATCGAGGAGGGGTTGAGCGGCCGCACCACCGTCCACGACGACCCGATCGAGGGCGCCCACAAGAACGGCCGAACCTATCTTCGTCCTTGCCTGCAGAGCCATGCGACGCTCGACCTCGTCATCATCATGCTCGGCACCAACGATCTCAAGATCCGCTTCAACAAGCCGCCGTCGGAAGTGGCGATGGGCATCGGCTGCCTCGTCTACGACATCAAGGAGCTGGCGCCCGGTCCGGGCGGCACCACGCCCGAAATCATGATCGTGGCGCCGCCGCCGATGCAGGACGACGTCAAGGAATGGAAGTCCATATTCGCCGGCGCGCCGGAGAAATCGCGCCTGCTCGCGCTCGAGTTCGAGGTTCTGGCGGACTCGCTCGAACTCCACTTTTTCGATGCCGGCTCGGTGGTGTCGTGCAGCGAAGCGGACGGCTTTCACATCGATGCCGAGGCGCACAGATTGCTGGGCACCGCGCTCGCCCGCGCGGTCGATGCCATCGGCTGGAGCCGCTCGACATGAGCAACCATACCGCCGCCAGGCAACGCGCTCTTACCGACGGGGCGACCTTTGCCTGACATGAGATTCGCACCACCCAATCCCTTGCGCATCGCCGATCGTGCGAGCGGGCTGAATGCATTGAGCGTCCGCAGCTACAACGAGCGGCTGGTGTTATCCCTGCTGCTTCAGAACGAAGGCATTTCGCGGATGGAAATCGGCGAGAAGACCGGCCTGTCGGCGCAGACGGCTTCGGTCATCGTTCGCTCGCTCGAGCAGGAAGGCCTGGTCTCGCAGGGCGAGGCGCAGCGCGGCCGCGTCGGGCCGCCGACGATCCCGCTTTCGCTCAACCCGGAGGGCGCCTATGCGGTTGGCGTCGGCTTCAGCCGGCGCAGGATCGACATCGCGCTTATCGACTTTATCGGCACGGTGCGCTTCCACACGCAGTTGCCGGCGGATGAAGCCAATCCGTTTCCGCAAAGCAGCGATCTGTTCGGCGCGATCGGGCAAGCCATGACCAGCCTGCCGGTCGAGGCGCGCAGCCGGGTTGCCGGCATCGGCCTGGCGGTTCCCGACGATGTCGACACGATGGCTGCAACCCGCAACGGATCGAGCACCTCGCTCAAGGCCTTGCAGGCCGAGATCGAGGAACAGATCAAGCTGCCAGTTTTCGTGCAGAACGACATCACAGCGGCAGCCGGCGGCGAGAGCATGTTCGGCGTCGCAAAGCCGCTCAACGATTATCTGTTCTTCTATCTCGGAGCACGGCTGCAGAGCAGGCTCATCCTCAACCACCAGATCTACAAGGGAAACTCCAGCGCCAGCTTCGATCACGGCCTGATGCGCCTGGAGAGCGAATTGGCCATGCGCGGGCGCCCGTCCGAAATCATCTGGAGCAGCAGCCCTGAGTGGCCCGATCTGGGCGAGGCCTACAGCGCATGGCTGGGCGAGTGTTCCGACCGCCTGAAAGCGTCGATCTCCGCGCTGACCCAGTTTGTCGAGTTCAGGACGGTCGTCCTGTCCAGCTATGCGCCGCAAAAGATTGCCGAGGCCTTGTGCGACGACATCGGCCGGGAATTCCCCGGCATCGAAGCGCTGCCGGCGCGCGTCACCATCAGCCCGAAGGCCGTCGGCGCGGCAAGCCTGCCATTCAGTTCGCGCTTCATGATCCAGTGATCGAGCTGAACCGGGTTGCCGGTCGGCCGATCATGCCCCTCTGCAGGTCCATCGATGATTTTCAGGTGACCAGGCGAATCCGCTTGCCAGGACGCCCCACTTAATAGCATGTTAAGTGAACCCTGAGATCGCCATGAAAATCGCTGCGGATCACGCACTCAACGACAATGCCGCGACCAGCGCCGAAGCGCGCCGCTCGACGGTATTGGGCGATCGGATCAAGGCCTATCGCACGACGCGGCGCCTGACGCTGCGCCAGCTCGGCGACATGATCGGCACCACCGCCAGTTTCCTGAGCCAGCTCGAGCGCGGCCTTTCCGGCGCCAACGCCAGCACGCTGATGCTGATTGCCAATGCACTCGGCATCAGCCTCGCCGATCTTTTCGACGAATGCGAAGTGTCGCCGCACGCGGTGCTGACACGCAGCGAGCGGCCGGCGCTGCCGACCAGCGAAGGCTACCGCAAGACGCTGCTGTCGCGCCGGCCGATCCGCGAGATGGAAGTCTATTGCGGCGAGTTCGCCGTCGGCGGCTCGACCGGCGACGTGCCCTACACGCACGGCAACGCGAGCGAGATGTTCCTCGTGCTGCGCGGACGCGTGCAACTGACCCTCGGCGAGGAGAGCTTCACCCTCGAAGAGGGCGATAGCATCGAATATTCGACCTCGATGCCCCACCGGACGATCAATGTCGGCGATACGGTGGCCGAAGTGCTGTGGATCATTGCGCCGCCGACCAGCGGCGCCGTCGACCTCGACCAATATGTAGCCCGGAAAACGCTCGCGCCCGGCCTACCAAAATCAAACAGCGAGCCATCGGAGGGTTAGAAAATGGGAAGCAGATCAAGATTGGCCGGGTTCGTCGGCGCCGCCGCACTGGCCTTGCTTGCGGCCGCCGCTCACGCGCAGAACGCACCGCCGGCCGGGACCGTGGTGGACGGCTCGCTGAAGGGAAAGACGCTGACCTTCGTCTCCTATGGCGGCATCTACCAGGACGGCCAGGTCGCCGCCCTCAAGGAATTCGTCGACAAGAGCGGCGTCAAGCTTTTGAATGACGGGCCGACCGAAATCGCCAAGCTCCAGGCGCAGGTCGAATCAGGCAATGTGACCTGGGATGTCGTCGATACGGACGATTTTCCGCCCTTCGTGCATTGCGGAAAACTGTTCCAGAAGCTGGATTTGACCAAGCTCGACATCTCGCACATCCCGCCCGGACAGGTCGGCGAGTGCAGCGTGCCGGCGATGAACTACGGCATGGTCCTGATGTACAAGAACGACACGTACAAGGACAATCCGCCGAAGGACTGGAAGGACTTCTTCGACACCGCGAAATTTCCCGGCACCCGCGCCATCGACGGCAGCGGCAGCCCGCTCGGCGGCCTGATCGAACAGGCCATCCTGGCAGACGGCGGCAAGGTCGACGCCATGACGCCGGCCGACATCGACAAGGGCATCGCCAAGATCAAGGCGATCGGTCCCGACACCATCTTCTGGAAGACGGGCGCAGAATCCCAGCAGCTCGCCGAATCCGGCGAGGCCGACATGATCATCATGTGGACCGGCCGCGCCATGACGGCGGTCAAGAACGGCGCTGCCTACACGCCGGTGTGGAAGGACTGGCTGGTCGTCATGGACCAGCTGACCATCCCGGTCGGCGCCAAGGACACCGACGCTTCCTACGCGCTGATCAACGCCTATCTCGGCAAGAAGTCGCAGGAGATCCTGACCGAGCAGACCTCCTACTCGCCGATCAACAACGAGGCACAGCCGAAGGTCGACGCATCCGTCGCCGCCTTTCTGACCAACACGCCGGACCACGCCAAGCTCGGCTATCAGCAGAACATCAAGTTCTGGGTCGCCAACTTCGCCGCCGCGTCCGACAAGTGGACAGCGCTGATGGCCGGCAACTGAGCCGGCTACCGCTGAGGTGACGGCGTGAGCCAGACATCGCATACGCCGACGGCCGGGGGTGATCATCCTCGGCCGCCAGGTGCCGTGCGGGCGCCGCAGCGGCGCCCGCACCTTGCTGCCTATCCTTCGCTGCTGGCGATGCCCGCCTTGGCTTTGCTCATCGCCGCGATGGGCTATCCCTTGCTGACCGTCACGCTGCGCAGCTTCTCGGACCCATCTTGGGGCTTGCAGAACTATGTCTGGTTCTTTTCCACCCCGGTGAACGTCACCGTCCTGTGGCGCACCTTTTCCATCGCAGCCTGGGTCACCATCGTTTGCGTCATCGCCGCCTACCCCTATGCCTATCTCATGACGGCGGTCGGACCGCGCCTGCGGCTGGTCCTCATCCTGTGCGTTTTGGTGCCGTTCTGGGTCAGCGGCGTGGTGCGCACCCTGGCCTGGGTCATCCTGCTGCAGGATTCCGGCATCATCAATTCGGTCATCAGGCTGCTCGGCTTTGACGGCGTGAAGCTGATCCGCACGCAGACCGGCGTCGTCATCGGCATGGCGCAGGTGCTGCTGCCGTTCATGATCCTGCCGCTCTATTCGGTCATGCGCGGCATCGATCTGCGCCTCGTGCAGGCGGCGCGCAGCCTTGGTGCGCGCCCGGCACGCGCCTTCCTGCAAATCTATCTGCCGCTGTCGCTGCCCGGCGTTTTCGCCGGCGCCATCATCGTCTTCATCCTGTCGCTCGGCTTCTACATCACGCCTGCCCTGCTCGGCGGCCCGCGCAGCACCATGCTGTCGACGCTGGTGCAGAGCCAGGTGCTCAGCCTGCTCAACTGGGGCCGCGGCGGCGCCATGGGCGTCGTGCTGCTGGTCGCGACCTTCGTGCTTCTGGCGCTCGCCGCCCCGCTGATGCGCCAGCGCCACAAGCAGGCGTCCAGATCATGAGACTGGCACCATCCCGCCTTCTGCTCGGTCTGTTCTGCCTGCTTGTCGCCGTCTGGCTGGTGATGCCGACGCTGGTCATCATCCCGATGTCATTCAACGAGAAGAAGTCGCTCGCTTTCCCGCCGTCCGGTTTCTCCTGGCAATGGTACGAGAATTTCTTCACCAACCCCGATTGGCTGTCGAGCTTCTTCAATTCGCTGAGGGTCGCGGGCCTCGTCGCCGTCGCCGCCACGCTGATCGGCACGCTGGCGTCGCTCGGCCTCAGCCGCATGAAACATTCCGGCGCCGGCCTGCTGCGCGCCATCCTGATCACGCCGATGATCGTGCCCGGCGTGGTGTTGGCGATCGGCATCTATGCCGTTTACCTTGATTACCAGCTCGTCGGCACCACCACCGGCTTCGTAATCGCACATACGATGCTGGCGATCCCCTTCGTCATCATCGCCGTGTCGGCAAGCCTCGAAGTCTTCGACGCGCGGCTGGAGACGGCGGCGGCAAGCCTCGGCGCCAACCGCTTCACCACATTCCGCACCGTGACCTTGCCGCTGATCGCGCCCGGCATCCTGTCCGGGCTTTTGTTTGCCTTCGTCACCTCCTTCGATGAGATCATCGTCGCGCTGTTCATCACCAGTCCCTACCTGAAGACCTTGCCGGTGCAGATCTTCACCAGCATCACCCGCGACGCCGATCCGACGGTGACGGCCGTCGGAACCATCATCTTCATTGCCACGACGCTGATTATCAGCGCCGGGCTGATCATCAGCTCGAAATCGACGAGGAGTTGAGATGACTGCGAGGAAACGCGGCGCGGCCATCGACATCAAGGGCGCAACCAAGCGCTACGGCAATTTCACCGCACTCGACGATGTCAGCCTGCATATCGAGCCGGGCGAGTTCATGACGCTGCTCGGCCCCAGCGGCTCGGGCAAGACCACGACGCTCAACGTCGTGGCGGGCTTCACCGACCTCACCTCCGGCGACCTCGCCGTTGGCGGCAAAAGCATCGTCGCCCTGCCGGCCCACAAGCGCAACATCGGCGTTGTCTTCCAGCACTACGCGCTGTTTCCGCATATGACGGTCGGCAAGAACGTCGCCTATCCCCTCACCTTGCGCGGCATGGACAAGCAGGCGCGCGACCGTCTCGTCGTGCGCGCGCTGGACATGGTCAAGATGTCCGACTTCGCGCATCGCTATCCCTCCGAACTTTCCGGCGGCCAGCAGCAGCGCGTGGCGCTGGCGCGCGCCATCGTCTTCGATCCGCCGCTGCTGTTGATGGACGAACCGCTCGGCGCGCTCGACAAGAAATTGCGCGAATGGCTGCAGCTAGAGATCAAGCGCATCCACCGCGAACTCGGCACCACCTTCGTCTATGTGACGCACGACCAGGAAGAGGCGCTGGTCCTGTCCGACCGCATCGCCGTCTTCAATCAGGGCCGCATCGAACAGGTCGGAACCGGCCGCCAGCTCTACGACGAGCCAACGACCCTGTTCGTGGCCAAGTTCATCGGCGAATCGACCAGTTTGCGTGGCACCGCCCAGACGTCCGGAAGCGAGACCAGCCTGACGATCGCCGGCCAGAAGATCGTGGCCAACGGCAAGCTCGCCAGCGGCCGCAAACCGGTGGTCCTGCTGCGGCCGGAGAAGCTTTTGCTTGCCGGCACCAACACGCCTCCCGCCGCCGGGCAGAACAGCCTCACCGGTCAAATCAGCGAGGCGATCTATCTGGGCTCCGGCTCGAAATACCAGGTGACGCTGCGCGACGGCTCGGTCGCCATCGTACGCTCGTCGCTGGAAGCCACACCGTTCTCGATTGGTGACACGGTCGATCTGCGCTGGTCGGTCGTCGATGCAAAACTTCTTGCCGACGACGATCGCGCCGACATGACGATGACCTGATCGCTCTTTCCCCGCAGGATTTTTAGACATGGACGCCAAAGTCAACGGCAACGTCTCGTTCTGGTATGCCGACATCGGCCTGCCGGCCTATCGCGCGCCGCTTCCGGGCGATCTCGAAGCCGATGTCTGCATCGTCGGCGCCGGCTACACCGGCCTGTGGACGGCTTATTACCTGAAGAAGGCCGATCCATCGATCCGCATCGCCATCGTCGAGCGGGAGTTCGCCGGCTTCGGCGCGTCGGGCCGCAATGGCGGCTGGCTGTCCGGCGGCTTCAGCTGGTCGCGCGAGAAATATCTGCAGACCTCGACGCGCGGCGCTGTCATCGACATGGAAACGGCCATGCATGGCACGGTCGACGAAGTGATCAAGGTGACCGAAGCCGAAGGCATCGATGCCGACATCCGCCGCGTCGACAATCTGACGGTGGCGACCAACCCGCCGCAGCTCGAACGGATCAACGCCGCCTATGCCGATGCGATCGGCTGGAGCGTGCCGAGCGAGCGTGTCAGCCTGATCGGCCAGGCAGAGGCCAAGGCCCGCATCAACATCAGGAATGTGCTTGGCGGTTATATCCACCACGGCACCGCGCGTGTGCAGCCGGCCAAGCTGGTGCGCGGCCTGTCCGAAGCCGTCGAGCGGCTCGGTGTGCCGATCTACGAGCAGACCACCGTGACCGGCATCGAGAAGGGCAAGGTCACGACGAACCGCGGCACCGTGCGCGCGCCGATCATCATCCGTGCCACGGAAGGGTTCACGGCCGGCATACCAGGCAATGAACGGCTCTGGCTGCCGCTCAACAGCGCGCAGATCATCACCGAGCCGCTGCCGCAATCACTGTGGGACGAGATCGGCTGGGAGGGCCATGAGCTTCTGGGCGACTCCGCGCACGCCTATTGCTATGCGCAGCGCACCAGGGAAGGCCGCATCACCATGGGCGGACGCGGCGTACCCTATCGTTACGGCTCGCAAACGGATGTGCGCGGCCAAACGCAGCAGGCCACGATCGAAAGCCTGCACGCGATCCTCACACGGCTGCTGCCGCAGACTGCGAAGCTTCGCATCGACCACGCCTGGTGCGGCGTGCTGGGCGTGCCGCGCGACTGGTGCACGACGGCAGGGCTCGATCCGCAAACCGGCATCGGCTGGGCCGGCGGTTATGTCGGGCTCGGCGTCTCGAGTTCCAACCTTTCGGGCCGCACGCTGCGCGACCTTATCCTGCGCCGCGACACCGAACTGACCCGCCTGCCCTGGGTCAACCGAAAGGTCAGCAAATGGGAGCCCGAGCCGATGCGCTGGCTCGGCGTCCACTCGATGTATCAGCTCTATCGCGTCGCCGATGAGCGCGAGGAAGCCGGCCTCCAGCACACGTCGAAACTGGCCGCGATCGCCGACCGCATCACAGGACATTGAGAGACTGCCATGACCGACTTCCAGACCTTCGCCCACCTCGCCTCCATCGACCTCGGCGAGGCTGAGCCCAAGCCGACCTCGATCAGCGGCGATCAGTTCGAAGCCTCGACGACGCTGTGGACCTCGCCGGATGGCGCACTGGAAGTCGGCGTCTGGGAGTGCACGCCGGGCCGCTTCACGGCCTCGCGCGAGACCAATTCCGAAACCTGCCACATCGTGTCAGGCCGGGTCTCGCTGCATGGTCCCGATGGCCGCAGCGAGGACGTTGGTCCGGGCGAAATGCTGGTGCTGCCGAAAGGCTGGAAAGGCGAATGGACGATCCACGAGAAGACGCGGAAGCTCTACATCCTGCACTTCGAAGCGTGAGCCGGCTGGAACAGCCGCTACTCGTCGTCTGAACGATCACCCCCGGTAACGATCGGCTTGCCTTCTATCACACGCCGCAAGGCGTCGTTGATGCGGTCCTGCCAGCCGGGTCCATCCTCCTGGAAATGGTCCAGCACGGCGCGGTCGATTCGGATCGAAACAAGCTCCCTGACGCCTGGAGCGGCCGTGGGCTCTCGGACCGGGGCAGCCGGCTTCTTCACCGGCTTGAAAGCCGCCTCGGCGGCCGCCATCGGATTTGTCGGTCGGCGCGGGGGATTTGCCATTGGATGACCCTGACTGAGGATGATTCGTGCGCGACGTAGCACGCCTGAGCCACCATAGCCCAACCAGCACCGTCGCGCAGGCCCCTTTTGGTCAGGACGATCACTCGGCTGCTTGGAGGCTCTGTGCGTCGATGATGACCCTGATCTCGGCGCGGCAGGAGCCGCAATTCGTGCCGGCATTCAGGGCCGCGCCGATTGCCGCGACGCTGCCGCAGCCGCGGCGTACCGCTTCCGTGATCTGGTTGGCGCCAACGCCGAAGCAGGAGCAGACGATGGCGCCGCGATCGACGTCGACCCCGCCCGGCCGCCCGGCCACGATCGCCAGCCTGTCGCGCCGGTCGACATGATCGACACTCAACTGTTCCGCCGCCCAGCCGCGCGACACGGCGACCGGGCCGGGTGCGACGAACAAGGCCCCGGACAGTTGGTCGCCGTCGAAGGCGGCGATGCGATGCTGGCCGGCGTCGCGGTCATGATAGGCGAGGATTTCGGCGCCCACTGGCGCGCCGAACAGTGATCCGGCAAAGCCGGCCCAGTCGATGTCGTCTTCGGCAAAGGCAAGTTCGACCCGCCAGCCGCCCTTGCATTTGGCCACGGCCCAGTAGGCCGCGGTATCGGGCTCAGGCCTGCGCCGCGTCACCGCGAAGCCGAAGGCCTTGGCCGCGAATTTCTCGATACGGGCGGCGACATGTTTCAGCGCCGGCTGACCGGAAATGGGATCGGTCAGCGGCGCGGTCAGCGTGTCGAGCCGGCCCTTTGCCGAGAACTGATCGGTCCAGTGCATCGGCGCAAACAGGCTGCCCTGGCGCTGGCGCGCCGTCACCAGCGCGCGCACCAGCACATCACCGCGCGGGCTGGAAACGCGCGCTATGTCGGCGTCACCGATGCCGAAGCGCTGCGCATCCGCCGGGTGGATTTCGACGAAGGGCTCGGCGATGTGCTGCGAAAGCCGCGGGCTTTTCCCCGTCCGCGTCATGGTGTGCCAATGGTCGCGGATGCGGCCGGTGTTGAGGATCAGCGGATAATCGGGGCTGGTGCGGATTTCCGTGGTGGGACGGATGGCGATGAAGCGCGCCTTGCGGTCGGGTGTGAAGAAGTTGCCGTTGGCGAAGAAGCGAGCCTGGAGCCCAGTCGTGCCGACCCCTTCTGGCCAACCTCCAGCTTGAGCGCCCCCCTCTGGCCTGCCGGCCATCTCCCCCTCAAGGGGGGAGATTGGCAGCTTCGCCGACTGCTTTCGCTTTGCGACGTTGTGAATTGGCGAAGACGGCCATGACAGCCGATCTCCCCCCTTGAAGGGGAGATGGCCGGCAGGCCAGAGGGGGGCGCCTTGGCTCGGCGCTGGCCATTGGAACGGCTCAAGCGCCTTATATCCCTCCGCATCAACCCCGGCATAAGCCCCGATGTCGAAATCCCGCGCACCATCATTCTCGAAACCCGACAGCGCGGCATGCTCGGCAAACACCTCCGCCGGCGACGCGTAGGAAAACGCCTCACCAAACCCCATCCGTTTGCCCACCTCGGCAATAATCCGCCAGTCAGGCAGCGCATCTCCGGGCACGCACAAAAAAGCGCGCTGGCGCGACACACGGCGTTCGGAATTGGTGACGGTGCCATCCTTCTCGCCCCAGGCGGCGGCGGGCAGCCGGACATGGGCGTGGCGGACGGTATCGGTCCGGGCCAGCACGTCCGACACCACCACGAACGGGCACGCCTTGATCGCCGCTTCGACGGCATCGGCGTCCGGCATCGAATCGACCGGGTTGGTGGCCATGATCCACAGCGCTTTGATGTGCCCGTCGGCAACCGCCTTGAACATCTCGACTGCCTTCAGGCCGGGCTTTCCGGCAACGGCCGGCGCGTTCCAGAAGCGCTGCACGCGGTCGCGATGATCGGGGTTTTCGATCTCCATATGGGCAGCCAGCATGTTGGCCATGCCGCCGACCTCGCGCCCGCCCATGGCGTTGGGCTGGCCGGTCACCGAAAACGGCCCTGCCCCTGGCTTGCCGATGCGGCCGGTGGCCAAATGGCAGTTGATGATGGCATTGACCTTGTCGGTGCCCGAAGACGACTGGTTCACCCCTTGGCTGTAGACGGTCACGGTCTTGGAGGTCGCCGCGAACAGGCTGTAGAACCGGTCAAGCTCGTCCTCGCTCAGGCCCGTGGCGGCGGCGACGCCGACCAGGTCGAGCGCCGATGCGGCGAAAAGCGCTTGCCCGAAGCCGGTCGTGTGCGTCGTGATGTAGGCGCGGTCGAGCGCGTTGTGCCGGCCGAGATAGGCGAGCAGCCCGGTGAACAAAGCGACGTCGCCATCGGGCGCGATCGCCAGATGCATATCGGCAATGTCAGCGGTCATGGTGCGGCGCGGGTCGACCAGAACGACTTTCATCTCCGGCCGCTTTTCCCGCGCCGCCGCGATGCGCTGGTAGAGCACGGGATGGCACCAGGCGAGGTTGGAGCCGACCAGCACGATGAGATCGGCGAACTCCAGATCGTCATAGGTTCCCGGCACGGTGTCGGAGCCGAAGGCACGGCGATGGCCGGCGACCGAGGAGGCCATGCACAGGCGCGAATTGGTGTCGATATTGGCCGATCCGACAAAACCCTTCATCAGCTTGTTGGCGACGTAATAATCCTCGGTCAGCAATTGGCCGGAGACATAGAAGGCAATCGCATCGGGTCCGTGTTCGGCAATGGTTTGCGAAAAGGTCGAAGCGACGAGGTCGAGCGCCTCATCCCAGCCGGCGCGGCGGTCGTGGATCTCGGGATGGAGCAGCCTGCCGTCGAGGTCGATGGTCTCGGCCAGCGCCGAGCCCTTGGAGCAGAGCCGGCCGAAATTGGCCGGATGGTCGGGGTCGCCGCGGACGGACACTTGCCCGTCCGCAGCGACCTTCGCCAGCACGCCGCAGCCCACCCCGCAATAGGGGCAGGTGGTCCTCACCTCGCGCGCTTCATCGATCTCCATGGGTTCAGGCCGCGCGGCTGGCCAGCGCTTCCAGCGCAATGAACAGATGCTCGCCTTCGATCCGCACCGGAATGGTGCGCACCGCGCCCTCGTCGGCGCCGAGCGCCTTGCCCGTTTCCAGCGAAATCACCCAATTGTGCAAGGGACAGGTCACCGCCGTGCCGTGCACGATGCCCTGGCTGAGCGGTCCGCCTCTGTGCGGGCAATGGTCGTCGATGGCATAGACCTGATCATCGGCGGTGCGGAAGACGGCGATCTTGCCTTCCGGGGTGGCGACGCAGCGCGCGCCGCGGCGAGGGATGTCGGAGATAGAGCCTATTGATACCCAGTTCATGATGGTCACTCCGCCGCCTGCGCAAATCCGACCGAAGCCATCGGCCGGAATTCGTGCTTGTCCTTGCCGGAAACGCGTTCCGACCACGGGTCGACCTGGGCGAATTTCTGGCTGAAGACGAAGCGGTCGTAATAGGCCTTGCGCTTCTCGCCATCGTCCATGATCTGGCGCTTGATCTCGGGGATGCCGATGCGCTTGGCCCATTTGTAAATGCGCTCGAGATAGCGGCCCTGCTCGCGGTACATCTGCGTCAGCGCCACGATGTGCTCCAGCGCCTCGTCCTCGGTCTTGACCATGCCCAGCACCTCGGTGCCCTTGATGTCGAGGCCGGCCGCGCCGGCGAAATGTATCTCGTAGCCGGAGTCGACGCAGATGACGCCGACATCCTTGCAGGTCGCCTCGGCACAGTTCCTCGGACAGCCCGACACCGCCATCTTGACCTTGGCCGGCGTCCACGAGCCCCACATGAATTTTTCGATGCGCACGCCAAATCCCGTCGAATCCTGCGTGCCGAAGCGGCACCAGTCCGAGCCGACGCAGGTCTTCACCGTGCGCAACCCCTTGGCATAGGCGTGGCCGGAGACGAAGCCGGCCTGGCCGAGATCGGCCCACACCGCCGGCAGGTCTTCCTTGCGGATGCCGAGCATGTCGATGCGCTGGCCGCCGGTGACCTTGACCATCGGGATTTCAAACTTGTCGACAACGTCGGCGATGGCGCGCAGTTCAGCGGCATTGGTCACCCCGCCCCACATGCGCGGCACCACCGAATAGGTGCCATCCTTCTGGATGTTGGCGTGGACGCGCTCGTTGATGAAGCGCGACTGGTAGTCGTCGGCGTAGTCGTCCGGCCAGTCGCAGACGAGATAGTAATTGAGCGCCGGCCGGCATTTGGCACAGCCGCAGGAGGTCGTCCATTCCAGTTCCTGCATGACGGCGGGAATGGTCTTCAGGCGCTTGGCGATGATCAGCCGGCGGACCTCGTCATGACCGAGCGTCGTGCAGCCGCACATCGGCTGCACCGCCGCTGGATTGTATTTGTCGCCGATGGTCAGCACCATCAGCTTCTCGACCAGCCCGGTGCAGGAGCCGCAGGAGGCCGAGGCCTTGGTGTGGGCGCGCACGTCGTCGAGCGAGGTCAGGCCCTTGGCCGTGATCGCGCCGGTGATCTTCCCCTTGCAAACGCCGTTGCAGCCGCAGATCTCCGCATCATCCGGCAAGGCTGCAACGGCCGCCATAGGGTCCAGCGGGGCACCCCCCTGGTAGGACTGGCCGAAGATGAGCGTATCGCGCATCTCGGATATGTCGGTCTGCTTTTTCTTGAGATCGTTGAACCAGGCGCCGTCCGCCGTCTCGCCATAGAGCACGGTGCCGATGATGCGGTCGTCCTTCAGCACAAGTCGCTTGTAGACGCCGGCCGCCGCATCGCGCAGCACGATCTCCTGGCGGTCCTCGCCCTCGGCGAAGTCGCCGAGCGAGAACAGGTCGATGCCGGTGACCTTGAGCTTGGTCGGCGTGTCCATATGGACGAAGGCCGCCGCTTCGTTGCCGGCAAGCTGGCTGGCTGTGACGCGCGCCATCTCGTAGAGCGGCGCGACGAGGCCATAGACCTGGCCGTTGACCTCGGCACATTCGCCGAGCGCGTAGATGTCGGGATCGTTGCTGCGCATGCCGGCATCGACGACGATGCCCCTGTTAACGGCGATGCCGGCCTGTTTGGCCAGCGCCGAATTCGGCCTGATGCCGACGGCCATCACCACAAGCGTTGCTGGGATAATGGTGCCGTCAGCAAGTTCCACCTGCCCGACCTTGCCGTTGCCGGTGATCGCCTGGGTGTTGGCCTTGGTGATGACCTTGATGCCGCGCTGCTCCACCGCACGCTGCAAGAGATAGCCGGCGGCCGGATCGAGCTGGCGCTCCATCAAGGTCGGCATGACATGCAGCACGGTGACGTCCATGCCTTGCGCGTTGAGGCCCGCCGCCGCCTCCAGACCCAGCAGGCCGCCGCCGATGACCACCGCCTTCGCGCGCGACTGGGCAGCGAGCATCATCGCCTGCACGTCATCGAGATCGCGATAGGTCAGCACGCCCGGCAGGTCATGGCCCGGCACCGGAATGATGAACGGTACCGAGCCAGTGGCGATGACGAGCTTGTCGTAGGGCTCGGTGACGCCGTGATCCGAGGTGACGGTCTTCGCCGTCCGGTCGATGGCAACGATCTTGTGGCCCTTGTAGAGGGTGATGTTGTTGGCGATGTACCAGCCGTCGCCATGGATGATGATCTCCTCATAGGCCTTCTCGCCCGACAGCACCGGCGACAGCATGATGCGGTCGTAATTGACGCGCGGCTCGGCGTTGAAGATGGTGACGGTGTAGCGGCCCGGAGCCTGTTCCAGCAGGTGCTCCAGCATGCGCCCGGGGGCCATGCCATTGCCGATGATGACAAGTTTTTCGCTCATGGTGCTACTCCGCGGCTTCGACGAAGCGGTGGCGTTCGTAGAGGAACTTCAGAACCGCCTCGCGGCAGCGCAGGAAGGTCCGGTCGGAAGAGAGTTCGACGCGCCGGCGCGGCCGCGCCAGCGGCACGGCAAGCACTTCGCCGATGGTCGCCGCCGGACCGTTGGTCATCATGACGATGCGGTCGGAGAGCAGCACCGCCTCGTCGACGTCATGGGTGATCATGATCGTCGTCGAGCCGAGCCTGGAATGGATGTCCATCACCGCGTCCTGCAGATGGGCCCGCGTCAGCGCATCGAGCGCGCCGAACGGCTCGTCGAGCAGCAGGATCTTCGGCTCCATCGCCAGCGCCCGGGCGATGCCGACGCGCTGCTTCATGCCCCCGGAGATTTCCGCCGGGCGCTTGTCCTTGGCATGCGCCATCTGCACGAGGTCGAGATTGCGCATGATCCAGTCATGCCGCTCGACTTTGCTCTTCGAACGGCCGAAGACCTTCGACACCGCCAGGTTGATGTTTTCGTAGACGGTCAGCCACGGCAGCAGCGAGTGGTTCTGGAACACCACGGCGCGTTCCGGTCCAGGGCTGTCGACCTCCTTGTCCTCGAGCAGCACGGCGCCGGCCGACACCTTGGTCAGCCCGGCGATCAGATTGAGCAGGGTCGACTTGCCGCAGCCGGAATGGCCGATGATGGAGACGAATTCGCCCTTGTCGATGGTCAGCCTGATGTCCTTCAACACCTCGCTGACCTGAGCACCACGCGTGAAGGATTTGTCGATATGGTCGAGCTTCAGATAGGCCGTCATCGCCCCTCTCCTCACTTTGCCGTTGTGCCGCGGGTGACGAAGGCGCCGACCGCCGCGACCAGCCGGTCGAGGCAGAAGCCGGTGACGCCGATATAGGCGAGCGCGACGATGATGTCGGGCAGCCGCGACGAGTTCCACGCATCCCAGATGAAGAAGCCGATGCCGACGCCGCCAGTCAGCATTTCAGCGGCGACGATGGCGAGCCAGGACAGGCCGATGCCGATCCTCAAGCCGGTGAAGATGTAAGGCGCGGCGGCCGGCACCATGATCTTGACGAAGAATTCGAACTGGTTGAGCCGCAGGATGCGCGAGACGTTGCGGTAGTCCTCGGGAATGTTGCGCACGCCGACCGCGGTGTTGATGATGATTGGCCAGATCGAGGTGATGAAGATGACGAAGATCGCCGACGGGCTGGAATCACGGAACGCCGCCAGCGACAGCGGCAGCCAGGCCAGCGGCGGCACCGTGCGCAGGATCTGGAACACCGGGTCGAGGCCGCGCATCGCCCAGATCGACTGGCCGACCAGCGCACCGAGCGCGACGCCGACGACCGCCGCCAGGCCGAAGCCGACGGCGACGCGCTGCAGCGAGATCAGCACGCGCCAGGCCAGACCTATATCCTGCGGGCCATTGTCGAAGAACGGATGCGCTATCAGGTCGTAAGCCTCGTTCCACACCTGGGTCGGCGGCGGCAGGCTCGATGTCGGCGACGAACAGGCGATCTGCCAGACGACCAGCATCAGCGCGATGACGATGATGGGCGGCACCAGCGCGCTCGCCAGTTTGCCGGCGATGGCGAGCGGCTCGAAGCGGCGCCGTGCCTTGGCAGTGAAGGCGATGACCTCCGCCGGCTTGGCGGGAAAGGCCTTCACCTTGGTGTCCTCGATAGTCTGGATCGACATGTCTGGGGAAAACTCCTTGGGGGCAGGTAGTGATCGCAAGCGGCGCATGCGCGCCGCTTGCGATCAGGCTACGCCGATGCCTTGATCTTCAGGCTGTCGAGATAGGCGGACGGGTTGGCCGGATCGAAAATCTTGCCGTCGAAAAAGGTCTCGACGCCGCGCGACGACGACGCCGGAACGTCGGCTGCCGCGACGCCGAGATCCTTGGCCGCCTCGCGCCACAGATCCTCGCGGTTGACCTGGTCGACCAGCGCGTTGATGTCGGTGGTCGGCGCGAACTTGCCCCAGCGGATGTTCTCGGCAAGGAACCACGCATCATGGCTCTTGAACGGATAAGAGACGCCGCCCTTCCAGAACTTCATGGAGAGATCGGTGCCGTTGGCGACGCGGCCATTGCCATAGTTGATGTCGCCCTTGAGGCGGCCGATGATGTCGGCGACGGGCACGTTCATCCATTGCCGCTTGCCGATGATAGCGGCCATCTCGTCCTTGTTCTCGGTGGCCTCGCACCATTGCTGGGCTTCCATGACGGCCATCAGGATCGCCTTGGTGGCGTTCGGATATTTCTCGATGAATTCGGCGCGCAGGCCGAGCGCCTTTTCGGGATGGCCCTTCCACAATTCGCCTGTCGTGGCGGCGGTGAAGCCCACGCCCTGGTGGACGAGTTGCTCGTTCCACGGCTCGCCGACGCAGAACACGTCCATATTGCCGACCTTCATGTTGGCCACCATCTGCGGCGGCGGCACGACGATGGTCGAGACGTCCTTGTCGGGATCGATGCCGCCGGCGGCCAGCCAATAGCGCAGCCACAGATCATGCGTACCGCCCGGGAAGGTCATGGCGGCCTTGATTTCCTTGCCGGTCGCCTTCTTGGCAGCGAAGGCGTCTTTCAGCTTCGAGGCGTCGAGGCCGACACCGGTGCCGGCATATTCCTGGGCGACCGAAATGCCCTGGCAGTCGTAGTTGAGCCGAGCCACGATCGCCATCGGCATCGGCTGGTTGTTCTGCGTCACCTTGCCGGTGTGCATGAGGTAAGGCAGCGGTGTCAGGATATGAGCGCCGTCGATGCCGTTGGCCGCGCCGCCGAGCATCAGATTGTCGCGTGTCGCACCCCAGGAGGCCTGCTTGAGCACCTCGACATCGGGCATGCCGAACTTGGCGAACAGCCCCTTCTCCTTGGCGATCATCAGCGGGGCCGCATCGGTGAGGGCAATGAAGCCGAGCTTGGCGCCGGTGACCTCCGGAGTGGCGGTCGCGGCATAGGCGCCGGAAGGGAAGAGCTTGCGGGCCGCCACGAACAGGCCGGCCGTCATCGCGCTGCTGACCAGAAAATCGCGGCGCGTCATGTCCTTGAGGGTCGTTCCAGTCCTGATCCGTTTCGTCATCGTCGTCTCCGGTTGGGCGCGGCTTGGGATCCGCGTCGTCGATTGCGTGTTGATCAAAACAAAAAAGCCGCCAGCCAGGTCTTCGCGTCCGGGTGACCGGGAGCGCGCTTTAACCTGAGCGGCAGCTTTGCCTGTGGCGCCCGCCATTGGACGCCTGTTCCGTGACCCGCGAAGGGCCTGTCTATTTCAAAGCAGGAACCGTGCCAGTTTTGAGAGAGGTGAAAAAGGCCAATGAAATCAGCAGCCCGCGCTGATCGCCGGCGCATCGAACCCTATGGCCGGAAGGCCAAAGATTGTTCATTAGGGCAATCGCGCGCACAATTTTTGTGCAATGCACAAGGATGGCGCGGAAATGATCAGGCCTGAATCTCGGCAGATTTCTGGCCGGTAATGTACGCATCGATCTCGTCAGGATCGAAGATCTGACCGTCGAAGAAACCGTCCGGACCGAGCACAAGGCCGGCGCCTGTCGCGCCGACCGCGGTGGCAATTTGGAGCGCACCCTCGACTTTCGAATTGGCGCCGGGAAGCGCGACGCCGAGCGGCTTCAGCGCCGAACGGTAGAGGTCGGGACGGTAGCAGTCGCGGGCGATGGCAAGGCTTTCAGGCGTGTGCGCCACGTGCCCCCAGCGCACCATCTGCGTGTAGAACCACAGCGCATGGCTCTTCCACGGAAAGTTCGCCGCCTTATCGAAGGGGAGGAAGAAGTCGTCGATGGTCCGCTCCGCACCGCCGCCCAGTTGGAGATGGCCGGTCAGGATCGGCATCTGCACGGTCGGCGGCAGGCCGAGGAAGCCGGCCTGCGCCATCACCCCGGCCAGTTCGCCATGGTTGGCCGGATCCTGGCACCAGCGCGCCGAGTGATGCAGCGCGCGCAGCAGCGCCGCCAAGGCCTCGGGGTTTTCGTCTGCCCAAGCCTTGCGCACGCCGATCACCTTCTCCGGGCTGTTGCGCCATATCCGCGCCTTGACGGTGACGATGTGGCCGGTGCCGGCGGCCACCGCAGCGCTGTTCCAGGGTTCGCCGACGCAGTAGCCGTCGATACGGCCGGCGGCCAGCGCATCGGCCATGAAGGGCGGCGGTACGATGACGATCTCAATCTCTTGGCTCGGATCGATGCCGCAGGCGGCGAGCCAATAGCGCAATTCGTAATTGTGCCCGGAATGCGGATGCACCACGGCAAAGCGCAGCGGATCGCCACCGGCCGCAGCGCGCTCGCGAATGAGCGCGCCAAGTGCGGCACCGGCGCGCGCCGGGTCTAGGTCGGCCTCGGCGCCGTGTGCCGCCATACCGGCCCAAACGGCATTGGAGATGGTGACGCAATTGCCGCCGAGGCCGAGCGAGAACGGCACGATGGTTTCCGAGGCCAGCGGCGTCAGCCCGAGATTGCAGGCGAGCGGCATCGGTCCCAGCATATGCGCGAGATGGAAGTGGCCGATGGCGATGCGGTCGCGGATGTTGGCCCAGGATGTCTCGCGGTGCAGCTTCAGATCGATGCCTTCTTGCGCGGCGAAGCCAAGCTCGCCGGCCGCGACCAGCACGGCGCTGTCGAAAAGCGGCATGAAGCCGGCGGTGATCTGGTGCTCGGCAGTCATGCTCATTCGTCCTCCGCCGGTCCCAGCAGCCCCGCGGCAGTCACCAGGCTTTGGGCGATGTCGCCGATCTTGCGGTTCTGGTTCATCGCCGTCTTGCGCAGCAGCGTGTAGGCCGCCTCTTCGGAGAGGCCGCGCGATTTCATCAGGATGCCCTTGGCACGGTCGATCACCTTGCGGCTCTCGAGCTCGCCGCGAACCTCTTCCAGTTCGCGTGCCATGCGCGAAAAGGCGTTGAAGCGGCTGACCGCCATGTCGAGGATCGGCTTGACGCGCTCTTGCCGCAGACCGTCGACGACATAGGCCGAAACGCCGGCATCGACCGCCGCCTCGATCGAGGCCTGGTCGGAGCGGTCGACGAACATCGCGATCGGCCGTTTTACGGCACGCGACAGCTGGAACATGTTTTCCAGCATGTCGCGATTCGGGTTTTCGAGATCGATGACGATGACATCGGGTTCGATCTCGGCGATCCGCCGCGCAATGCCGGTCACATCATGGATGACGGTGACCCGCTCATGGCCGGCCTCGCGCAAACCCGCCTCGATGATCGCGGCGCGGATGCGGTTTTCATCGATCACCAGGACGGCGAGTGCGGTTCGAACCATGCCTGCATTGTGACCAAGCGAAGCAATTGTGCAATGCGGTATCGAGAGAGAGCGGTGCTCGCTACGCCTTGGCAGGCCTATAGAGGCGGACGCTGGAAATGGATAACTGTGATTTTGGCGGCAGTAGGACCGACTGCGGCTAACGCATTCACTACGTCAATCGGTTTGAGACGACCGGAACAGCAACTGGAACCAAGGCAGAGATCAAGCAGCCTATGGCGCTGATCGCGTTGAGATTACAACGGCGGCAACGGCACCAGATCTGAGGACGAAAAATGATCGACAAGAAATCTGAGACTGAAGCTGAAAAAGAGATCTGTGAAGTCGTGGGCCGAATCGTACTCATGGCTTCACTCTTAGACAATCAGTTAAATGCCGTCTTGGTGGCAGCTCTATCTCTTGGCGGGAAGGCGCTGACACTCGCGGTTGTCGCTGCCCTGGACCCGGCCCGAAAAGTTGAAATCCTGAAGGCATTTGTCACGCAGATATCCAACGACGAATGGAAGAAGCCAGTCCTGCGTTACGCAGACGGCGTTGAAAAAGTAAACCGGGCTCGGAACCTCGCCGCCCACAGTATGGTTATCGACAGCGGTGGAGAACATGTTCTAGCGACCAATAGCGTTGCGAAATTATTGAAGGCTACTGATCGTAAAAGCCGAGCGATCAAACGTGTGCCGCTCAACACGCTGAGCAATGCTTCAGATCTCGCGCTGAAAGTCTATAAAGAGGGTGAGAGCGTTATCGCCAATTTTGGTCGAGTTGAGTTGGAGAGAAATCGACGGGGAGCAGCGGCGCAACGCTAGATCATTCGGAATCCAATTGTCTGCGGCTTCGTTGGATGCCAATCAGCCGATCATGAAAAGAGTCGCACTACCGATATCCTAGATCGGCCGAGGCTTATGTGCGTCGCGCCGACCGCTAAATAATCATGCCGGGAAATGAGCTTCTTTGATGAGTTGGAATATTCTCGCTGCGCTTCCGAACATCGTCGTCACAGACCCGATTGAGGGAGAACAATTCTCCATGATCGGCAGCGATGACGCGCGCCTGTCCGATAATTTTGGCCTGCAGCCAAATCTAAAAGCATTCTTCCGAAGGTTTACAAACAGCCACGGAGTGAGGATTACGCCCGCAGCGCTCGTTGCGAGATCTGATACGCCCGCCGAGTTTCTCAACAGCGAAGCTGTCTCGGGTTTTCGAGATGCCGTTGCCGCGTCCATCATCCCATTTGCACGCGCTGCGGCCATAACTCATCGCAATTATTCCCGACCGATGTACTCTGACTCTTTCGATCTTTATCCTTGGATGGTCGATCGGAATGGCGAGCACCTCATCGCGAACACTCCGGCCGTAAGCGCACTTCATCAGATCAAAGGATTTAGGGGGCTTTCCTCGCCAGGACTTTCGGTCGTCCAGATTCGCGATTGGGACATTGATGAAGCGTTACTAAAAGTTTTGCTAGACTGGTGGAGGAAGAGATTTTCCGGCGGAACGCCACACTGGGAACAACTTGCGCTATTTCGCTCTCTGAACGCTGCTAATGCCGCAATGCAAATGCCGCAAAGCGCGGGCGCCACGATATATGACTGGGGCCGATCCCTGTCGCTTTGGATAAGCGCATTTGAGATACTCGTGCACCCTGGCCCTGGCGGTGAAGCCAACCGCGCGAAAGTATTTGCATTGATTGAACGCGGTGAATGGGAGCGTGAAGCAGTTCGCGAAAAAGTCCATGATGTGCGGTTGAGCAAAAAGAGCGTCGTAAGAAAAGCATTTCCCAGCTATCTGTATGCTCTCGCTTACCAAGCGAGAAACAATTTTCTCCATGGCGAGCCAGTTGGACGGGAGCACTTGGTTTTACCTTCCGGTCAGCCCGTTGGGTTTTTGGTCTCGGCGCTTTATCGAAACGCAATTGCGACATTTGTAGATCTGACAGCTACCGTAAGCATCGACGGAAAGGCGTCTGTTGGAGCAATCGCACAGGCAATATCTGAAATGTCCGACCGTCGAAGAGTTCCGCGCACTGTAGAGGATGCCTTCATTAAGGCCATGGCTCCTAAGCCGGAAACCGAAGACGACGATGAGTAGCGACAACAGCCATTCCCGCAGCTATGCACTTTAAAAGAACCTGCTGGTCGAGCACTGCCGCGGCGCTGAAATCCGCCCTTCACGCGATGACCCTGTCGCCTGCAGCGAACCGCAGGCGCCCTATTCCGCGGCCAACGCCGTGACCTCGCGGCGGAAGGGCAGTGCGTCGCCGATATCGGCTTCATCCAGCTCGCGCGCGAAGCGGTGGCCGGCATAGGTTGCCCAGGCGATCGGACCCGGCGCCTCGGCATCGCCGATGATTTTGATCGAGCGGATTCCGCTGTCGGCCCATTCGTCCCGCCGCGCCTTCAGGCCTTGCCAGACGCCATCGTCCTGCTGGCGCGATGTCACCAGCACCACCGCGTCGGCAATGATGTCGCTCCGGGCGCCTGTATAGGCGCAGACTGTGATAACACCGCCCGGCACGATGCGCGTCACAGTCCGGTTCAGCACGATCTCGACGCCGCGTTCGGCCAGCCGGCGATGGATGGCGCCCTGCTCCAGCGTGTTGCGGGTCCAGTCGGATACATAGGCCGACGGCGTCACCAGCGTCACCTTCGCGCCCTGGCGCGCCATCAGCTCGGCCAGAACGCCACCCATGTAGTAGTGGTCGTCGTCGAACAGCACGACACTGCCGGTCGGCACAGTGCCGGCCATCAGATCGTCCGGCGTGTAGACCGGCATGGCCGGGTCGATCGGCATCGACACGACATGCGCGCGCGCCACGCCGTCTCGGCGCCATGTCGAGCCGGTGGCAAGCGCAATGTTCTGAAAGCCGAAGTCCAGTATCTCCTGCGCCGACAATCGGCTTTCGAAATAGACGTCGACATTGGACATCTGGCTGATCTGGTACTGGCGGTAGTCGCGCACGCGTCCCCATGCCGAGAGACCAGGCAAGCGGCACTCGCGCGCCACGCGGCCGCCGAGTTCGGTGCCGGCTTCGGCGATGGCCACCTGATAGCCGCGCAGGCCGAGCGCACGCGCCGCCTCCAGCCCGGCCGGGCCGGCGCCGACGATCAGCACGCTGTCGCTATCGCCCTTGGCCTGCATGCGTTCGGGATGCCAGCCCTTGCGCCATTCCTCCATGAAGGTTGGGTTCTGCGTGCAGCGCGAGATCGACATGGTCATGTCGCCGGTGATGCAGATGTTGCAGCCGATGCATTCGCGAATGTCCTCGATGCGCCCCTCCTCCACCTTCTTCGGCAGGAAGGGATCGGCAATCGATGGGCGCGCGCAGCCGATGAAATCCAGCGTGCCGGACTTGATCATCTTCACCATCACATCCGGCGAGGTGAAGCGACCGACGCCGACGACCGGCTTCGAGGTCAGTTTCTTGATGCCGGACACCAGGCTCTCCTGCGCGCCCTCCTCCTTGAACCGCGACGGCCCGGAGCAGTCCTCCCAAGCGCCATGCGCCAGGTCCCAGAGGTCGGGCAGATCGGCATGCATCTCGATCATGTCGCGCACTTCGGAATTGGCAAAGCCGAGCTCACCGATCATCTCGTCCAGCGACAGCCGCAGCGTCAGGCCGCACGTGTCGCCGATAGCGTCCCTGCCCTCTTCGATCAGCTCACGCATCAGCCGCGAGCGGTTCTCCAGCGAGCCGCCATATTCGTCGCTGCGCTGGTTGGTGGCCGTGGACAGGAAGTGCTGGATGATGCCGAAGCCATGCGCGCCGTAGAGGCACACCAAATCGAAGCCCGCGAGCCTCGCCCGTTTGAAGGCATTGCGATGCCAGCGGCGCAGGTCGCGAATATCCTGCTTGTCCATGGCGCGCGCCTGCACCGGATCGTTGGTGAAGGTGCGGATCGGCAGGGCCGACGGCCCGCGCGGCACTTCCTTGGTGTAGAGGTTCGGCCCGTTGATGCCTGAGTAGGCCAGCTGGATGCCGGCCAGCGCGCCATGCTGGTGCATTGCCTTGGCCATCTTCGCCAGCGCCGGAATATCGGCATCGTCCCACAGCCT
The DNA here is from genome assembly GCF_020164655.1 of Mesorhizobium sp. AD1-1. Taxonomy (NCBI): domain Bacteria; kingdom Pseudomonadati; phylum Pseudomonadota; class Alphaproteobacteria; order Hyphomicrobiales; family Phyllobacteriaceae; genus Mesorhizobium; species Mesorhizobium sp. AD1-1. Next base: position 117,851 of record NZ_JAIUGP010000008.1, read on the forward strand.
GAGCTCGATGAAGGGCGTGATCTCCGATGTGTGGTGCATCTCGGTTTGCTCGGTGAAGATGACGCCCCAGCCGCCTTCCGACTTGATGCGGCGCATCTCGGCCGCGGCCGAAGGGTCGCGATAGCCGCCGCCATTGCAATGCGGCACCTGATAGAAGCGGTTCTTGGCGGTCACCGGACCGATCTTCACGGGCTCGAACAAAATATCATAGCGCGGATCGCGCATGGAACGTGCCTTCCTGCCAGCGTCGCCCTGCAGCACGCCCGATCATGGTTTCGAGGCGTGACGCAAGCCGGCCAGCCCAGTGGGTTGATGCCGTGAGACCATTCATAAGTTGCGGCAAGCGCCGGAAAACAACAGATTTCTTCTGTGCCGGTTAGGCCGCGCCTAATCGCACACATCCGGATTAGCATCCGCTGAATCCCGACTGAGCCAAATGCGACTTCAAGGCCCCGGCCACGCGATGCTAGAAGTACCGACGGCCAATGAGACACAAGACGCATGGACAGCATCCAGACCCTTGAAAAGCTGCTCGCATTCCCGACGGTGAGCCGCGACTCGAACCTCGCCCTCGTCGGCTACGTGGCGGACCTGCTGGACGCGCACGGCATTGCCAGCCGGGTCATCCACAGCGAGGACGGCCACAAGGCCAACCTCTTTGCCACCATCGGACCGACTGATGCTTCCGGCATCATGCTGTCCGGTCACACCGACGTCGTTCCCGTCGACGGCCAGGCCTGGACGCTGCCGCCCTTCGAGATGACGAACCGTGACGGCAAGCTTTACGGACGCGGCGCGGCCGACATGAAGGGTTTTGTGGCCTGCGCGCTCGCCGCGTGCCTCAAGGCCGCGAAAATGACGCTGAAGACGCCTCTGCACCTGGCACTCTCCTACGACGAGGAGATCGGCTGCATCGGTGTGCGCAGCCTAATCGACATGCTGCAAGCGGCCCCGCATCGGCCGCTGCTATGCATTGTCGGCGAGCCGACCGATATGCAGGTGGCGACGGGGCACAAGGGCAAGCTTGCCGCACGCGCGCTTTGCAAGGGGCGCGAAGGCCATTCGGCGCTGGCCCCGCTGGCGCTCAACGCCATCCATCTCGGCTGCGACTTCGTCGCCGCCTTGCGCCGCGAACAGGACCGGCTGGTGCGCGATGGCGCCCGCGACGGCGACTACGACATATCATACACGACCGTCCATGTCGGCAAGATCAACGCCGGCGTGGCGCTGAACATCGTGCCGAACCTTTGCCAGGTCGACTTCGAGATCCGCAATGTCGCGGCCGACGACCCGCACGAGATTCTCGACCGCCTGCGCAAGGAGGCTGCTCATATTGCTTCCGAAGCCTCGACTATCGCGCCCGAGGCAGCAATCGACATCGACATCACCAACACCTATCCCGGCCTGGACACGCCAGCCAGTTCGCAAGCCGTCGCCTTCGTCAAATCGCTGACCGGCGCCAACAACACCATCAAGATGGCCTTCGGCACGGAAGGCGGCCTGTTCAGCCGCGATCTCGGCACGCCGACGGTCGTGTGCGGACCGGGGTCGATGGCGCAAGGGCACAAGCCGGACGAATTCGTCAGCGTCGAGCAGATGCGCCGCTGCGACAACATGCTGGAAAAATTGCTGAAGCGGCTTGCCGACCAGCAACTGGCGTAAGCGGGCGCTACTTCTGCGGAAGCGCTGCCTGGCCGACGGCCCGCTCGGCGCCGAACACACCTTGCTCGACGACAAAATGCCGGCAGTGGTCGATGAACGCCTGGGCGGATTGCGTACGATGTTCGGAATTGGGCAAGGCGACGCCCATGGTCAGCGGCCGCAGGTCACCGTCCAACGGCACGAAGACGAGCGGCTTGCCGTCCGGCGCCAGCGTGTTGAGCGGCCGCATGTTGGCGATGCCGTAGCCGAAGCCGTTGGCCACCATGGAGCGCATGACCGCAATGTCGCCGGTGCGCTCGGCAATATTGGGCCGGATCCCTCGCTGGTGGAATGCCGACAGGAAATATTCGCGGCTGTACGGCAGGTCGAGCAGCACCATCGGCTCGTCGGCCAGTTCCTCCGTCGTGATCGACGCCTTGGTCGCGAAACGATGGCCCGCCGGCAGCATGACATAGGCCGGCACCAACATCAGCGGCTCGAAGGTCATATCCTGCGACAGTTCGAGATCGTAGGTCAGGGCAAGGTCGATTTCACCGCGCTGCAGCATCTCAAGCAATTGCCCCTGATTGCGCTCGAACTGGCGCACGCGCACATCGGGATAAGCGCGCTCGAACCGCATGCGCAGCGCCGGCAGCACGATCTGCGCAAAGGTCAGCAGGCATCCCACCGCCAGCGGGCCGCGCACCTTCTCGGCAAAATCGCCGGCGACGTCATGCAAGGCATCGGCATCGTTGAGCAGCCGGGCGGCTTCCTTGAGGAAGATGCGGCCACCGGCGGTGAGCGAGAGGCCGTGCGAATGCTTGCGGACAAAAAGCTGGACACCGAACTCGGTTTCCAACTGCGCGATCGAGGCCGAAATCGATGGCGGCGACACATTGACCTGCTCGGCCGCCTTGGCGATGGAGCCGGCTTCGCCCACGGCAACGAAATATTCCAGCTGTCTGAGCGTGAAGCGTAGCGGCATGGCTGGCTATGTTGCCGGTTTGAGGGCTTCGATCAAGCCTAATGCATGTCGCGCAAAAGTGGCCCCGGTTTTGCGCAAACGACATGCATGGAGCAAAGGCCTAAAGCGCATCGCTTGAATCCGTTCGATCGCGATGCGCTCTAGGCGCCCATCAATATTTGATCCATGTCGTTTTGAACGCGGTGTACTTGTCGAGCGCATGCAGCGACAGGTCGCGGCCGAAGCCGGATTGCTTGAAACCACCGAACGGCGTCATCGGGCTCAGAGCGTCGACCTTGTTGACGGAAACCGTGCCGGCCTGCAGCCGCCCGGCGATGCGGTGCGCGCGCGACAGGCTGTCGGTCCACAGCGATGCGGCGAGCCCGTAGGGGCTGTCATTAGCGATGCGGATCGCGTCGGCCTCGTCGTCGAAGGCAATGACCGAAAGCACCGGCCCGAAGATCTCGTCGCGGGCAATCGGATCGGCAGGCGCGACATCATCGAAAATGGTGGGCTGGACAAAGCTGCCGCGCCCATTGACCGTGACCAGGTCGCCGCCCGCGACCAGGCGCGCGGTCTTTTTACCGGCCTCGACGAAGCGCATGACGTTGGCGGCGTGGCGACTATCGACCATCGCGCCCATTTTCGAAGTCGGATCGAGCGGATCGCCGGGCTGCGTGGCCGCCGCACGCTGCACCAGTTTCTCCACCAGGGCATCCTTGATGCCGCGCTGGACGAGCAGGCGTGAATTGGCGGAACAGACCTCGCCCTGGTTGAAGAAGATGCCGAAGGCCGCCATATCGGCCACCACATCGAGATCCCCGCAGTCGGCAAAGACGAGGTTGGGGCTCTTGCCGCCGGTCTCCAGCCAGACCTGCTTCATGTTCGACTGCCCGGAATATTGCAGGAACATCTTGCCCACCGCGGTCGAACCGGTGAAGGCGAGGCAATCCACATCCATATGGCGGCCAAGCGCCTGGCCGGCGGTTTCGCCAAGGCCGGGCACGACATTGAGCACGCCGGCAGGCAGGCCCGCCTCCATCGCCAGCTCCGCCAGGAGCAGGGCCGACAGAGGCGACTGTTCGGCGGGTTTCAGCACCACCGAATTGCCCGCCGCCAGCGCCGGTGCGCATTTCCAGGTTGCCATGTCGAGCGGGAAGTTCCACGGCACCACCGCGCCGACCACGCCAAGCGGCTCGCGCCGCACCAGCACCAGATCGCCTTCGCCGGTCGGCGCCACCTCGCCATAGATCTTGTCGATGGCCTCGCCATACCATTGGAAGATCGCCGCCGAACCGGGGACGTCGACCGAGGCCGCATCCCTGACCAGTTTGCCCATGTCCAGCGATTCAAGCAGGGCCAGTTCATGCAGGTTGTCGCGCAGCAGCTGCGCCAGCCGCAGCAACACCTCCTTGCGGTGCGCCGGGCTGGTGCGCGACCAGACGCCGGCGTTGAAGCTGCGCCTAGCGGCGGCAACCGCCAGATCGATGTCTTCCTCGCCGCAGGACGCCACTTCGGCCAGCACCTCGCCGGTTGCCGGATTGACGCTGGCAAAGGTCCGGCCCGAACGCGCAGCGACCGTCTTGCCGTCGATGAACGCCTTGTCACGAAAACGGATCGCGGACGCCTTGCCGATCCAGTCCTTGTGGCTGAGTTCACTCATCGCAGGTGACCCCTGTCTTGACTATTCGTCGCCCGGCACGCCGTAGCTCGGCGCATCGGATGGGTTGATCGCGCGGGTCACATAGGCATCGAGCTGTGGCTTGTAGAGTTGCCACAGCGCCGCCAGTTGCTCGATAGGACAATCGTCGGTCCAGTCGCAGCGCAGGTCGGCGACCGGCCACGCCACCTCACGCACCAGCTTCATGCCGGCGGAATGGACAGGGCCAGCCTCGCCGCCGGCTGTCAGCGCCGCGCGCATAGTCGCGATGAGGCGGTCGCCGAGATGCCCCTCCGACGCCAGGAAGGCCTCGACCATCGCTTGCGGCACGCCATCATGGGCCAGCATGTTGCCGCCGCAGGCGACATTGTCAGCTCGCGCCTCCGCCCAGATGCCAAGAGCTTTGGGACCCGAATGGATCGCGGTCGCTCCAGCGGCGTCGACAGCCAGCACCTGCCGGTATTCGGGATAGGCACCGGTGCGCTTCAATATGGCAATCGCCTCCGCCGCGGACGCGCCGCGCGCCAGCAATTCGAGACCGCGCAGTCCAAGCGTAGGATCGGTGACGTTCTGGCTGGCAATGGCCCCGGCGCCCGCCTGCGCATAGGCGCAGCGCGCCGCAACAGCAGGCGACGAGGAGGACACCGCGACCCCGAACATGCCGGTGCGGCCGCACCGCGCGACAATGGAAAAGGTCATCGCAATCAGTCCGGAATGACGGCGGTGCCGTCGATCTCGACCAGCCAGTCCGGCCGCGCCAGGGCCTGCACGACAAGGCCGGTCGAGACGGGATGCACGCCTCTGATATACGCGCCCATGGTACGGTAGACCGCCTCACGATGGCGCACATCGGTGATGTAGACCACCACCTTGACCAGGTGTTCCATGGTGCCGCCGCACTCCTCGATCAGCTGGCGGATGTTCTGCATGACCTTGTGCGTCTGCTCGACCGGATCATGGCTGTCGATGTTCTTGGCCGTGTCGAGGTCCTGCGGACACTGGCCGCGCAGATAGACGGTCCTGCCGCCCCGCGTAACGACCGCCTGGCACAGATCATTGTCGAGCTTCTGCTCGGGATAAGTGTCCTTGGTGTTGAACTTTCGAATTCTTGTATGCGCCATCTTGGTCTCCGTCGGATCAGGCTCGAGGTCGGGGCATCCCGTTTGAGGTGCCGTGTCTATGCCACCTTGGTCTCGCGCTTCGCGGACGCATGGTAGGCCAGGTATTTGCGCTGCGTGGAAATATGGTCGGCCACATGCTGCGCGTCGTGCCAGACGCCCCAGATGAAGCTCGACCCCCTGCGCGATTGCCAAGGCAGTCCAAGGAAATAGATGCCGGGCTCGGTCGACACACCGCGCTGGTGCTTCGGCTTGCCCCTTTCGTCGAACACATCGACCTTCAGCCAGTTGTAGTCGACGGTGAATCCCGTCGCCCAGATGATCGAACCTATCCCGGCTTCCGACAGGTTCAGCTCGAGAATGGGATCGGTCATGCATCGCGGGTCCGGGCCGATCTTGCGGGCCTCGGGCTCTGGGGGAAGGTCGAGGCCGTTGCGGGCGACATAGGCATCTGCCTCGTCCAGAACCGACATGTAATTCGCATCGCCGCGCGCGATATTCTTGGCCAGATCGGGTGCGAAGGTCATCACACCGTGCCTGTAGGATTCGGTCCGGCCAACCAGCGTCATCCCTTGCGCGGCAAGGCGCCGGAAGTCGATCGTCTGGCCGCCACGCGCGCCGCTGACCGCGATGGTGACATGTTCGGTGCCGGGCGCCGGCGCCGGCGCGTCCCACTTGCCCAAAACCCCCAGCCACCAGCAGAAGTCACGTTCGCGATAGGCCCGCGGCGGCCGATCGTGCGGCCCGACCGAGAGATAAACCCGCCGTCCCGCACGCTGGAGTTCGTCGGCGATCTGCACCCCCGAAGACCCGGAGCCGACCACCAGCACCGCGCCTGCGGGCAGTTGGCCGGGATTGCGATAGGCGCTGGAATGTATCTGCATAGGTCCGGCGTCCCCGGGAACGACGGCCGGGATGACCGGATGCTGGAAAGCGCCGGTGGCGGCAACCACGCTCCTGGCTTCGATCACGCCATCCGAGGTTTCGATCCGGAAGCCGGGACGGCCGACAAGCCTTTCCACTTTCCTGACCTCCACGCCGCAGCGGATGGGGGCAGCGATCATGTCGGCGTAAGCGACAAAATAGTCGGCGACCTTCTCCTTGCCGATAAAGGCATCCGGACCGGCATTGGGAAATTCCATGCCGGGAAAACGGTCATGCCAGGCGGGACCATTGGCGACCAGCGAGTCCCATCTTTCGCTACGCCAGCGTTCGGCGATGCGGTCCCGCTCTAGGACGAGATGGGGCACGCCGCAGTTGCTCAGATGCTCGCTCATCGCCAGCCCCGCCTGGCCGCCGCCAACAACAAGCGTGTCTACTGTTTCGACTGGCATTCAGCGGCCCTTTCTGGCTCTCCCCGAGAGTTTCTGCGCATGCGGCGGAGGTCTGATCGTTGGTTTACTGGAGGGACCGGGCAGCGAAAATTACGATTTCATGTGGCAGTGGTTAGCTTGTTCCTAAATGCTGAATTGGCCGCGCGCAGACGGTTACGCCAGTATTGCCATAGCCGCCTTTTCGCCAATCATCATGGATGGCGCATTGGTGTTGCCACCGATCAATGTCGGCATGACGGAGGCATCAGCGACGCGCAGATTGTCGAAACCGCGCACCTTAAGACCGGCGGGATCAACCACCGCCATGGCGTCGTTGCCCATCCTGGCCGTGCCAACCGGATGATAGACGGTAAGAGCCTCGGCACGCAGATAGGCGAGAATCTCGTCATCGGTGTTCACGTCGGGCCCAGGCAGGATTTCCGGTCCGCGGATGCCGCCGAAAACCGGCGAAGCCAGGATCGAACGCGCGACCTTTATGCCCTCGACGAGGGTCAGGGCATCCTGTTCGTCACTGAAGAAGCGATGGTCTATGAGCATATTGCGGCGGGTGCCGTCGCGTTGAAGCGTGATTTCGCCGACGCTCCCGGGTCTCAACACACAGGTGTGCACGGCATAGCCGTGGCCATATTCGACGAGCCGACCGCGATGGCTGCGATAGCCCGGCACGAAGTGGAACTGAATGTCGGGTATGCTCCCGGCATACTTCGTCCTGGCAAAGCCGCCGGCTTCGACATAGTTGGTCGTCAGCATGCCTTTGCGCCGGGCGAAATACTGGAACGGCGCCGCCAGCATCGCCGGAAGATTGGCAAGTGAAAGGCCGAGCGTCTTGCGGCTGTTCGATCGCACCGTGATCATGCCATCGACATGGTCGCGCAAGTTCTTACCGACGCCTGGCAGGTTCGCGACCGGTTTAATCCCCGCTGCTTTCAGCTCCCCGGCCGGGCCGACGCCGGAAGCAAGCAGAATGCGCGGCGATCCGATCGCACCCGCGCTGAGGACGACCTCCGCTCGGCACCCCAACCGTTGGGTTGCGCCTTCCCTGATCACGTTGACGCCGGTGACGCGCTCACGCTCAATCGCCAGATCAAGAACCTCGCCGCCTGACAATATCCGTAGATTCGAGCGGCCGAGAATCGGCCGGACAAAGGCGCTGTAGGCCGAGAAGCGCTCGCCTCTGTTCTGGGTGACGTTGTAGATGCCGAGGCCGAGTTGGCCACCGGCATTGAAGTCGCGGTTCTCGGGCAGGCCTACGCCTCTGCCCGCCTCAACCCACAGGCTGGATACCACGTTGGGATCGCGCGGATTGTCGACCAGCAATTCGCCGTCGAATCCATGATAGGCGGGGCTCTGCAACAGGCAGTTCCGCTCCAATTTCTTGAAGACCGGCAGGACATCGGCATAGGACCACCCGGCGCAGCCAAGCGCTGCCCATTCATCGTAGTCCTGCGCGGCGCCACGAATATAGACCATCGAGTTGATCGAACTCGACCCGCCAAGAACCTTGCCGCGGTTGACCGGTATGCGGCGGTTGTTGAGCAGCGGCTGCGGCACGCCCTTGTAGCCGTAGTCGAAGTTCGGATTGCCGTAGAGCGAGAGAATGCCGGCCGGCACGCGCACCCTGGTGCGGTCGTCGCTGCCGCCCGCCTCGATCAGGCAGACACGAACTGCCGGGTCTGCGCTCAGCCTGTTTGCCAAGACACAGCCGGCCGAGCCCGCGCCAATGACGATATAGTCAAATTCCGCCGCCTCGATGCTCATGCCTTGCCCGTTTCGTCATCCACACCGAAGACTGCCGATGTCTGTTTCATGCATGTCGTCTGCCCAAAACCGAGGTCACTTTTGAGCGACATGCATTAGTGCTCGTCGTCTTCGTCGTTCTTCAGGAGCTCGAGGATCTCCCGCTTCATGGCGATGAAGTTCGGCTCCATGACCAGATCCATGCTGCGTGGACGCGGGAGGCCTACGCGGATTTCCTTCTTGATCTGACCGGGCCGGCCGGACATGACGAGCACCCTGTCCGCCAGCAGGATCGCTTCGTCGATGTCATGGGTAACGAATAGGACCGTCTTCTTGGAATGATCCCAGATCCTCAGCAAAAGCTTCTGCATGCTGTGACGGGTTTGGCTGTCGAGCGCTCCAAAAGGCTCATCCATCAGCAGCACGTCCGGATCATTGGCGAGCGCGCGCGCAATCGCAACGCGCTGCTTCATGCCGCCCGACAGCTGAGACGGGTAATGGTTGGCGAACTTTGCCAGACCGACCTCGTGGAGAAAATGCTCGACAATGACCCTGCGCTCGGCCGGCGCAATGCCCTTCCGCTTCGGGCCATATTCGACGTTCTGCGCCACCGTAAGCCAGGGAAACAGCGTATATGCCTGAAACACCATGCCGCGATCCGGGCCCGGCTCGGTAACAGGCTTGCCGCCGACTACGATCATGCCGCCGGTCCGCTCCTCAAGACCGGCGACGAGATAAAGCAGGCTCGACTTGCCGCAGCCGGATGGGCCGACGATCACACAGAATTCGTTGGGCACGACGTGAAAGGAAATGCCATCCAGCGCCAGCACCGCATTGTCACCCTTGCCGTAGCGCAGGACCACATTGTCGATGCCTATGTCGGAACTCTTTGGTTTCGTCGTAAGATTCAGGGCGTCCATGTGTGCGTGTTCCTCAATTGGCCCAGGGAGCGACGAGGCGGCGGATGCCCCGGAACAATTGGTCGGTGCAAAGACCAAGGATGCCGATCATGGCGATGGCCATGAAGATCACGTCGACCTGAAAGCCGCGCATGGCTTTGAGCGAGATGTAGCCAAGTCCGCTGCGGGCGGCGACGAGTTCGGCCACGACGAGATAGGTCCAGGCCCAGCCCATGGTGACGCGCAGCACATCCAGCACGCTCGGAAGCGTGGCCGGAAAGACGATGTGGAAGACCGTGTCGCCTCGTTTCGTGCCGAGCGTATAGGCTGCGTTGACAAGGTCGCGCTGGACGCTGCGAGCGCTGTCGGCGATCATGACGAGCTGCTGGAAGAAGACGCCGAAGACGATGACGGCAACGCGCTGCTCGATGCCGATGCCGATCCACAGGATGAAAAGCGGCACGAAGGACGTCACCGGCAGATAGCGTATGAAATTGACCAACGGTTCGAGAACGGCCTGGACGATGCGATAGGTGCCCATCGTCAATCCAAGCGGCACCGCAACGATGCTCGAAAGGACGAAGCCGATCAACACCACCTGGACGCTGGCGAAAACATGCTCCCACAACGACCCGTCAAGCGCCATGCTGATGGTGGTGGACAACACGGATTCGGGGCGAGGCAGGAACATTTCCTTGACCGCTCCGGAATAGGTCAGCGCGAACCAGCCGCCGATGACGGCGATCCAGACCATGAAGCCGAGCGTAATGGAGAGAGAGCGCGGCACAGCCCGAAACGGTGTGGCGATGACTTTCAGGACGGATCGACCGGCCTGACCTTCTTCAACTCTCGCGGTCACGCCATTGCTGACCAGAGAGCTCGTGTTCGGTGCTAGTGTCACGGGATACCCTTTTGGGCCGCTTGGACCGGAGGCGCGAGGTCCGCCTCCGGTTCAGCCAAATCACTTTGCAACGTCAAATTACTTCGCAGGCCAAGCTACTTTGCAAGGCCAAGCTACTTCCAAGGCCAAGCTACTTTCCAAGGCCAAGCTACTTCCCAAGGAAGGACGTATCGACGAGGTCGTCATACTTGACGTCCATTTTGAGCTTGCCGAAGCCGCCCCAGATATCGCCGCCCAGCTTGATCAGCTTGCCGGCTTCGCCAGTCTCGCCACCGGCGAAGAATTCGGCATTGCGCTGCTTACCGTAGAAGTTCACGCCAGCGGCCGAGGAAGCGAAGTCCTTCGGATCCTTCAGCCAGCCGCCGACGCCTTTGGCCATCACCTCATACGCCTTCTCAGGATTCTCCTTGATGAACTCGTTGGCCTTGTAGAGGCCCTTCACCAGCGCCTCGACATCTCCGGGGTTCTTCGTGATGTAGTCGCAGTTGAGCGCCACCACATCGACGATCAAGCCGGGTGTCTTGGAGGAGTCGATCAGCACCTGTCCCTTGTTTTCCTTTTTGGCCAGCGTCAGATGCGGTTCCCAGGTGACGGCAACGGGAATGCGGTCGGCCATGAAGGCGGCGGCGGCATCGTCTGCCGTCATGTTGGTGATCTTCACATCGGCCTGGGTGAGACCGGCCTGCTTGAGCAGGATATTGAACCAGAACTGCGACACTGAACCCTCGTTCAGCGCTACGTCCATGCCTTTGAGGTCGGCGATGCTCTTGACTCCGCTGGGCGCGAGCACGCCATCGCCGCCATGGCTGTCATCCAGCGCATAGACCGACTTGAAGCAAACATCCTTCGAACGATACTTCATGATCTCGTCGACGGTCGAGGCGCTGCCGTCGAGCTCGCCGGCGGCAACAGCCGCCATATACAGCGATGCTTCCTCGATGATCTCAAGCGAGACATCGAGCCCACCTTCCTTGAAGTAGCCCATGTCACGGGCAAGGAAGAGCGGTCCGTACCCCACCCAGGTCGTCATGCCCAGTTTCAAGCTGCCAGCTTCGGCGTGGAGGCTCACCGATATGGCGCTGAGCGCAATGCCGGCCACCAGCGCGGCCCGGCGAAACTTCGAGATTATTGTCGTCATCACGTTCCCCTGTTTTTCTGAAGTCGGGCGTTATCCCGGCCCGAACGAAACCCGCTCCGGAGGCATCGCCGAAGCCTGTCGCCTGACATTCTTTTCTTGTTTTCTTTCAGCCGATGGCGGAGCAAAGCACGTTGGGTGCGCTGCACAAATTATGATTTTCAGTAGTTCGGCTTAGGCTAGACCTAACCAGACTGCGTTGCGTCTGCGCCATCGCGATTTCGCCATCAGCAAGCTGCACCATTTCTTCCTTTCTCGGCCAGCCCGAGGCCACACCATTTTACGCGCCATCTATTGGCCGGGGCTGAGAGAGAGGGAACTGGAGTCGAGCTATTGTGGGCTACGGCCTAACGAACGGGTTGCAGTTCGGCGATTTCGACATTCTGGCAGATCCGTCCGGACGGCTGATCCGTCTTTTCGGAATCGAGTCACCTGGCCTGACAAGTGCGCTGGCGCTGTCGGATTGGGTTGTCCAATTTGTCGGAAAGACGAACTTCTTCTTGCTTTAGCCCTTGACCGCCCCAGCGGTCATGGATCCCGATATCTGCCGATACATCACAAGACCCAGCAGTGCCGGCGGCAAGGCGCCCAGCATCATGACGGCGGAAGCGGTTCCCCATTTTACGCCACCGCCGCTCGCGGCGAAGAAGAAGGATGCGCCGACCGTCATCGGCACGGCACGACTGGTTGTCAGCATGAGGCCGAAGAGGAATTCGTTCCAGGCGGTGATGAAGCCGAAGATGGAGGTTGTGACGAGCGCCGGTCGGATGACGGGCCGGACGATCATCATCATCACCTGCAAGGAATTTGCGCCATCGACTTTCGCCGCCTCGTCGAGTTCGACTGGTACATCTGAAATCGCGTTTACCAGGATGACGAGTGCAAGCGGCGCGTTGACGATGGTCAGGATGAGCCCGAGCCCGATCCGCGTATCGAGCAGGCCCAGCCACTGGTACATCATGTAAAGCGGGATCGCGAAGATGATCAGCGGCACGGCGCGAAGATTGATGACGATCGGCAGGACCAAGCGCTTTCCCGCCTCGCTGCGCGCGATCGCATAGGCAGCCGGGAACGCGAGCATGATCGCAAGGCCGGTTCCGATCAGCGCCGCCACGGTGCTGTTCAGCAGATAGGCATAGATGTTGAAGCGGCTGGTCTGCGTCAGGACCTCCAGATAGTTGTCGAGCGTCGGCTGGCTGATCCACAAACCGGGGTTCGTCGAAAGCTCGCGCTGGCTTTTGAGCGATGTGATCAGCGTCACGATAATGGGGAAATTCATCGCCAGCACGGCGATGGCAAAAACGATCCAGCGCAGTGCCCCGGCCATCGTCAACGCTTCCTGCGGCCGGCAAGCCGGTTAAGGCAGTGGAGAACGATGAACGACGCCATGAACAGGACAACCGAGGCGGCGACCGCCTTGCCAATAGCCCCTTCCTTGAAGAAGGCTTGGTAGATGTAGATCGACAAGGACGTCGTTGAACCTCCTGCACCACTGCCGGTCAATGCATAGACATTGTCGAACACCCGGAAACCGTCGATGAAACGGATGAAAAACGCGATGACCAGCGTCGGCTTCATCAATGGCAGGTCGATCCACCGGACGATCTCAAACGGTGATGCGCCATCGAGCGAGGAGGCTTCGCGCACGTCGAGCGGTATGGCCGAATAGGCCATGTAGAAGAGCAGGAAGGCGAAAGGCGTCCATTGCAGCGTCTCCACGACGACAAGGGTGCGGAAGGCATTGTTGATGTCGAGGAAGGCCGGGCTGTCACCGAACCATTGGAAGAGATAGTAGGGGACGGGTCCCGCGAATTCATGCAGCACCAGCCGGTACATGAGACCGACCATGGCCGGCGCGACCATCAGCGGCAGCATCAACGGCGCCATCAGGACTGGTCGCTTGCTCAGAAGCGGTGCCAGGAAGATGGCAAGGAAAAGACCGATCAGACATTCCGCTGATGCGGTAAGAATACCGAATCGCAGAGAGAACCAGGCCGAGCTCCAGAATTCGCGGTCGTTCAACACCGCGACATAGTTGCTGAAACCGCTCAACACCGGACTGCGCAGCGTCTCGAATGTGACGGCCGAAATGGAATAGATCAGATTGACGATCGCCGGAAAGCCGAGGAACAGCAGCAGGAAGCCGACCAGCGGCGTCAGATACATCCTGCCTTCGGCACGTGTCACAAGGGCCATGTCGATCCGCCAAACGCGCCGGACGCCGAGCTCGACCCGGCGTCCGGCAAATGGTTCATTTCTTGAGAAGGTCCTGCATGCCCGCCTTGGTGTGGGCGAGCGCATCCTCGAGGCTCTGCTGGCCGGACCAGTAGCCGGTAAACTCCTTTGCCTGCAGCTCATAGACCGGGAGCGCACTCGCGGACGTCGCTCCGGTCATGACATAGCCGTACTTGCTGGCGAATTCGCCGAGCTTGACGAGATCGGGACGTTCCTTCGCAACCTTGGCGACGACATCGGGAGACAATGCCGGCGAACCGCCGCTGCGTGCATAGAGCAAGGCCGCATCCTCGGTGGCGAGCCACTTCAGGAACTTGACGGCGCCTTCCTTGTTCTTGGCGTTCTTGTTGAGGCCCAAACCAAGGCCGTGGATATGATCGGCGCGTCCGTCGGGACCTGCCGGCGGCGCGACGATCCCGGTCACCTCGGCGACCGCCGGAGATTTTTCGGTGCTGGTCAGATCCGCCGCCGCGGCATTCCACTGCAGTGCCGTCGCGGCCTGACCGGATGCGAAGGCCGCGTTGGTTTCCGCATATTCGTAGCTCAGCGAATCCTTGGGCGATGACCCGGCATCATAGAGTTTCTTGTAGAGCTCGAGGCCGGTCTTGTAGGCATCGGAATCCACCGTGACATTGCCGTTCTTGTCCATCCAGTCGCCGCCGTAGGAGCGCGGCAGGGACTGGAAGACCATCATGTTGAACAGCAGGTTCTTCATCTGCAGGACCGTGCCGTAGCGCACCGGGCTGTCCGGGTTCACCTGCTTGGTGAAATAGAGGGCGGTGGCCGCCCAGTCGTCCCAGGTCCAGCTGTCCGGGTCCTTCGGCTGCAGCGGCTTGCCGAGATATTTCTGGGCGATTTCACTATAGGTCTTCTTGGCGGCGTCATCCCTGTTCAAGGCGTCGACGAGATCCTTGCGGTAGTACATGAAGTGCAGCGAAAGGTCTGTCGGCACGCCGTATTGCTTGCCGTCGAACTGCATCGTCTTGAGAACGGATTCGCCGAAAACCTTGGCCGCATCCGCGCCAAGATCGACCGGCTCCATATAGGGCGCGTAGCGACCGAGCGAGTAGGTGGCGACGAGGTTCACGTCGAAGGCGTTGGATCCGGCCGCCATGTCGGCCTGCAGCTTGTCGTAAAAGCCTTCGCGGTTGAAGAACAGCAGCTCCACCTTGTCGGCATCACTTGCCTGCTTGTTGTAGGTTTCCACGGTTGCCCGCAGTGCGGTTTCCTCGGACCCGCCAGGCCAGCCGAGCACGGTCACGGTTGCGTTGGCAAAGGTCGGCAAAGCTGTCCCCGCGAGGAGGGTGGCCATAAGCGCAAAAGACGTCCTGCTCAATTTCATGATCGTTCCCTTCTTTTTTGATGATTTTTGCATGGCATGACCGGCGGCGCCGCTACCTTGCCCATTCGGCAAGATCGGCAACACCGATGACGCCGGCGTGGCCCGCGAGCTTCGCCGCAACGAGATTGGAGGAAAGGCGCGGTGGAACCTCGCCCAGATGCGCGCGCACCCGGTCGAGATAGCCATCGGCAAGACCGATGCTGCCGCCGATGACGATCGATTTCGGATCGAACATCATCTGAATGTCCCGGCACAGCGTCGCGACCCGCGAGGCGCTCCGCGAGACGATGGCGTCGGCCCAGGCCTCGCCCTTCAGCGCACGCCCGAACACATCGGCGGCATCGGCCTTGAAGCCGGCCTTGAGGGCCTGCGAAGCGATCCAGCGGCCGGAGGTGCTGTCTTCGAGTGGGGCATGGTCTGCAGACAAACCACGGATCAGACCGAAGTGACCGGCAAGACCGGACAGCAATCGGCCGTTGCAAACGATGCCGCCGCCAATTCCGGTCGAGATGGTCAGAAAGACGATGTCGCGACCTTGCCCGGCGCCGAATTTGTATTCGCCCCAGGCGGCTGCCTGGGCATCGTTGAACGCACAGACGGGCTTGCCGAAAACAGCGGATGCCCTTTCGACCAGCGGGTAGCCGTCGGGAATGCCAAGCGTCGCCGGATTCAACGCCGACCAGCGTCCATCGTGCACCAGCCCCGTCACCGCAATACCGATACGACTGAAGCGGCTTGACCAGGCTGACGTGCTTTGCGCAAGGGATGCCAGCCAAGCGTCGGGTCCAGCCTCTCGCGCGGTAGGCACGATCATGTCCTCGACCACCTTGCCGCCGCTGACCAGCGCGGCCATGGTCTTGGTTCCCCCGATGTCGATGCCCAGCACGGTTGGGCCAAGCACGGTTTGCGTGCCTCTTGCCGCATAGGCCTCGGAAATCGCCTGGTGGAACCACGAGGTGACGTGCTCGGTACGGGTGATCGCCGATCCGACAACCACGGCACAGGCGCCGGCGCGCGCGGCGGCGGCCGCCTGCTCCGGCGACCGGATACGCCCTTCGGCGATGACGTAGGGGGTCAGGGTTCGCATTTGAGCGATGAGGGCAATGTCCGGATCCTCCGGCTCCGGCCCGCCGACATAGCCGGAAAGCGTCGTGCCGACGAAATCGACACCCGCGGCAAGGGCCCGGCGCGCATCGTCAAGGCAAGAGCAATCGGCCATGGTCAGCTTGTTCCTGGCCTTGACGGCTTTCACAAGCGCTTCGACAGGAACGGGACGGACACGGTCCGTCGCATCGAAAGCGATGATATCGGCGCCCGCCTCGGCCAGCGCCTCGACATCGGCCAGATAGGGCGTGATGCGCACGGGGCTGTCGGTCAGATCGCGCTTGACGATACCGATGATCGGCTCGCGGACGGCCAGGCGGGCGGCCGCGACATAGGGCACGGATTCGATGCGCAGGGCCTTGGCTCCGGCTTCAAGAGCGGCCCTGGCAAAGCCCGTCACGAATTGCGCACTGTCCATCGGGCCGCCGGGAACCGGCTGGCAGGACACGATGAGACTGTTGGCGATGTCTTCCCGCTGCACGTCGGCACTCCCCTGTCGCCATCACGATAAATGGAAAATACCAGATTACAACCAGTTCATAACTGGTATTATCTTTGCAGCTCGAAGACGAAGTCGTAGACGTCTCCCTTGTAGCGTGTCTCGCAGTATTCCACGATCTGTCCGTCGGCGAGAAAGCAGCGGCGCTCGGTCATCAGCAGCGGTGCGCCCATCTCGCAATGAAGGTGTCTTGCATCCTCCAGCGATGCGCCGCGCGAGCGCATGCGCTGGATTGCCCTCTGAGGCAGGAAGCCGCGTGCATCTAGCGCTTCATAGAGGGAGTCCTGAACCATCTCGGGCGAAGGAAGGAAGCGAACCGGCACGGCCGAGACCTCGACGGCGATCGGCGCGCCATCGGCCGTCCGCACGCGGCGCATGCGGATTACATTGGTGTTTGCGGCAATACCCAAAGCCATCATTTCGGCTGGCGATGGACGGCTTATCTGTTTGGAAAGCCATAGGCATCCAGGCTTCAGGCCGCGCGCCAGAATGTCCTCCGAAAAGCTCGTCAGCGTCGAAAGCGATTTTTCGACCCGCGACCCGATCTCGGTTTTGGAACCATGCCGGCGATTGAGCTGCCCTTCCTCTTCGAGCAACGCCAGAGCTTTTCTCACAGTGACACGCGAGATCGACAGGGCTTCCGCCAGAACCCGCTCGCCCGGCAGAACCGCGCCGGCCTTCAACGCATTGGAGCGGATCGCTGCCTCGATCGCCGATTTCAACCGTCTGTAAAGCGGCACATCGGAGGCTGTCGCTTCCATCTCCCGACTGACAAGCCCGATCAGGTTCACGGTTGTCATTGCTCTTCCTCCCGCGCGAGAAGCACCCAGGATCAAAACATTCCTGACTGGACCCATACTGGTATTATCAATCCGGTGCAAACGTCCCGCGGGCGGTGCCTCGTCCGCGCCGTCAGCGCACCACGACCCCCTCAGCGAACCTTCGGTGACAGCTTCATGGAGATGCGATCGCAGGCAGCACGCAGGACCTCCAGAGTAAAGGCATGGCGGCTTTCACGCGTATGGCGATTGATATAGGCGACGATAATGGAGGCGACGGCGCTGCCGTCCGGTCCGATGACCGGACAGCAGATATCGGTGATGCCGACGAAATCACGGCTCTCGCGCATCCAGTAACCGTCCGCGCGGATGGTACGAAGCTGCTTTTCCAGCGCCTCTCGATCCAGCGGCGCCGGCGAATGTGCCGCACATTCGTCGATCATCCGCGTCGCGACCTTTGGCGGCTGGAAGGCAAGGATCACATGGCCGGAGGTCGCGTCGGTGGCCAGGCGGCCGTAGCCGAGGCGCAGCGTGAACGCCATGTCCTCGCCGCCGGGAACGGCCGCGGTCACGACAGTCAAGCCATGATTGAAGACGACCAGGTGCGGCGACTGATTTGAGTCCCCGGCAATCCGCGTCAGCTCGGGCATTGCGGCGGACATGAGATCCTGAGCGCTCGGCGTGTGCAGCCCCAGCTTGAAAAGCTTGTCGGTCAACGAATAGGCGTCGGTCTCGGCGTTGCGCTCGATATATTGACGCTCCTGGAGCGCGATCAGCATCCGGAAAATCTCATTCTTCGAACGACCGAGGCCTTCCGCGATCTCCTTCATCGTCAAGGGCGCCCGCGCCTCCGCCAGCAGCTCCAGGACATCCAGACCCTTCGTCAGCGCCGGGGCCGAATAGGTCGGTTTGCCACTCTCTTTTGCGTCATCTGCCATTCGAAGAATCCCCGGTGGTCCACGCACGATAGAGACAAGAAATCGGAATTGCCATTGGTTTTATATCCAAACTTGACACCATATATAAAACTGACATGATGACGGGGACAATGAATTTCGAGGCCGAGCCGATGACCGTCCAGAGACCAGCAAACACTGTCCGCGCGACCATCACGCCCCGAAACAACAGTGTTTACACGTCGGTCGATTTCGATCGCGAGGGCAAGCAGATCGGCTTCTTCCATGTGCCCCAATCGCCGCACGACGATGCCTGGGGCACGGTCCGCGTTCCGCTGGCCGTCATCAAGAACGGAGACGGTCCGACGGTCCTGATCGAGGGTGGCAACCACGGCGACGAATATGAGGGGCCGATCGCGCTCGGCGAGCTTCTGCGCGAGATCGATCCACGGGATATAGCCGGTCGCATCATCGCGATTCCGGCCATCAACATTCGGGCCGTCGAGGCCGGCACCCGCACCTCCCCGGTCGACGGGTTGAATTTCAACCGCAGTTTTCCAGGCGATTTCAACGGCACGCTGACAAGCCAGATAGCGGCCTATGTGCATGACATCCTGTTTCCGAAGGCCGACTATTTCCTGGATCTCCACTCCGGCGGTTCGTCCCTGATGATCCTGCCGAGCGCGATCATCGAGCCCTCCCCGACCGCGCAGGGGCATCGCAAGAACATCAAGGCGACGCTCGCCTTCGGGGCGCCGACCGTTGTCATGGTCGACAATCTCGGTGAAACCCGGACCTCGACCGCGTCCGCCAATCACCAGGGGCTGATCGTCATCGGCAGCGAGATGGCCGGCGGCGGCCTTGTCAGTCCGGATGCGTTGGCCATCTGCCGCAGGGGCATCCGCAATGTGCTGAAACATGCAGGCGTCCTGAAGGGTGCGCCTGACATTGCCCCTGGCGCCAACGCACGCGTGCTCAAAGTGCCCGGAAGCGAAGGCTATCTGCTTTCCGAGGAGGACGGTGTCTTCGAACCCTTGAGCCCGCTCGGCAGTGCCGTCAGCAAAGGCGACCTTGCCGGACGCATTCACTTCCTCCACACGCCGTCGCGCGCGCCCATCGATCTCCTTCACCCCATCGACGGCATCGTTTTCGCCAAGCGTCAACCCGGCCGCGTGCGCCCGGGGAATTGCTGTTTCGTGCTGGCCAACGAATATCCGGAGGCACTGACCGATGAGCCATGAAGACATCATGGCGGCTGCCCGGCGCATTGCCCCCTTCATACGGCGCACCCCGGTCGTCAAGCTCGACCATGCCACGGGCGCGAACCTCCAAAATGATGTCTATTTGAAACTCGAATGCCTCCAGGTGAGCGGCTCCTTCAAGATCCGGGGCGCCACGAACCGGGTGAAAACGCTCGAGCCGGGCCGGATCGAAAACGGACTGGTCGCCGCATCCGGCGGCAATCACGGCCTGGCCACCGCCTATGTGGCTGCCCGGGCCGGCGCTCCCGCCACCATCTACCTGCCGAACAATGCAAGCCCGCTGAAGGCGGAAAAGCTGCGCAAATGGGGCGCTGACGTTCGCTTCGAAGGCAAGGTCTGGGATGAAGCGCATGAGGCTGCATTGGCCGAGGCAAAAGCGCGCGGCGCCTTCTACATGCATCCCTTCGCCGATGCGCAGATCGTGTCCGGCCAGGGAACCGTGGCGCTGGAGATGGTCGACCAGATTCCCGATGCCGACATCTACATCGTCGCGATCGGCGGAGGCGGCCTCATCAGTGGCATGTCCGAAGTCCTGAAGCACGTCAAACCCGACGCCAGGATCGTTGGTGTCGAGCCGACCGGTTCACCGACCCTTCACGCCTCCCTGACTGCCGGCCGTGTCGTTCGCTTGCCCGAGATAACGACGAAGGTGGCGACCATGGCCTGCGGCCGCACGGACGAAAGTATCTACGAGATCGTCGCCAAGCACGTCGACGACATCGTCCTTGTCGAGGATGCGGACATGCAGAAAGCCGCTGAATTGCTCTGGTTCGAATTCGGCATCGCCGCCGACCTCAGCGGCGCGGCATCGCTGGCCGCGTTGATGAGCGGAGCTTTCAAGCCACCGCGCGGCGCCCGCATCGCCGGGCTTGTCTGCGGCGCCGGTGTCGAAGGCCTGAACGGCTGAGGTCGAGAAAGGCCGGTCCACGCAAGACGCGGCCCGACATGGATACGGCACGAGTGCCGCGGAATACCGCCGGAATGCCTGTCGCTGGGACGGTCGTCGTGCGGGACATGAAAAAGAGGCGAAGAATCGTCCTGTCGCAACAAGAGGAGAACTGAAACATGCGCATTTCCCTGAAAGCATCCATTGCTCTGCTTGCACTCGCCATCGCAACGCCCTCGCTTGCCGCGGAAAAGGTTCTTGGACTTGCGGCAATCGACTTGCAGAACTCCTTCTTTGTCCGCATGAAGGAAGCCGGCGACGTGGCTGCCGCCGACTATGGGGTGAAATCCACCTGGCAGAGCGCCGAGGGTAGCCTGGAAAAACAGGTCAGCATCATCGAGAATTTCATCAATCAGGGCGTCAGCGCGATCCTGATCGATCCGATCGACAAGAACGCGGTCATTCCGGTGATCCAGAAAGCCACTGCCGCCGGCATTCCGGTGATCACCATGGGCAACAAGGTCGAGGCAGGCTCGAACTATTCGACGCTCTATCCGGACTACGACAACATGTCGATGGTTGCCCGCGCGCTCGGCAAGTCGCTTGGCGGCAAGGGCGAAGTCGCCCTGCTCGTCGGTTCGCGTGGCAACTTCGTGTCCGACACGCGCGAAAAAGGCTTTGTCGAAACCCTGAAAAAGGAGTTTCCGGACATCAAGGTCGTCGGCATCGAGCCGACCGGCTGGGACGCAGCCAAGGCAACGAATGCCGCCCAGACATGGCTCACCACCTATCCGGACCTGAAGGCCATCGGCTGCATCTCCGACAGCCTTTGCCTGGCAGCCGATTCCGTTGCCAGTTCGATGGGAACCCAGCTGCTCTACGGCGGCTATGACGGCGACGCCGAGATGAAGCCGCTGATCGACGACGGCAAGATGGTGATGGACGTGCTGACCGGCGCCTATCGTGTCGGCTACTGGAACATCGCCGTTGCCGCTCGCCTGGCCAACGGCGAAAAGCTGCCGCAGGATCTCTACATGCCGACCTATTTCGTGACCTCGGATGCGACGGCGGCGAAGCTCAAGGCGGATGGCCTCACCTTCGAATACATCAACACCGACAAGGAGGCGGTGGAAGCCAAGAACTATACCGAGCAACTCGGTCCCAAGGTTCCGGCGACCGCCATGACCCTGGCAAAGTAACAGCCTAAAGCGGCTCAAGCGCCGGATGACGTATCATCCGGCGTCCCCTTTTCCTGACGATCGCCGTCGCCGCTTCCGTGGTGACCGCGCATGATGCTCGATAAGAGGACCGACCCATGTTCCAGTCCTGGACCTCTCCGTTACTACGGCGCAACGAACCGGTTCTCATCGCGGTGCTGCTGGTCGCCATCGCCGTCTTCGGCTGGATCGATCCGCGTTTTCTGTCGACCGGCAATCTTGTCAGCATCGCGCAGCAGAGTGCGGTCATCGCCCTCATCTCTTTTGCCATGACGGCCGTGATCATCGCGCGCGGCATTGATATTTCCGTCGGCAGCAATCTCGCCTGTTCCGGCATCGCCGCGGGTCTTGCCTACACGGCAACCGGGTCGGCGAGCCTGAGCCTTCTCGCCGCGATCGGTGGCGGTGCCGCGATAGGTCTGCTCAATGGAGCGCTGATCGGCTTTGCCGGCATCTCTCCCTTCATCGCAACGCTCGCCACCATGGCGTTCGCGCGCGGCCTGGCGCTCAGTCTCTCCGGCGCATCCAGCATCGCGGTCGCCGATCCGGTCCTGCTTTTCGCCGGACGCGAGACAATCGGCCTGCTGCCGGTCTCCGTCATCATCGCCGCCATCTGCCTGAGCCTCTGGTGGTTCGTGCTCAATCGAACGGTATACGGGCGCTGGATCTATGCGATCGGCGGCAATGCGGGGGCGGCGCGGGCCTCTCTGGTTCCCGTCGACCTCGTGCGCATCTCCGTCTACGTGATTGCCGGTGCGACAGCCGGGCTCGGCGCGATCCTCACCATCGGCCGCCTTGGTTCGGCACAGCCGCTTGCCGGCACCGGCCTTGAATTTACAGCCATCACAGCCGCGATCATCGGCGGCACGAAACTCTCCGGCGGCCAGGGCTCGATCTGGGGAACGGCGATCGGGGCGCTGCTGCTGGGCGTCATCAACACCGGCCTGTCCTTCCTGCAGGTGCCGCAGATCCTGATCTATTTCGTGACCGCGAGCCTCATTCTGGTGGCCGTTCTCACCAGCCAGCCGGAGAGTGTCGCCGCCTTGTTCAAGACCGGTGGCCGCAAGTCCACCCCGTCGCCCCGCAACACCGCCGCAACACCGGTCGGCAAACACAGCATCGCCTTGCGCGGGCTTGGCAAGTCTTTTCCGGGCGTCAAGGCACTCGACGGTGTCAGCTTTGCCGTCTCGGCTGGCGAGGTGGTGGGACTTGCCGGCGAGAACGGGGCCGGGAAATCGACGCTGGTGAAGTGCATTTCTGGTCTGCATCGCCCGGACGAGGGTGAGATCGTCATCGACGGCAACGCCGTCCAGTTCCACTCCCCCAGCGATGCCAAGGGCATCAGCGTCATCCATCAGCATTTCAGCCTTTCGCCGGACCTGACGGTGGCGGAGAATCTCTTCATCGGCCGCGAACCGCACACCCGCCTGGGATTTCTCGACCGGGCCCGGATGCGGCGCGATGCGAAGGCCATCATGGACGAGCTGTCGCTCGATATCGACATTGCCGCGGAGCTGCGAACGCTTTCCGTCGGGCACCGGCAGATGGTGGAAATTGCCCGTGCCGTTCTGTCCGATGCCTGGTTCTTCATCATGGACGAGCCGACCAGCGCGCTCTCCAACCGCGAGCGCGACCAGCTCTACGACCTGATCGACAGGCTGAGAGCTCGCGGCGCCGGCATCCTCTACATCTCGCACAAGATGGAAGAGATCTTCAGCCAGTGCGACCGCGTCGTCGTTCTGCGTGACGGACGCTTCATCGGCGAGCGCCAGACCAGCCAGACCAGCGAGGCCGAGATCGTCGCCATGATGGTCGGGCGCGATGTCGGCGACATCTTCCCCTATCTCGAAGCGCAAGTCGGCGAAACCGCGGTCGAGATCAGCAACATTTCCGATGGCAAGCTCTTGAAGTCGGCCACGCTCAGCGTGTGCAGGGGCGAAATCGTCGCGCTCGCCGGCCTGATGGGCAGCGGCCGCTCCGAAGTGCTCAGGCTGATTGCCGGCCTCGATCCCATGCATGGCGGCACCCTCAGAATTTTCGGCGGGCAGCAGACCGGCGGCGACACCAAGACCGCCAATCGCGCCGGCATCGTCTACATACCGGAAGACCGGCATCTGGAAGGCTTTGTCGGCACGATGTCGATCAGGGATAACCTGTCCCTCGCCTGGATTCGCGACAACAGTCACTTCGGCCTGCTGAGACCTCGCCACATCCTGGCTCTCGCGCGCGATCTCATCGGCTCACTCGGCGTGCGGCCGGCCCAGCCCGACAAGATGGCCATCGAACTCTCGGGCGGCAATCAGCAGAAGGTCGTCATCGGCAAATGGCTTGCCACCAAGCCGAAGATCATCCTGCTCGACGAGCCGACACGCGGCGTCGACGTCGGCGCAAAGTCCGAACTCCATCACCTGATCGCAAGATTGAAGGCCGAGGGCGCGGCGATCCTCATGGTGTCGAGCGAGTTGCCCGAGGTCCTCGGCGTTGCCGACCGCATCGTCGTCATGCGCGAAGGCCACTCTGTCGGCACGCTGGCGCGTGGGGCGACGGAAGAAGATGTGATGACGCTGGCCTTCGGTGATCGCACGATCACACCACCAGCCTGCGCACCCCGGCCAGCATCCAACCTTGCACCATGCCTGTAAGGAGGACCCTTTGAGCAAATTGAAGATCGCCATCGTCGGTGCCGGCTACATGGGTCTCCTGCATGCGCAGGTGGTTGCCGAGAGCCCTGTCGCGGAACTATCGGCATTCGTTGATCCGAACGCTGCCTCGGGAAGCAAGGCCGCGTCCGATTTCGGCGTCCGGCATTTCACCGATGCCGCCGCCGCGCTGACTGCCAATGCCGCCGACGCCTACATAGTGGCGGCACCCGATACGCTGCATGAAGACGTCTGCCGCACTCTGCTCGATGCCGGCAAGCCGGTGCTGCTCGAAAAACCGATGGCTCATGATCTTTCCGCTGCCAAGGCGATTGCGAAAGCGGCGGAGAGAAACGGCGCGCGTCTGTTGGTCGGCCACATCCTGCGGTTCGACCCGCGCTATTGCGAAGCCGCGGCAGCGGTGAAATCCGGGCGGATCGGCGAGCCGATCCACGGCAGCAGCGGCCGTTTCACCAATCGCGAAGTCGGTCTTCGCATGAACGGAAACTCGAGCGTCTGCTTCTACCTCGGCGTGCACGACGTGGATGCGCTGCAATGGATCTCAGGTTCAGACATCATCGCCGTCTACTCCCGATCGGTCGCCAAGCTCATGCCTTCGCTCGGAGTTCGCTCCGAAGACGCGATCTTCTCCACCGTCGAGCTGTCGAACGGAATGAGCGGACAGCTCTACTTCGGCTGGACGCTGCCACCGACCGTTCCGACCGGCATCTGGGCGCGCACCGAAATCATCGGCACCGAAGGCATGATCGACCTCGACGTGCGCGACCACGGTCTACGTATCCTATCGCATGGACAGTGGTCGCAGCCCGACGCCTTGCACTGGCCGACCGTCAATGGCCGCATCACGGGGGATCTCTTCGAGGAGGTCCACCATTTCATTTCCGCGGTTCGCGACGAAACCCCTTTCGTGATGCCGCTCGACGACGCCCTGCGCGCCGTCGCCGTCAATGATGCAATCCTGCGCAGCGTCAAATCAGGCCTGCGCGAACCGGTCGAAGATTGGCACATCCGATGAGAGAACCCTCATGACCCGCCAACAGAACATTTGGTGCAGGCGCTTTCTCGACCTCTCGCCGTTGATCCTGCTGGTCATCCTGCTGGCGATCTTCGCGCTCATCGACGCCCGCATCGTTTCAACCGCCAGCCTCATCAACATCGTCGCCCAGGCGACCCCGATCGCCATACTGGCGCTTGGCGCCCTGATCGTTCTGCTGACGGCAGGCATCGACCTGTCCGCCGGCGTCGGCGTCGCCTTCTGTGCCGTCTTCATCGCCAGCCTGATCGACGGCGGCGCCAGCCTGCCGCTTGCCTTGCTCGTCGGCTTTGCCGTGATGGTGGTGATCGGCCTCGCGAACGGCGCCGTTATCGCACTGTTGAAGATACCGCCCTTCGTGACGACATTGGCCACAATGGTCGCGCTGCAGGGCGCAACGCTTGCCGTTGCCTCCAAAGGCGTCCTGATGCTGAAGGATCCGACGCTTCGCGCCGTCGGCATCGAGCGCAGCTTCGGCATTCCCAACGTCATCTTCGCAACGCTCCTGATCGTCGCTGTAGCAGCGATCCTGATGCGGCACAGCCGTTTCGGGCTGCGTACCTATGCGCTCGGGTCGGATGCCGGAGCCGCGGAACTTGCCGGCATCCCGGTGACGAAACACACGATTCTCGTCTATTGCGCCTCCAGTATCTTCGTCTTCCTGACGGCTGTGATCATGATCAGCCGGGTGCCTGTCGTGACGCCCAATATCGGCGGGACCTCGCTGCTCCTGGACGCGATCGCCGCGGCCGTGCTTGGCGGCACCAGCATTTTCGGCGGACGGGGAACGGTGTGGGGAGCGGTCGTCGGCGCCCTGATCGTCAGTCTGCTGACGACGGCGCTTCGGGTGTTCGGCACGGATCCTTCCAGCCTCGAACTCTACAAGGGGGCAATCATCATGGTCGCTCTCCTGGCCGATTCCGGCATGACCTACGCCAAGGCGCGGCTTGTCGAGGCAGCACGATGAGCGAGCCAGTTCCGGCCTTGCCGATCCCGCCCAGGTCCAGCTTTGCGCTGATGACCTCGCCGGATACGGAAAAACACGCGACAGCGGGCGTGCATAAACCCGTCGTCATTCTGCCGCTCGGCGCTGTCGAGCAACATGGCCCGCATCTGCCGCTCGGCGTCGATTGCTGGCTTGCGGAAGCGGTTGCGCTCGCCGCGGCGGAAGGACAGGCCTCCATCCGTGTCGCCGAACCTGTCGCCTATGGCTCGTCCGAGCATCATCGCTCCTTCTCCGGCACGATGAGCCTCAGCCCGCAGACCTTCATCGCCGTTTTCGTCGATCTCTGCACCTGCCTTGCCGAAGACGGCTTCCTGCCGGTCATGCTGAACGGCCATGGCGGAAACCGCGCCGCCATCCAGGTGGCGATCACCACCCTTGGCAAGCGTGGCATCGTCACGGCGGGTTTCTCGTATTTCGATCTCATCGCCGACGTGGCGGCGGAGGCCCTGCCCGATGCCGCCACGGGCACCGGTCACGCTTGCGCGCTTGAAACGTCGTTGATGATGCATGTGCTTGGCGACAGCGTTCGCCGCGATCTCATCCCGCCAGGCGGCACCCCGCCATCCTGGCCGGATCCTCACCTTTACGCCGCGCCGGCCGTCACCGTCTGGCGCCGTTTCGAAGCCATCCGCGACAACGGCGTCATCGGTACGCCGTCGCAGGCGAGCGCGCAGGCCGGCAGCAGACTTTTCATCGCAGCCGTGGAGCGCAGCCGCGCCGCCATTTTGAACATCCAATCCGAATTCGGCCAAAGGAACGCATGATGACAGTCCATTTCAAATCTTCTCTCGAAGGCCCCAACCTGCGCGGCATGGCGATCGTCTCGGAGCCGGAAGCAGCCGCCCGTATCGGCATCAACCGCATCGGCGGCGAGTGGATTGCCGGCAGCTCCGGCAGATTCCTGAAAATCGATAGTCCTTCGACGGGCGAGCATCTCGGCTATCTCTCCCTTTCCACCCGCGCCGATGTCGGTCGCGCGGTGAAAGCCGCCGAAGGCGCACGCGAGACCATGCGCAAGATGGGAACCTTCGCACGCGCTCAATTGTGCATGCGCATCGCCGACGCGATCGACAGGCGCGCCGAAGAGCTTGCCCACCTGCTCTGCCTGGAACAGGGTAAGCCCTTCCACAGCGAGGCAAAGGCCGAAGCATCGGCGGCAGCTCTCGGTTTCCGCAATGCGGCAGAGCAGATGAAGTGGCTGGAGACGGCGGCGTTTCCCCTGGCCGATGCCAACAAGCGCGCCTTCAGCTTCCTGCAGCCGAAGGGCATCTTTGCCATCATCACGCCGTGGAATTTCCCGCTCGCCCTGCCCTGCCTCTACTATCTCGGACCGGCCGTCGCAACAGGCAACACCGTTGTCTGGGTGCCGGCGCCGACGACATCGCTGATTGCCACGGCACTTGTCGAATGCTTCATCGAGGCGGGCTTGCCGGACGGCGCCATCAATCTCGTTCTGGGAGATGGTGCGGAGGTGGGCGACGAGGCCGTCGTTCATCCGGGCACCCATGCCATCGGCTTCACCGGCAGTTCCGCCACCGGCGCGACGATCGCCCGGCGTGGCGCGGGCAAGCCGCTTCTGCTCGAAATGGGCGGCAACGGTCCGACCATCGTGCTAGCCGATGCCGATATCGACATGGCCGCCGCCCAGGTGGGGGGCGGCTGCTTTGCCAATGCCGGGCAGATCTGCACGGCCACCGAACGCGTGCTGGTGCATAAATCCGTCCACGACCGTTTCATCGAAGGTCTGGTGAAAGCGGCCGCGAAGGTGAAAATGGGCGACCCTTTCGATCCCGCGACGACGATGGGTCCGATCAACAATGCGGTGGCCATCGACAAGGTGCTCAGCCACATTGCGGACGCCCGCGCTCGTGGCGCCGAGATCGTCACCGGCGGCAATGTGGCGTCGGGTTTTGCCACCAATCTCTATTTCGAGCCGTCGATCGTCACAGGACTGACCCGGGAAAGCCTGCTCAACGTCGAGGAATCCTTCGGGCCGGTTGCACCCGTGCTGACCTTCGAGACCGACGAGGAGGCGATGGAACTTGCGGCGTCCAGCCCCTACGGCCTGTCGGCCGCGGTCTTCACCAGCACCATCAAGAACGCCTTTGCCTTTGCTGAAAGCCTGAGGGTCGGCATCGTCAACATCAACGAGATGAGCTGCTATTGGGAGCCGCATATTCCTGCCGGCGGCGCCGCCGGGACGCAGAGCGGCCTCGGCCGCACCGGGGGGCGGCACACGCTGATGGAAATGTGCGACCTGAAGACGATTACCGTGGACGTCACTCGCTGACATTCAAGGCCCGCGCCTTTAGCGCGGGCCTCCCGTGCGACCGTATGCCGTTCGGCAGCAAGCTGTCAGATGGACCGGCGCAGGCTGTCGGCCATTTTCTCGCCAATCATGATCGAGGTCAGATTGGTGTTTGCCTGGCAATCGAGCGGCATGATCGACGCATCGATAACCCGCAGCCCTTCAAAACCGTAGACCCGGCATTCCGGATCGACCACGGCCTCACCGGGCCTACCCATGCAACAGCCGCCGATCCCATGCTGCGCATCGGAAGACTGCGCCAGCAGGAAATTGTCGACCTCCTCGTCGCTTGCCATTTCGAGCCATGACAAAGGCAGATCGGAATCCCCCAGCAGGACGCGCTCGGCGATCGCCTGGATCGGCGCTTGCCGGGCAATCTCGCCAAGGTGGCGATAGGCGATACGCATGCGCTGAAGATCCATCGGATCGTCCAGCATGTTCTCTTCCACGATCGGCTGGTCGAAGGGATTGGCGGAACGCAACTGCACGGTGCCCCGGCTCTTGGCCTCCATCAGGATCAGATTGACCATGGCCTCGCCGAACTGGGCGCTGTCGGACTCCACGCCGATACCGCCATGGTTCATGGCGACGTAGAGGATGTCGTCGCGCTCGGCACCCGGCACGCCGGAACTCATCCGCACACAGCAGTTGGTATGCCGCGCGTCGACATCGGTCGCCTTGAATTCCGGCTTCAGCTTCAGTTCGATGCGGCAATAAGGATGGTCGAAGAAACCTTCGCCGACCGGCAGGTCGGCAAGCACCTCGATGTCCTTTCGATTCAAGAGAGCCGCCGGACCGATGCCCGAGCGCTGCAGGATGACTGGAGAGTGGATGGCGCCGGCCGAGACGATGACCAGCGGCGCCTCGAATTTGCGAACCTGACCGGCCACGATGGCCAAAACGCCGATCGCTTTCTTGCCATCGAAAAGCACCTTGTCCACCGTCGCCTGCCCGATGATGGTGAGGTTCGGCCGGTCGCGGGCAGCTTCCAGATAGCCGTCATTGACCGACACGCGCTTGCCGGCTCGACTGTTGATGGGATAGGTGCAAGCCCCTTCGGCATCCGGAGCATTGAGATCGTCATGCCAGGGATGGCCGAGGGCCATCGCGCTTTGGCGCATGGCCTTGTCGACGCTTCCCCAGCTTTCGACAGGCGCGCGGTAGATCGGAATCGGGCCATCGCTGCCGTGAAAATTAGCCGCGATCGGGTCATCCTCCAGCCGGCAGAAGAAGGGCAGCACGTCGGCTCCCGACCAGCCCTTGCATCCGATTTCCTCCCAGCGGTCGAAGGCATGGAGCACGCCGCGAATGGCAATCTGCCCATTGACGGCCGTCGAACCGCCAAGCCCCTTGCCGCGCCAGTAGACCCGGTGTTCCTGCCGCTTGGTGCGGCGAGCCATCAGGTCGGGGTACATATACTGTTGCTGAAAATGATCGGGAAGCAGCAGGTTGAAGGGATTTGGACTCGCCATCTCGGCAGGTTGCTCGCCGCTCCGGTAGTCCGGCCCCGCTTCCAGTAAAAGCACGTTCGTGCCCGCATCTTCGGTGAGCCGGGCGGCAAGGACAGCCCCGGCTGCGCCGGCTCCGACAACGATGACATCAAAGGGCATGCCGCACTCCCTACATCCGACCAATGCACGGCTCACTCGACCGCGACATCATCTTTGATTTCATTGTGCACGATCATCTGCTGGCATTCAGGCTCGGCGACGGACGCCGGAACCGACCACCTTAGCCGCCGTTGCACGACAGCAAGATCATCATGATTTGTTTTATATGTAAATATGATTTCGTATATGAACCCATCGGAAGTATCTCTTTTCACCATCTACTCCATACAGCGCGACGAACCCCGGTGCTTTCCGTCCCCCCTGCCGGCGGCTCTCACACCGTCATCGTCCATCGCCTTTTGATGTCGATCGGCCCTCGATAAAAGCGGTGTTCGACGCGCTGCCCTTCCACGTCGCCCCCAGGGAACAACTGCTTCCATGGAAAGTTAGTCCATGGCTACACCGCCGGTGAGCTTTCACGACAATCCAAGGGAGACAAATCATGGCGACTGCAAAAAGAGCGACGACCAAGGGACTGGAGGCTTTGTTCCTCGATGGGCTGAAGGACATCTACTACGCTGAAAAGAAGATACTCAAGGCCTTGCCGAAGATGGCAAAGGGCGCCGAATCCGAGGAGGTGGCTGCGGCCTTCGAGAAACATCGCATGGAAACCGAAGGCCAGGTTGATCGGCTCGAGCAAGTGTTCGAACTTATGGACAAACCGGCGCGCGGCAAAACCTGTCCGGCGATCGACGGCATTCTTGAGGAAGGGTCGGAAATTCTCGACGAATACAAGGGCGACCCAGCCCTGGATGCTGGGCTGGTCGGCGCGGCACAGGCCGTCGAACATTATGAAATCGCGCGCTACGGCACGTTGGTCGCGTGGGCTGAACAGCTTGGCAAGAGCGACGTGGTCAAGCTCCTCAACGAGACATTGAAAGAGGAGGTCGCGACGGACGAAGCGCTTTCCGGGCTGGGCGAAGGCGGTGTCAATGAGCGCGCCCTGGAGCAAGCTGCCTGACTGGGCGTCCTGACTGATGTCGCCCCGGCAAAGCCGCCGGGGCGACTTTCGCAACCCAAACCGCGGCGTCGTCGATAGCACCTCTTTCAGATGCAATCGGACCCACCCCGATACTTCGGGGTGGGTCTGCTGAAATCACCCGCGATCAGCGGTTTTTGTGACTTTGTTCGCCAGCTTTCACGTGCTGTTCGTGGGTTCCACCACGCATGCCGGATCCATCGCCCTGCTGCCGTTGACCACCACCAGCGGCCTGCTGTTGCTGACGGTTTTTATTGTCGGCATTCTTGTGGCTCTGCTGGCCTGCCTTCACATGCTGTTCGTGGCTACCACCTTGATTGGGCATTCTTCTTCTCCTTCACAATGCACGAGGCGACAACCGCCTCGATTGCCTAAGAAGAGTCAGGCGCGAACGTTCCCTTGCGTAACATTTTGTGAAGACCCTCAGACAAGCCGGGCGTTCGAAGGAGCTTGAGATGGATGCCGACCCGGAGAGCATTGCGCCAACCTCGGAAGTAAGGTGCGTTGCACTGCCCCGCTGAATTGAAATGGGTGGTCTCGAAAGCTTGCTGGATAGCGAGATGCGCACCTTGCCACCATAATATTTCATCGAACCGCAAACGCCGTTTATGCATTTGCGCGGAACGGTGGTGCTGTTCGCGTAGGCCGCATTGGGAGTCATCAGAGGTGCCATGAGAACGGCGATTGTCGAGATGGCGGTGAATGTTTTCGTCAAGCTGCGTAGCATGATCGAATTCCATCCTTGGATTCAGTTGAGGTTCAGGTTCGACCGCTCAGCCTTTTGCGGATGTCAGTCTGGCGTTGCGGCTGTGATGTTGGGCAACTCAGCGTAATTCAGCGTGAAATAACGATCATCGTTCCCCGGTGTCTTCGCATGATCGTCGAGAGATGATTTCCGGTCTTCGCGGCCCGTGCATCCGGATGGCTGTCAATGGAGGCTCGGCAGGCGATCCGCTTAGACAATGTCGTCGGCCAGGGCTGCAAGGCCCCGCCGACACAGAAGCTCGCCGCGGGATAAGGCTGGCCGAGGCAATTGAGAGAAGTAGATCAACCGTCACCTTGCAGGAACCGCCAATGCGATCTGCCTGTTAGCCTGGACGGACCCATTCCAGCGCAATTCACGTTGAGATCACGCGGAGCACTGCAAAGCATGCGTCATAAGGGAGGAACCCGACATGACGCTCAACATCAATAAGCCGCTGCGTGTAGCCCCAGTCGAAATTTCAGCTCGCGAAACAGCCTCATCCTTCACGGTTCGGTCTCCGCGCCTCCTTGCTTGGCGCAGCGCGTTAACGGCACGGATGTCTGGCCCTGGGGGAGCCTACAATGTCGGCAACCTCATTGGTCTTTGTCAGGGGATTACGGCGCAGATTCTCGTATCCGGCGATCTGAACCAACTCCTCTGGACAGGCGCGCCGGCCGCCATCAGCCATTATTTGACGGGCAATTTCGCTGCGATCGCAATGACCTCGGCGACGGCGATCTTCTTCGCCAGCGGCGAGATCTACCATCGCGCCTGGAACGGGCGTCTCAAGCCTAGGGAAAATCTCAACCGCCTGGGTGATTTCCTGTCCGGCGTTGGTGCCGTTTGCCTTGGCCTGGCCCTGTTTGAACTTGGCCATCCGTTGCTGGCGTTGACATCGGGCCTGCTTCATTCTGTTGGAAAATTCGGCAGTGCTTGCCACCGACCCGGTGTCCGGATCCTCAACTTGTCGGAATACGGCCCCGACCCGTTTCGCGTCATGGTCCTTCTCAGCCGGCTGCCGGCCCTCATCGCAGCCGGGACAGGACTCTGTGCATCGCTGTTCAAATTCGAAGTCGAACAGCCACAGCATTGGTCCACGCCCGCCAGCCTTCTCGTTTGTTACCTGCTCTGGTCCTGGGCTGACCTGCTTCTGTTCCGATCGAGCCAACCTCGCGCAGCCCGCGATCATTCCGCCGGCTGATCAAGCTTCGCTATTCCAACCTCATTGGAGAGAACCATGTTTGGATCATCATCCGACAATTCCGCAGAACAGATCGGCCGCTCCTATCCCTTGCAGCGACGCATCGGCACGATCTGCGTTTTCGGCGGCGCCATGCTTGGCAACGATCCCGACCACGCCCGTTGCGCCACCATCCTTGGCGAGACGATAGCCGCAGCAGGTATTCGCCTGGTCTATGGCGGTGGCTGTGATGGCCTGATGGGCCAGGTGGCTATTGCCGCAGCAGAAGGGGGTGGAACCGTGATCGCGATCACACCGCAGTTCCTGATCGAGCGGATGAGAATGCTATTATCGGGGTGCCAGACGATTTCAGTTCCCGACATGAGTATCCGCAAACAGCTCATGTTCGACTACGCGGATGCATTTGTAGCCTTGCCTGGCGGCATCGGAACCGTTGAGGAACTGACCGAGGTCATGACGCTTCGCAAGCTGGAAAGGCACTGCAAGCCGCTGGTCCTGGCGAATTTCAAAGGCTTCTGGTCACCACTTCTCGGCGTCTTCGAGAGCATGTCTGAGGCTGGCTTCATGAACTCGTCAACCCGATGCACGCAAATGGTTTCGGCAACCCCGGAGGCCATCCTTCCGCTTCTTCAGCGCAGCGTCAGTTTCGAGCAGAACGAACCGCCAAAGCCCGTCCTGCTGCCCACCATCCCCGTCTTGCGCAGATCACATATATCGAGTGCTGGCCCCGGATAGATCGCGAACCAAAAGACGCGTTCTTCCGCGCAACACCAGCCACCTCGACGATGACGGGGTGCGTCGGCCCCGATCATCGCTTTCAAACCCGATCACAAATCGTTGGAGCCATTGCCCGCTGTGGTGATGCGATCAATCATGTCCAGATTCAAGGCAAATTCCTTGCTAATGCTTGCTGCGCTCATTTGGGGAGTGGGCAATGTGTCCCACAAGACCATACTGGCCCACCTCGATCCCATGGCGGTTGTTTTCCTGACCAGCGTGATCGCCGGACTGGTGACGTTGCCATTCGCGGTGCGGGAGCGCGACCCCGAAACCAACACCGGCTGGTTTCCAAGTGTGGCGAGAGTGGTTCTGCTTTTTGCCCTCGGCTGTGTGGTCCAGCAATTGTCCTATGTCAGCACGACGGTGACGAACTCGAGCCTCCTTATCAGCGCTTCCACTGTTATCACGCCGATCGCCGCGTGGCTGATCATGAGGGAGCGTCCAAGTGCACTGATTCTGTTCGTCGCAATTCTGACGGTCGTGGGATCGGCTCTCCTGGCGGGCGGCTTCAATGGTTCGGCAACCGCCGGCGACGCTTTCGCCGTCCTGACTGCAATCTGTTTTGCAGTGTGGACGGTCGAACTCGGGCGGCATGTGCAGGCATATGGCCACCCCTTCGCGACGGCGGCCGCACAGTTCATCGGCACGGCCGTTGCCACGCTACCTTTCGCCCTGCAGGGCACAATGACATTTCAGGCAATTATGGCAGCATGGCCAGAACTCATCATGCTTGGTGTGTTCTCGACCGCTGTCGGCTTTTGCCTGCAGACTTCTGCACAGCGCTACACCACTTCGTCCCATGCGGCGGTGATTTGCAGCGGAGAGGGTGTGTTCGCCGCCATTTCCGCTGCCGCTCTGCTTGGTGAACGGCTTTCGCCCGACGGCCTTCTGGGTGCGGGCGTCATTCTGTCCTGTGTGCTGTTCACCGCCGTCTCGGCGGGCCCGAAGCTCGATCCGTCAGTGTCATGATCGCCTCGGCAATGTCGTTCTGCTCTGGGGCCGCGCCATTCAAACCACCGACGGGCAAGTCTGTTTCTACTCCCGGATTCATGCCAAGCTACTCGCCTGGCCGCATTCATCCTTCTGGAAAACGAGGTCTACTTCGATGCTCCACGGCGAAACGTCCTCCTTCGAAGCCGCCAACATACCGAACCGGTCAAACCAGAATTCAGACGACGGCCTCAACGACAAGCCGACCTTGCGAGGCATCAGGCTCTTCCCGTCCCTGGCGGACATGCCGATCGCCTTGTTTGACGCAACCGAAGACGAGAGCGCCATCGACCGCACCAAGGCGGGCTTGCTGGACATCACGGCGGAAATGGTCGGCCCGACCGATGGACTTGAAGGCAGTGATCTCAGCCCTACACCAGCCGGCTTTACCTATTTCGGTCAATTCGTGTTCCATGACATCGTCTTCAGCCAAATATTCGGATTGCCCAAGCCGACAGGCAAAACCCATCATTTGAAGAACGCGTCCTCGCAAGGCCTTGACCTTTCGGGGCTCTATGGGCGGGGGCCAATCGTCGACGCCCATCTCTACGATGTTGCGGATGGGGCGGACCTGTCGGCTTGCCGCTTTCCGATCGGCTTGCCTTGCATGAAAGGCAGTATGCTTCCGGTCGACGGTAAGACCATGCAAGGCCGTGATTTGCCGCGCATCGACTTCTCGGGCAAGTTTATCAGTGTCGAGGGTCGGCGATCGCCTTATCGGCCCTTGGTGGCGGATCCGCGAAACGACGACAATCTTGTCCTGTCGCAACTGCTCTGCACACTCATGGGCATCCACAACAGGATCGTGGATCTACTGCTTGGCATCGGCACCGACCCAGCAGAAGCTTACAAGCGTGCCAGGATCTATCTGACCTCGGTTTACCGCACTGTGATCATCAACGACTATCTGAGAAAAGTTCTGGCTCCGGAAATATGGGACCATTTTTTTGCCAGTGACGATTTTCTTGGCGCCGGAGTCTCGGCACTTGAGACTTTCAATGCGCTGCCTTTGGAATTCACCTTCGGTGCGTCGCGCTTTGCCCACGCCATGGTCCGGCAGTTCTATGTCGTGAACGACAGGTCGGTCGAAGAACCAGCCAATCTGCGCAAAATGCTGTCCTTTTCCAGCCTGCGCCCGGGTGGGGAGATTCCAATACCCGAGAACTGGATTGTCGACTGGAGCCGGTTTGCCTCAGCCGACACCCCGTCGAAAGCTCAAAGTGCCCGGCGCATAGGACCATTCCTGTCGAAAGAACTGACGATTGCCGGCCTGAGTGCGGAATTGAACGGCACAGTCCGGCCGGTTGCCTTCATGGATTGCTGGCGCTGTTACGACCTTGGTTTGCCATCCGGGCAGGACGTGGCCGGTGCGGTGAAGACCGCCCTGGGCGACAACAGTATCGATGTGCCGGTCCTGGCGGGCAATGACATGCTTCCCACGGCCGCTTGCGCCAAACGTTACGTCTACAACGCCGGCCGACTTCGGGCCGCTTTGCAACGGTACCCGGAGTTCCTGAGGCAAACACCTCTCTCCTACTATATCATCCAGGAGGCGTCCGTTCTTGGTAATGACGGCAGCCATCTTGGCCCAGTTGGCTCCTATGTGGTGGCCGCCACGATCGCATCCGCACTGTTCAAGGCTGCCGATACGGATATCACCTCTCGCAGGCTCATTCCGGACGTGGAGCCAAAAACGCTGGCAGGACTGCTCGATCTCAATGATACTGCGAAGGTATCGGATGAAGTGCTTGGCGGCCTGCTCGGCAGTCAGGGTTTTCAATAGCGCTGATAACGGCAGCGCTACAGTGCTCAATCTGGTTTAGCGGGGGAAGTGGACATGGTGAAGTTCAAAGATGTGCAGTTCGAGGCGCTTGGCGAATTCATCCGAGACCTGATCAAGGATCCGGCCAAGCAAGCGATCTTCAGAAGTGGAGATCAGGAGGCGATGAAGGACCTGCTGCGTGGGTTCATGACGCCCAGGGACAAAACCTGGGAGGAGATCACCATCCAACCATACTTCGACCAAGACCTGATCGTGAACATCGCCTTTCCTTTCACCGGCGACGTCGAGCAAACGATCGCCACCATTGCGCCGGCGGATGGACCCGGTGAGGACTATACATTTCCCGATCACTACAATCTCGACCCGAACGCCGGCCCGCCCGATCAAATAAAGAAAAACCGTTTGAGCGCATATCATAAGCGCCTCGGCGACTACGTGATGTCACGCTGCAAGTGAAACCCGGCGCAATTGCGAGCAACGGTTCGGCCGTGTCAGCCCGACTGGGCTGCCAATTCGATGCCACGGGCCAGCTTCTCCTGATCGACTGGTAACCGGATCGGAAAAGCGGTCTTGAACCACTCCACGGCGACAGCGCGGTCAAGCCTACCCGGCCCTTGCCACGCCGCCGTTAGGTTGCGTAGAAAACGTCTGAACTCATCCCCGGCCTCGCGGTTGCGTTTCAGCAACGCAAGTGCCGCCGCCGACCAGCCGTGGATGTCGGCGAACAGTTGATCGCTCTTGACCGCAGCGGCCACGCACCCCTCCAGATCATTGGCGAGAAAGGCAATGGTCGCCTGGTAGCCATGATAGTGAGCGTCGGGCATGGGATTGAGGTCGAAACTGCGCTTCGAAAGCTCCGATGCCCGTTGATGATCACCCATGAAGGAGCTGGCCAGCGCGTAGGCAATCAACGTCGCGGGGTTCCCGGCATTTTGCTCATGTGCAAGGCTGAAGTGAAAATCGGCCAGCTCCCAGCGTCGCGCCAGAAGGTGGCTCCAGGCCAGATTTACCTGGTTGCGGTGGTCGAATGGGTCGAGCAGGACCGAACGCTTGGCCAGTTCGAATGCGCGCTTTAGATCCTGCTCGATCGACGATGCACCCGGAACGACGATCCAACGCGAGTTGAGCACCGCAGCGAGGCTGGAATAGGCGCAGGACA
This sequence comes from Mesorhizobium sp. AD1-1, assembly GCF_020164655.1. Classification (NCBI taxonomy): domain Bacteria; kingdom Pseudomonadati; phylum Pseudomonadota; class Alphaproteobacteria; order Hyphomicrobiales; family Phyllobacteriaceae; genus Mesorhizobium; species Mesorhizobium sp. AD1-1. The sequence goes on from NZ_JAIUGP010000008.1 coordinate 155,714, forward strand.
GATCGGGATCAAGCCGGATGGCTTCCTCGTAGCGGGCGATGGCAGCTTCTTCGGTGTCCTTTCGCCACATGATCGAAAGCCGCTGTCCGTCCAGCCAGCAATCATAGGCCGAGAAATGGTTCGGGGAAGCTTGCGATATGCGATGCAGCCTGGCACTGGACAAGGCAATCTGCAGGCGCGCGGAAAAGCGTGCGCAAACTTCATTGAAGGCCGAGCGCCAGGAAGACGGATCCGACGGAACGGTGAGAACGAAGGCTTCTTCTTCTTGCAGGAAGTCATAGCAGGTAATTTGGAATACTGCTGGTCCATCCGTGTCGATCAGACGGATGAGGACGCCGATATCCACGTGTTCGCCTGCCGCCTGATGCATCTGATCCAGTGAGAATTCACCGGCTTGCAACTCCGTTGACACGGCTGTCCAATGCCTAAATCGGGAAATCGAAGCCAGAAGCTCTGTCGCCAAGGCAAATTGCAGGTGTTCGTTCTCTGCTTCGCGCCTGGCAATGATGATGGCGATTGTCGGCTTCCCTGGGATGCGGCTGTCGTGATCGCTTTGCGCAAGGTCGGGGTCAGCCGCCCGCTTTTCACCGTCGTTGCCCGGCTTGAGCGCCTCTAGAAGGTGGAGGATTTCTGCCGGTGGTCGCAGATCCATGTCCGCTTTGAGTTCGGCCGCGTAGCGGTCGAAGAACGCTAGGGCGCGGGCATAACCGCTTTCCTCACAGACCCTCCGAATGGTCTCCACCACGGCATCGTCGAAAAACGGATCAAGTTGCAGGATGCACGCAGCGATGGATTTGCGCTGTCTCGGGTCTGTCTCGGCCGCCAGCCACGCTGCGAGCCGTGTCACCAGCCTGTCGGTTATCATCGTCGACTGCATTCTCAGCCAGTTGTCGAAGACAGGATCGCAATCGTCCAACCCGGCGCAAAGTCCATCCCTGGCTTTGGCCAGCAGGAGCAGCGCACCGTCATAATTGCGGTCGTCGAGCGCACGTTCAAGCTCATCGATGTCGGAACGGATTGCAGTCGGATCGATTCCCAGGACGAGCTTGTCGACTGCGAGGTAATTAAGCCTGGTCTCGCTTGCCAGGCGTCGGAGATCCTTTATGCACTGGCGCAGTGATCCGCGCGCATGCTCCTCGTCCTGCTCGCTCCAAAGCAATGCCGCCAGTCGCCCGCGCGTCTCGCGTGACCTGCCGCTCAGTAACAGATAGGCGAGAATCGCGCAGGCCTTCCGCTTGCCCAACGAGAACGTCTCCGAGCCCTTGCGAAGCTCGAAACCGCCGATTAGCCTAATCGCCAGACCGTCTGTGGAAATTGTCAACTCCGCCGGCTATCGTCTCGGTCGCCAACGGGCGCCCACCGCTTACCCTACGTAAACAGCAGAAGCCAAGATATTGAAAGAGCCAACATGCTGTTGCGCGGGTCGCATTGGACAACGCTTGCTCTGCTGATGCATCACGACCGGCCGATGACGGTGAACCAAGACGACCCGACCTGGGACCGCCAGTCGAGTGAAGATGATTTGGATGTTTTGGAGAATCTGGCTGCGACCCTTGTCGCTGCGCCCGAGAATGGGCTGCCCCTTTTGCACTTCGCGACACGCTACGACATTGGCGTTGAAGTGTTCGATGTTCCGGGTGGATTCCTGGCTATGTCCAACATTGCTCCATTCGAAGGGAATGAGAAACGATTCACAGCAAGTGGCAAAGGCTTTGATGCCGGCACGGCCGTGCTGTCTTGCCTCGGAGAGGCCGCGGAGATTTCCAGCTGGGCCTGCAGAGCCGAAGACGTCACGGCGTCAGCACGCATCGGCTCTCCAGGCGATGGAATGAGGATCGATGCGATTCAAGTGTTGGGCTTTTCGCTGGAACAGATCCGACATCGCGATCGGCTCAACAGAGTGTGGCGTGGCTGGGACAGTATCCCTTCAACGGATCATCTGAACAATCCCCAGCTATGGGCGTCCGTTCGCAGCTTCCATGACGATAGGGTCGCGCTTTGTCCGGCGTTTCTCTGCTATGGCCGCTTTGGTGACGTCGCATATGGCGATTGCAGCTTGAACGTCGACACCAATGGTTGCGCCGCTGGCACAACGCGGGCCGATGCAAGAACCCGCGCCTTGCTTGAACTCGTCGAGCGAGACGCCACAGGGATATGGTGGCACCGAGGCTCCCTGAGAAAGCGGCTGGATATCGCGCGGCTTGATGACCAAGGCTTGGCGTCTCACATCCAGCAGCATCGCCAAGAAACGGGACGCAGGCTCTGGCTTCTCGATATCTCGTCCTTCCGCACGGCCATCGTGACGGCGGCGATCAGCTGCGAAGACAGTGGCGAGCATATGGCGGTGGGTTTCGGGTGCAGCTTCGATATGGTTGCTGCCGCCCGGTCCGCGTTTTTGGAATTGATACAATCCGAAGCTGCAATGCAGGCCCATGCCGAAAGGGCAGAACGGCCCCGTAATAAAACGATGAGCGATGACGATCGTCGGATGACCCGCTGGAAGCGTTTCGCTGACGTGCGCAACTTTCGTTTCGCCATCGGCAAGCCTGCCGACGGCCTGGAAAGCGCTGGCGAAAGCAACGTCACCGACCTGCTGAATGAAATCGGCGAAGTTTGTGGTTCGCAGGTCTGGTTCGCCGATCTTTCGCGATCCGAGATTGGTATCCCCGTTGCAAAGGCGATCTGCGAGGGATTATCCCATTTCAAAGCGCGCTGGGGCTGCCACCGAAACGCCGCACCTTCCATCGCAAGTGATTCGAGCAAAACAGCAGGCCGCCTCTCGCAGGCCAGAAAACTTTTGATCTAATTGTTACAGGCAATGACGACACGGTCACGTTGGAGACCCGCCGCCGGTTACAGGACGCTGATGAGGAAGCCGGCGTTACGATGGTGGGGCGGGGCCAGGACTTCGTGTACGTCGGGATTTGCTCAAGCAGGGGCTCCGAGTTCGCCGGGATCTCGTACAGCGGGGAAGTTGAGTGAACCCCTGTTGACTTGAGGGCGCGAACGCTGCTGTTTTGGGTCGCAAAGCCGCCCGACGGCTAGCGGTGCAAGAAGGGCGAAAAAAGCGGACTTTTGTCGAGATATCTAGGGCAAACTGAAGCAATCCGTGGGACCGCACACCGCCGACCAATGTCTGGATCTCTTAAGACGCTGGTGCGCGCGAACTCGGCAGATGCAAACTTGTATCTCCAGATCGGTGTTCGACTATCCGGCTAAGGTTGCGCCCAGTCGCTTGGAAATCGAAACAATCCAGGCTCGCAGCTCAGGACCAAAAGGCTTCTCAAGAATGGCCCGATCCCAAGCCAAAAAATAAGGTTCCGGCAGCCTGATCCGCTTGTCGAACGGGGCGACGAGCCTGCCCGACGCGATATCGTCGGCAGCCATCGACAGTTGCGCCAGCACAAAGCCCCTTCCGTTGGCCGCCGCATCGATCGCCGCGCTCGACAGGGAAAAGGCCACTTCGCCGGATGTTCTGCGGTGCACCGCGCCGATGCTTGCGGCCCATTCCGCCCATGTCGGCGGCGAGCGGTGATCGCGGGCCCATTCGATGCTGAGAAGCGGCAGATCGAGAATATCGGCGGGCTTGCCGACCGGATGTTTCGCCAGCAGCGTCGGCGAGCAGGCCGGCACCACCCAGTCGGTGAACAGTTCGGTGTAGTGCTCGAAATCACGATATTTCGTGCCGTACGAAATACGGAAATCAACTTGTTCGGCGCCCAGCCTTGGCTCCGTCTCGGCGCCCACCAGCCGCACGGTCGCGCCGGGGTGGTCGACCTGCCAATCCAGGAGCTGCGGGCCGATCCATTTGCTGGCCAACGACGGCAGGCAGGAGATGGTCAAAGTGTCCGCGGACCGGGCCTGTTCGATGAGATCCTGGGCGTCGCGAATGTGTTCGAAGCCGACGGCAACCGCTGCGTGGTAAACGCGGCCCAGCGCGGTAAGGGCGACACTCCTGCCGCGCCGTTCCAAAAGCCGCGCCTCCAGGGCGTCTTCGGCCTTGCGGATCTGCTGGCTGACCGCGCCGACGGAGACGCCGAGTTCGTTGGCGGCCGCCGTCACACTGCCACGCCTCCCGAAAGCCTCGAAGGCCTGTATCGCACGCAGTGGGGGCGTCTTCTTCACCTGGGCAACGATCCTGGGGTCAGCTTGATTTAGTTTTTCTAAAATAGAACGCAGATGCAAGCCCTATGTCGTCCCAGGCCCGCAAGATATTCGTTTAGGCGTCACAAGCTCGGGAGGACGCCATGTTTCTTCGAAACTGCTGGTACGTTGCCGCATGGGACCATGAGGTCGCCGACAGGCTGGTGCCGACCCGGATACTTGGCGAGGATATTGTCCTCTACCGCCGGACCGATGGCGTGGTGGCGGCGCTCGAGGATGCCTGTCCCCACCGCAAGCTGCCGCTGTCCATGGGCCGCATCAAGGGCGACACTGTCGAATGCGGCTATCACGGGCTGACCTTCGACAGCACCGGAACCTGTACGCGCGTGCCCGGTGCTGAAAAGATACCGCATGTGGCATGCGTTCGTTCCTATCCGATCGCCGAACGTTACGGGCTGCTGTGGATATGGATGGGCGAAGCGGCAAAGGCCGACCCCGCGCTGATTTTCGCGGTCGACCACTGGGGCGATCCGGCATGGGGCGTCAATCGCGGCGAGTCCATGGCGCTCGATTGCAACTACCTCTACATGACCGACAACCTGCTCGACCCCTCGCATGTGTCTTGGGTCCACCAGTCCTCCTTCGGCGGCGTTCAGGCGATGGAGGATGCGCCACTCGAAACCACCGTAGGCGCGGACGGCGTGACCGTGTGGCGCTGGGTGGTCGATGCCGCGCCGGCGCCCTTCTATGCGCCTTTCCTCAAATTCTCAGGCAATTGCGACCGCAAGCAGCACTACGAAGTGCGCTACCCCTCCAACGCCATCATCAAGGCGATCTTCGTGCCGGCCCGCACGGGCGGCGAGGGCAAGCCGCTGCACGAGGACGTGTTCCTCATGGACAGCTACAACTTCATGACGCCGGTCGATGAGAACCAGACGAAATATTACTGGTTCCAGATGCGCAATTTCGCCCCCGACGATTTGGAGGTTTCCCGCCAGTTCGCCACCTCTGTGCGCGGCGCCTTCGACGAGGACCGCACCGTGCTCAATGCCGTGCACAAGGGCATGGCAAACAAGCGCACGCCCAATCTCGATCTGAAGATAGATGTCGGACCGCTGCGCTTTCGCCGGAACCTGGCCAAGCTGATCGCCAGCGAGAGCCAGCAATTGGCAGCTGCCGAATGAATGCATTCACCGCTCGCGACACCATCGCAAGAAGCGGATTTCGCGACCTGAAAGTGGTCGCGAAGGTGCGCGAAAGCGCCCTCATCACTTCATTCCATATCGAGCCGGTCGATCCACAGGACTGGCGCGACTTCCAGCCGGGCCAGTTCCTGGTGTTCCGGATTCCGGTAGCGCGGGAGGCCGCCGGCGAAAGGGGATATGTGCTGCGCAACTACAGTATCTCCTGTTCCCCAGACAGCGCTTCCTATCGGATCAGCGTGAAGCGTGAGGCAGCACCCGGGCCGGGGCTTCCCGATGGGATAAGCTCGTGCTTCCTGCATGACCGTATCGACGTCGGTGATGTGCTTCAGGCGGAAGGGCCGCGCGGCGATTTCGTGCTCGACAAGGCCAGCAACCGTCCAGTCGTGCTGCTCAGCGGCGGCGTCGGGCTGACGCCGATGGTGTCGATGCTGCATGCATTGGCTTCGTTGCCGGACCGCCGTGCCGTCTTCATTCACGCCTGCGACAACGGCGATGTGCATGCCTTGCGCGATGAGGTGACCGGCCTGGTCTCGACCCGTCCCGGCCTGACCGCACACTTCTGCTACCGGCACCCGTCCGAGCGCGACAAGGCCGAGCAGCGCTTCCATAGCGAAGGCATGATTTCGCGGGACGTGCTGCAGCGTTTGCTGCCGATCGATGACTATGATTTCTACCTCTGTGGCCCGCCGCCGTTCATGCAGGCGATCTACGTCATGCTGCGCGAGCTTGGCGCGCCAAGGTATCGCATTGCCTACGAATTCTTCGGCCCGGCGACGGTGCTTGAGCCCGATGCAGTGCGAGTTCCCGCGGTTCCAGCGCAGCCGGCAAGGATCGAGCCGGCCGGGGAAGCGACAACCGTGGAATTTCGGAAGTCGGGCCTGACGGCCGTCTGGGATGGCTCGGCCGTATCGTTGCTCGACTTCGCCGAGAACCAAGGTCTGTTGCCGGAATTCAGCTGCCGGGCCGGCATCTGCGGCACATGCAAGTCGCGGCTGATCTCGGGCGACATCGCCTATTTCGAAGAACCGCTGGACGAGCTTGGAAGCGGCGAAGTGCTGTTGTGCTGCTCCAAGCCGCGCGGATCAGTCGTCCTCGATATTTGACAAGATTGCCGCGCGTGGGCGCGGGGAAACGGAAGTCGGGATTTGGAACAGTCGGTCAAACCAGCGTCGAGCCTGCCGCTCAATCCGCATATCGCCGCCTTGCCGCCCTACAATGCCGGCATGAACATCGCGATGGCGCGGGCGCTGAGTGGCCGCAACGATGTCGCCCGGCTGGCCAGCAACGAGAACCCGGATGGGTGTTCTCCCGCCGTCATGGCCGCATTGGCCTCCTCATCCTTCGAGCCATGGCGCTATGCCGATCCGGCCTGCACGGCGCTGCGGGCGGCGCTTGGCGAAAAACTGGCGATCGATCCTGGCATGATCGTTGCCGGCAATGGTTCCGAGGAGATGATCGCCGCCATCTCGCGCGCCGTCCTGGTGCCGGGTGCCTCGGTCGTCACCACGGTGCCGAGCTTCGGGCTGCATGAGATAGAGCCGCTGGCTGCCGGTGCCGATGTCGTCAAGATTGCGATGATACCCGAGATGGGGTTCGATCTTGCCGCGCTCGAAGCGGCGATCGCCGTTGGGCCACGGATCGTTTTCATATCCTCGCCGTGGAATCCGGTCGGGCCGGGTCTCGACCACGCTGGCCTGCGACGGCTGATCGGCGCCGTGCGGCCCGGCACGCTTCTTGTCCTGGACGAGGCCTATTTCGAATTCGCCGATCCCGGCGCGCCCGACGGCATCGAGGTCCTGCGCAACAGCAGCATCGACCATGTCGTGCTGCGCACATTTTCGAAGGCTTATGGCCTGGCGGGGCTGCGCGTTGGCTATGCCGTTTGTTCGGGCTTCGAACTGGCAAGAGTGATCGCGGCCGCCAAGACGCCGTTCAACGTCAATGCGGCAGCACAGGTCGCCGCTATTGCGGCACTGGCCGACGAAAGTTGGATGAAGGCGTCGGCGGGCCGCGTCAGAGCCGAGCGCGTGCGCACCGCCGCCGCACTTGAGGGCCTTGGTTTCCGGGTTGCCCAGTCGCAGACAAACTTCCTGTTCTTCGACTGCAAGGGCGACAGCTCCAGCGTTGCCGCCGGTCTCCTGAAGCAGGGGATCATCGTCAAGGCGTGGCGCGAAACCGGCTACGAGCACTATCTGCGCGCCACCATCGGCTTGCCGGCCGACAACGACCGGCTGATCACGGCGCTTCAGGGATTGGCGGGGCGATGAGCGGCCACGCGTCTCCCAGGCAAACGAACTGGATCGAGCAAGCGGTGCCGTTGTCGGTTGTCGACGCGATCCGCCATGTCGTTGGCGCCTCGAATGTGCGGACCGGTGATGATGCCCGGGCGATCGACCTTGGTTCGAACGGGACGGATTGCGCCGCCGGCATCGTCGTTGCGCCTTCATCGACCGGTGAGGTCGCGGCGGTGGTGCGCATCTGCAGCCAAAATGAGATTCCGATCGTGCCGCAGGGCGGGCGGACCGGCCTGGTCGGCGGAAGTGTCTCGCGGCCGGGCGACATCGTTCTTTCCCTGGCACGCATGAACCGGATCGAGCGGCTCGATCCGGTCGAGCGCGTGGCGGTCGTCGGTGCCGGTGTTACCCTCGAAGCTTTGCAGTCTGCCGCATTTGAGCACCGGCTGGAGCCCGGTATCGATCTTGCCGCGCGCGGTTCGGCGACGATCGGCGGCATGGTGTCCACGAATGCGGGTGGAGTGATGGCCTTTCGCAACGGGGTCATGCGCCACCGCGTCCTTGGCCTGGAGGCCGTGCTGGCCGACGGATCGGTCTATTCCGATCTGACGCGGGTGGTGAAGAATTCCGCCGGCTACGATCTGAAGCATCTCTTCATCGGTGCGGAGGGCACGCTTGGCATCGTGACCCGCGTGGTCGTCAAGCTCGACCCTTCGCCCCGAGCCACCGCCACCGCGCTTTTCGGGCTGCCGTCTGTCGAAGCGGCGCTGCAAGTCATTCGTCTGGCGCTTGAATCGGATGCGGGACATTTGCGCGCGGCGGAGGCGATGTGGACCTCGTATTTCAGCCTGGCCGCAGCCGCGCATGAATGGTCCGAACCGAGCGTGCCGCTCGACCAGATACTGTTCCTGCTGCTGTCGCTTGGCGGCGCGCGCGAAGAGGCGCTGCGCGAAGATTTCGAGCGGATCTATTCGGAAGTGATGGAGCGCTATCCTGAAGCCACCGGCATCATTGCCGGCTCGCGGCGGCAAGAGGAAGACCTGTGGCGGTTGCGCGAGGACACCGGCGTGCTCTATCGCGCTCATCCCCAAGCGCCTTCCTTCGACGTGTCGGTGCCTCTGTCGGAAATTCCGGCCTATCTCGACAGAATCCTGCCCCGGCTCGCAGCGATCGAACCGGGTCTGGCGCCCTATGTATTCGGTCACCTGGCCGATGGAAACCTGCATATCATCCTCAACCGTCAGGGTCCGCTGGCGCCTGACGTAGCGGAGGCTGCCGAGAGCGTCCTGTACCAACAACTGCGGGAGATTGGCGGTTCTTTTTCCGCCGAGCACGGTGTTGGGTCCAAGCGCATCCATTCGCTGCTGGCGACGGTTGACCCGACGAAGCTCGCCGCGATGGAGCGGGTGAAACGAGCGCTGGACGATCAGTCGATCATGAACCCCGACAAGGTGCTTCCCTCCGACGCCTGGTTTGTCCGGTCCTCCAGACCGCTCCTTTCCGGCAATGAGGGCCGATTGCCACCTCAGAACACGAGCGATCACAACGATGAATAGCCCCACGGTGGAACGACAGGGAATGAACGGATTGACCGCAACCGCCAGCGATCCGGTGGGATCGACCATGCGCCATGATGAGCCAGTCCCAGTCTATGCCTGTGATTTCGCGATCCTTCGCAGGAGATTTCGCGAAGCCGCCGAGCGGGCCGGCGCGGAACTGTCTGAATATGTTCATCCGCTGAACGGCCCGGATGGCGAGACGCTGGCGACGGATGTGGCGCTGCTTGGCCGCCGCGATGCGCGCAAGCTGATCGTGCTCATCTCCGGTACGCATGGTGTCGAGGGCCCGTTCGGCTCGACTTGCCAGACCGCCTGGCTCGGCCGGAAGAACCTGGGGCGCCTGCCCGGCGACACAGCCATCCTTGCCATTCACCTCATCAATCCCTGGGGTACGGCTTGGTCGCGGCGCGTCAACGAGGACAATGTCGACCTCAACCGCAACTTCATCGACTGGTCTTCAAGTGCTCCCGTCAACAACGGTTATGCCGGCCTGCACGACGCCATGGCGTATCGCGAGTGGGAGGGACCGGACCGCATAGCGGCCGACGAGAAGCTCGCCGTGGCGCGCAAAAGGCTTGGGCATGCCGGGCTGGCGGCAATCGTCGAAGCCGGCCAGTATGAGTTCGCCGACGGCATGTTCTACGGCGGTGGCGGCCCGGTCTGGTCGAACCGCACCTTGAACGAAATTCTGAAGACCTTTGCCGGCGCGGCGCGCCAGGCCATCGTCTTCGACCTGCATACCGGCGCCGGGCCTTACGGTTATCCGGCTCTGCTTTCTGTGGCGAGTTCCGAGCATGACGGCCTTGCCTGGGGCAAATCCATCTTCGGGCCGGCGCTGGCGACAGTCCTGACAGGCCAGGGCGCCAAGACCGATACCGGCATCACGGCAACGGCGACCGGCTATGTCTCCGATGCCGTCCGCAAGGCAATGCCGAACGCGCGCGTGCTGCCGCTTGTCGTTGAATGCGGCACGTTGGATGGGCCGGCTGTCATGGAAGCGGTCCAGGCCGACAACTGGCTGCATCTGTTCGGCAAGCTCGATTCGCCGTTGGGCAAGCGGATCCGCGACACTCTGCGTTGCGCCTTCATCCCGGATGACCCAGACTGGCAACGCACCTGCCTGTCCAGCAGCCTGCGCTATTTCGATCGTGCGCTGGCGGACCTGCGAACCGTCGAGATAACCCAGGACACCAGCAGCGAACAGACGCCGCCAACCCTTCCTGCCGTCGCGGCCGATCCGGCGCCCGCTGACAAGGCAAAGATCACCACGCCGGCCGTGCAGATCGACGAGCTTCACAAGAGCTTCGGCTCGCTTTTGGTGTTGAAGGGCGTCAATCTCACCGCCCATGCCGGTGAGGTCATTTCCATGATCGGCTCGTCGGGCTCGGGCAAGAGCACGTTCCTGCGTTGCATCAATCTTCTGGAGCAGCCGGATGGCGGCAAGATCGCCATCGATGGCGAGGTGATCAAGATGAAGCCGCTGTCGAGCGGCCGTCTTGGGCCAGCCGATATGGCGCAGGTCGAACGCATCCGCGCCCGCGTCGGCATGGTGTTCCAGAACTTCAATCTGTGGCCGCACATGACGGTGGCGGAGAACATCATCGAAGCGCCCCGGCACGTCTTGAAGGAGCCCCGCGAGAAGGCCATCGAACATGCGCACGCCTTGTTGAAGAAGGTCGGGCTCGCCGACAAGCACGCTCATTATCCGGGCCAGTTATCAGGCGGCCAGCAGCAACGCGCCGCGATCGCCCGAACGCTCGCGATGCGTCCCAAAGTCATCCTCTTCGACGAACCGACATCGGCGCTCGATCCCGAGTTGGTCGGCGAGGTGCTGCGCGTGATCCGTCAACTGGCGGAGGAAGGCAACACCATGATCCTCGTAACGCACGAGATGCAGTTCGCGCGCGAGGTCTCCCACAAGGTTCTGTTTCTCCACCAGGGAAAGGTGGAGGAAGAGGGTGCGCCCGCGGAGCTGTTCGGCAGCCCGCGCTCGGAGCGTCTGCGCCAATTCCTGGCTCGGACACTGTGAGGGAAGCATTCTCGAAGCGTCCGGTTCGCACCGGACAACGGCAATGAAGACCAACAACAAGGGGAACTGATATGAAACTGAAAGTCTTGACGCTGCTCGCATGTCTCGCGGGAAGCATGGGAAGCGCATTGGCGGCCGAAGGCGAGTTGTCCATCGGAACGGAAGGCGCCTACCCGCCATGGAGCATGTCCGACGCCAGTGGCAACGTCACCGGTTTCGACGCCGATGTCGGCGCGTTGCTGTGCACCAAACTCGCGGTGACCTGCCATTTTGTCGTGCAGGCGTTCGACGGGTTGATCCCGGCGCTGAAGGCCAAGCGCTTCGACGTCATCATCTCGGGCATGTCGATCACCGCCGATCGCAAGAAGGAGATCAATTTCAGCGTCGGCTATGCCGAACTGGCCAACATGTTCGTCGCGGCCAAGGGTTCTGATCTGGCCGCGATCACCGACGTCGACACGCTGCTGAAGTCGCTCGACGGCAAGAAGGTCGGCGTGCAGGCTGGCACGACCCACGCGCATTTCCTCGAGAAGCGTGCACCGAATGCCGACCTGAAAACCTACGACACGCTTGACCAGATGCAGATCGACCTGGCGAGCGGCCGTATCGACACGGCTTTCGCCGATCAATCCGCCTTGCAGGATTTTCTGGACAAGCCTGACGGCAAGAACTTCCAACTGGTCGGTGTTGAGATCAAGAGCACATACGACCCGACGCTTGGCGAAGGCATCGGCGTCGGCATCGCGCAGGACAACACCGAACTCAAGGCCAAGATCGACAAGGCGCTTTGCGAGCTGATCGCGGACGGCTCGGTCGGCAAGGCAAGCCAGAAATGGTTCAAGACGGACATTTCCCGGCCCTGCAAATAACGCCTTGGAACCCTCGCATGCGCCCGGAGCGCCGGGCGCATGCGCTTCGCTGGCACGACAAGACTAGGGCAACTCAGATGGAATTCGGTCTCTGGCAGGTTTGGGAAGCGGGTTGGGTGACCGCCATCCTGCGTGGCGCGTCGATAACGATCCTGGTGGGTCTCGTCAGCATGGCGGCCGGGCTGGTGATCGGCATTGTCTGCGGCTTGATCAAATGGGCCCGGATATTTCCGCTCTCGCTGCTCGTTGATGCCTATACCTCGCTGGTGCGCGGCGTGCCCGAGCTGCTCATCATCTACCTCCTGTTTTTCAGTTCGGTTGAATTCGTGACCAAGGTCGTGACCGCTTTCGGCTATGCCGGGGTCGCGGAGAGCGGCTATGCGTTCGTCATCGCGGTCATCGCCATCGGCGCGATCTCCGGCGCCTATTCGACCGAGGTCGTGCGCGGAGCCCTGGGGGCGATCCCCAATGGGCATATCGAGGCCGCGCGCGCGCTCGGGTTATCGGGCGGCCGGATCTTTCGCCGCATCATCGCGCCGCAGATGCTGCGCATCGCGGTTCCCGGAATCAACAATGTCTGGCAGACGACGATCAAGGACACGGCCCTGGTCTCGGTGGTCGGCCTTCAGGAGCTGATGCGCATTTCTTTCATTGGCGCCAATTCCACCCGCCACCCGTTCATCTTCTACCTGATCGCGGCTGTGGTTTATCTGGCCATTACGCTCGTCAGCCAGGCCGGGTTCGACGGCATCGAACGCCTACTCAGGGTGAGGACGAGAAAGTAGTTATGATGGATCTCATCCAGCTAGCGGTTCCCGTCCTGCTCAAGGACCTGTGGGTCACAGCGGCACTAACGTTCGTCTCGGTGCTGATCGGCTTCAATCTGGGCCTCGGTTTGGCGCTGATGCGGCTGTCGTCGAACCGCTTCCTGTCAGGCTTTGCCAAATATTATTCCAATGTCTTTCGCGGGACGCCACTGCTGGTGCAGATTTTCCTGTTCTATTACGGGCTTGGCCAACTTTCCCTGATCAAGGACAACGCAGCTTTGTGGTGGTTGATCAGCGACGGCGCGCGCTGCGCCGTGCTGGCGCTTGCGCTGAACACGGCTGCCTACACGTCGGAGATCCTGCGCGGCGGATTGATGTCGGTTCCGGTTGGCCTCGTCGAAGCGGCGCAGGCATGCGGCATGTCGCGCATGCTGCGGTTCCGGCGCATCGAGTTTCCGCTCGCCATCCGCCAGGCGCTGCCGGCCTATGGCAATGAGCTCATCCTGGTCGTCAAGGGGACCAGCCTTGCCTCGACGATCACGGTGCTCGAGATCACCGGCTACGCCAAGCGGCTGATGAGCCAGACCTTCGCAATCTTCGAGATCTTCGCCATTGCCGGCGTGCTCTACCTTGTGATCAATCTGCTGTTGATCGCCATCATCCGCGCCATAGAGCGTTTCCTCATGCGCCACGAGGCGTCCTCTGGCCGAGATCTGGCAGCGCCGCAACCAAATCGATCGACCGTGGGTTCGTGACGCCCCTGCTAAGATAGAGCGATCCGAAACCAATTGTCACTGACGGTCGAGTGGCTACTCGTCAGTCGTTGGAAACAAGCCCGGCGAGAAGCGAGTAGTTTTCACGACGTCTCTGACTAAGATGCAATTTCATTGGACGCTGAATGCCCGAGATAAAATGGGGGACCGATCGTCTCGCTTTAGATCACTGCTTCCTCGAGAAACGGCTCGTTGCGATCTATGCGCTCGTAACAGAACGGCGAAAGATCGAGCGTCTGGAAAGCCCCGTGAACGATAAGTTCTGAAACGGCCCGGCCCACGGCTGGCGACTGTTGCAGCCCGTGCCCCGAGAAGCCGTTGGCAAACATGAAATTGGTCACCTGCGGGTGAAAGCCGACGATGCCGTTGTGGTCGAGCATGTTGTACTCGTAGTGGCCGGTCCAACTGGTCTGGACCTTGAGTGCGTCGAAAGACGGAATGCGGTGCCAGAGTGCCGGCCAGATGTAGTCGTCGAACTCTTCATGGTGCATTTCAAAGTCGTCGTAGCCGGCCGGTCCGTCGCCTTGCGGCGTGTTGCCGGTGAGAAAAAGCTCGCCTTCGGGACGCACGAATGTTCCGGAAAGGTCGATGACATTGGGCATCCGGCCGGGGATCGGGTTGGCGCTGGCGAAGACGAAGCTGTAGCGCTTGTAGGGCGCGACCGGGATCGACAGGCCGGCCATGGCGGCCACCTGCTGAGCGCGCGGGCCCGCGGCGTTGACCAATGTTCCGCAGGCAACCGTCTGTCCGGTCGCGAGGCGCACCGAGATGACCCGCCCATCGGCGATATCCAGCCCTGTCACGGCATTGTCGATATACTCGACGCCGCTGGCGCGGGCTGCGCGGCGGAAACCGTTCATCAGCCCCACGGAATCGAACCAGCCCTCTTCCCTGGCCCCCCAGGAACCGCCACCGAGATCCTCCACATTGAGCCAGGGGAAGCGATCCTTCAGCGGGCCCGGCTCAAGAAACACCGTGTGGGCCCCAAAACTGCGCTGCAGATCGACGCGCTCGCGGGCCGCTTTGACGCCGTCGGGTGAACAGCAGTAAAGATACCCATGCTCCTTGAAGCCGAGGTCGGGCGCCGGTTCGTCCTTGTAGAAAGGTGCCATACGCTCCTGAAATCCGCGGATGACCTCGATGCCGAACTGGCTGATCTTCACATTGATCGGATTGGAATATTGCTGCCGGATCGCACTGGTGGAGAGCGCCGTCGACGAGAATTCGTAGCTCGAGTCGCGTTCGACCACGAGGATCGAGGCGCCGCTGCCCAGCGCCTGGCTCAGCCAGTAGGCCGTGGACGAACCGATGACGGCACCGCCGACGATGACGATGTCGTAGGCGGTCCGTGACGGCGCTTTGTACCGGGGGATCGGCATGGCTGTATCTCCGGTCTACTGAGTGAACGAAGCGACCAAGGCATCCGAGCCCCGCGCCAGCAGGCCGAGGTCGGAACCAACGGCAACCATGGTGAAGCCGTCGGCGAGGTAGCGGTCGGCATCGGTCTTTGCGGGAGCCAGGATCCCGCTGGCCTTGCCTGCCGCCGTTGCCGCCTTGCGCACCGAGGCGATCGCTTCTTGAACGTGTGCGGCCCCGGGATTGCCCATCGCACCCATATTGGTGGAAAGGTCGCCGGGCCCGACGAAGAGAACGTCGACGCCGTCCACTGCCGCAATTTCCGCGGCATTGGCGACGCCCAATTCATCCTCGATCTGTACGGCGAGAAGCTGCTGCTCACGCGCCTTGGCGTGGTAACCGGCGATGCGACCGAAGCCGTTGGCACGGTGACCGACCGAGAAGCCGCGAAATCCACCAGGCGCATATGTCATGGCCGCGACAATGGCGCGGGCCTGATCGGCCGTCCGCACATTGGGGATCATCAGGCTGCGCGCACCGATATCCAGGGCCTGCTTGATCAGATTGGGATCGTCGGAAGGCAGCCTGACGACGGCCTCGCTGTCAAAGCCGCCCATGACCTGCAACTGGGCCATGATGCTGCGCAGATGATTGGGGCTATGCTCGCCATCGATCAGCAGCCAGCCGGCGCCGGAGCCCGCGACAATTTCCGTCGTCAGGGCCGAAGCCAGCGAGCACCAGATGCCGATATGGGCCCGGCCGGCCGACACGGCAGCCTTCAGCGTGTTGAGGCGCTCTTGCATTTTGCGGTCGGTCTCCGATGAGCGAAAGGACGTTGAAATTTGTATGATGTCCTATATCATACGGCAATAATTTGCTGCAAGATGCAATACGCACCAACCTTCGTACAGGGGTTCAAGAATGAAGATCGGGTTCATCGGGCTCGGTGTGATGGGAGCACCGATGGCGCACCATCTCGTCGACGCGGGACATGAGATCTTCACGGTCCTGAACCGCTCCCCTCTGCCGAAGGACCTTAGGGCATCGGTCGTCGCCTCTCCTGGCGATGTGGCGCGGATGTCCGAGATCATCGTGACCATGCTGCCCGACACGCCAGATGTGGAGCGTGTCCTGCTTGGAGGAAACGGCGTCCTGGAGGGGCTGTCGGCCGATAAGCTGGTCATCGACATGAGCTCGATCAGCCCTATCGCCACTGCGGAATTCGCAGCGAAACTGCGGCAAGCGGGAGCCGGCTACCTCGACGCCCCGGTCTCGGGCGGTGAGGTCGGCGCCAAGGCGGCGAGCCTCACCATCATGGTCGGCGGGCCGACCGCAGAGTTCGAGCGCGCGCTGCCGATCTTTCGGACGCTGGGCAAGAACATCACCTTGATCGGCGAGCACAATGGCGCCGGCCAGACCTGCAAGATCGCAAATCAGATCATCGTCGCGCTCAACATAGAGGCCGTGGCGGAAGCGCTCGTCTTTGCCAGCAAGGCCGGTTGCGACCCGGCAAAGGTGCGCGCCGCGCTGATGGGCGGCTTTGCCTCGTCCCGCGTGCTGGAGGTGCATGGCGAGCGCATGATCGCCCGGACCTTCGCCCCGGGCTTTCGCATGCGGCTTCACCAGAAGGATCTCAACCTCGCGCTCGAAAGCGCCCGCGCGCTTGGCGTCTCGCTGCCGAACACCGCGATGGCGCAACAACTGATGAGCGCCTGCTCAGCCCGACCAGGCGGCGCGGAGGCCGACCACTCGTCCCTCGTCCAGGCGCTGGAGATCCTCAGCGGCCACGAACTGTCAAAAGAAAAGGAGTAAAACCGATGCGCGGAACCGGCAAGGCCGAGATCTTCGTGATGCTGGCCCATCCCGTGGCCCATGCCAAGAGCCCCGGCATATTCAACGAGATCTTCGAGCAGAAGGGCCTCGACAGCCTCATGGTGCCCTTGAGCTGCCGCCCGGAGGATTTCGAGGCCTTCTGGGCCGGCATCACGGCAGCCGAGAATATCAGAGGCGTGATCATCTCGGTGCCGTACAAGGTTGCGGTCTATCACAAATGCACCGCCGCTCACGACCGCGCCGCGAGGGTGCAGAGCGCCAATTCCGTGCGCCGGCTGCCCGATGGCAGCTGGTACGCCGACAATTTCGACGGCGTCGGCTTTATCGATGGCCTCAAGGCAGGCGGACATGAGATTGCCGGCCGCCGCATCCTTCAGGTCGGCGCCGGCGGCGCCGGCGCGTCCCTGGCCTATTGTCTTGCGGAAGCCGGCGCCGAGGAAATCCGCTTGGCCGACATCGATACCGGTCGCGCCGAAAAACTGGCGGCGCTGGTCGCGCAGGTCTTCCCGAAATGCCGCATCCAGGTTGGAGCGGCCGAGCCTTCCGGCATGCATATGGCGATCAACGCCACGCCGGTCGGCATGCACGCCGGCGACCCGCTGCCGCTGGATGTGAGCCGGCTGACCCCGGATATGACGGTCGTCGACATCATCATGGAGCCCGCCGAGACCCCCCTGCTAAAGGCGGCGAAAGAGATTGGCTGCCGCATTCAGCCGGGGCGCCCGATGATGGATTTCCAGGTCCGGGCCATGTCCGAATTCTTCGACATCGAAGGCAAGGGTCGCGGCAATGGCTGAGACATTGACGGCCGTCGTCATCGGCGGCACTTCCGGCATCGGACGCGCGATAGCGCTGCGCTTTGCCGAGGACGGCTACCATCTGGTGGTCGCCGGCAGGGATGCGGCACGGGGCGATGAGGCGGTTGGCGCCTGCGCGGCGGTTGGCGCACCGCGCGCGCTGTTTGTCCAGACCGATGTCGCCGAATCCGGCTCGGTGGAAGCGCTGGCGCAGGCCGTCAGCGACGCGTTCGGTGCCCCGCACGTCGTCGTCAATTGCGCCGGCATCCTGCAGAGTGGCAAGCACGTCCTCGACCAGGATCTGGACGAAGACGAGAGGATGTGGCGAGTGAACTATCGCGGCACCTTGCTGGGTTGCCAGGTGTTCGGTCGGCTGATGTCGGCTGCCGGGCGAGGCGCGATCCTGAACGTCGGCTCGCTTGCCTCCTTCGCGCCGCTGTCCCTGCCCGCCTACACGCCCGGAAAGCATGCCGTCCTGGCCTTGACCCAGATCCTGGCCGCCGAGCTCGGTCCGCACGGCGTACGCGTCAATGCGGTGGCCCCCGGCTACACGCTTTCGGACGGTCTGAAAGCCAGGATCGCCAAGGGTGAGCGCAATCCCGAAGCCATCCAGGCGACCACCGCGCTGCGCCGCTTCGTCGAGCCGCGCGACGTTGCCGAGGCCGCACTGTTCCTCTGCTCCGACCAGGCCGCATCGATAACCGGCGTCACGCTGCCCGTCGACGCCGGCTGGCTCGTTCAGGCGCCCTACGCACAATATCTGCAGGGAAACCCCATCCGCCAGACGCCGGCAATCTGAGTCCATCCGGCGGAGGCCGGAAATCTGACCAATCCGGCGGAGGCCGGAAATCTGACCAATCCGGCGGAGGCCGGAAATCTGACAAGGACAATCCAATGAGTGACATCAAGCGCTTCGACTTCGACACCCGCATCCACCACGGGGTCATCCACAATGGCACCCTCTACCTCACCGGCCAGGTCGCAAAGCCGGGTCAGTCCGCAGCCGACCAGATGCGCGAGGCGCTTGGCAAGGTCGACGTCCTGCTTGCCAAGGCCGGTACGGACAAGACACGCATCCTTCACGTGCAGATGTGGCTGGACGACATCAGGGATTTCGACGAGGTCAACACGGTCTGGGACGGATGGATGCCGAAGGAGCATGCACCCGCGCGCTCTTCCGGCGAAGGACGGATGGCCAAACCTGGAATGCTGGTCGAGCTGATCGTCACCGCGGCGGTTTGAATGGCCTTGCCGGTTCGGGCATCATCGCGAATCTGGCTAAGGGGAGACTGATGACGAAGCGCAAACCGCTTTCCACTGTCGTGGCGGAGAGTCTGTCCGAAAAGATCCGTTCCGGATCTCTGCTTCCCGGCGCGCAATTGCCGACCGAGGCGGAGCTTTGTGCCGAGTACGACGTCAGCCGGACGGTGGTGCGGGAAGCGGTGGCGCGATTGCGCTCCGAAGGGATGGTGGTGCCGCAGCAGGGCCGCGGCATGTTCGTCAGCGAAACGCCGGCGCCGCGCAATTTCTCGATACCGGACGAGGCGCTGAGGACCTTGCCGGAAACCATTGCCCTGCTCGAACTGAGATTGAGTGTCGAGGTGGAGTCCGCCGGGCTATGCGCGGAACGGCGCACCGATGCGGAGGCGAACGGAATCCGAGCCCTGATGGAACAGGTCGACGCCCAGCAAGCGGATCCCGCTGTCGTCCAGATCCACTACGACTATGATTTCCATCTGGCGATCGCCAAAGCCGCGCGCAACGAATTCATCCACGGCTTCCTGAGCTATCTCAGGCCGATGATCGTTCCACGCTTTCAACTGGGCTACGTGGTCACGCCGGCGCTCAAGGACAGCTATTACGCACGCATTCACAACGAGCACAAAACCATCGTGGATGCCATCGAAAGGCAGGATGGTCGTGCTGCTCGCCAGGCCATGCGCAAGCATCTGCACAACAGCCTCGGGCGTGTGCGCGCTTTGGCACGGGCTTCGGGCGTCGCGGCGACAGAGGCAGAGCAGCAGGCGGCTGCGGCCTCGCTCTTTAC
Source organism: Mesorhizobium sp. AD1-1 (assembly GCF_020164655.1). NCBI lineage: Bacteria > Pseudomonadati > Pseudomonadota > Alphaproteobacteria > Hyphomicrobiales > Phyllobacteriaceae > Mesorhizobium > Mesorhizobium sp. AD1-1. The sequence continues at coordinate 175,287 of NZ_JAIUGP010000008.1, forward strand.
CGATATGAAGAGGCCTGCTCCGACAGGCGGGTAAGGCCCCCGGCTTCGATCACCTAAGGCATTCGCACTCACCCAGATTAGCCACCGCATTGCGAAAGCCATGTTTTGGCTCCGCCAGCTGACCTGAACCGTTTCCCGCAGGTTGAGAACATCGTTTTCCCATCATTTCCTTCGATTTTCAGCCTCGGCGCCGAAGTGACCACCTGCCCGGTTTTCGGGCGAGAAAAGAGAATTCGAAAGTTTATCTTTCCTTTTTGCTGGTTTTCTTGGTTTCGCGGCATCGGCCCAGGCCGCAGACTGAATCAGGCAATCAGGGAAGCCAACGTGACGACAGCCTTCATCACAGGTGCAACAAGCGGCATAGGGCGGGCCATGGCGATCGCACTGAGCGACGCCGGCTACGATGTCTATGCGGTCGGGCGCAGCCAGGCCGCGCTCAAGGCGTTGCAGGCCGAGCGATCCGGCATCGTGCCCATCGCCGTCGACGTGACCGATCGCGAGGCGCTGGAAGCTGTTCTGGCGGATCTGACCATCGACGTGCTGATCAATAATGCCGGGATCATGCCACCGTTGGGCAATTTCGCCGACATGAAAATCTCCGACATCGACACCACGCTGGAGGTCAACCTCGGCGCGGCAATCCTGCTTACCCGCCTCGTCGTTCCGCAGATGCGCGAGCGGCAGGCTGGCCACATCCTGTTCACCGGCTCCACCGCGGGCCACGCGGCATATTCCAACATTGCCGTCTATTCGGCCACCAAGGCGGCGATATCAGGCTTTGCCGCCGCGTTGCGCGCCGACCTCTCCCCATCAGGCGTCCGTGTCACCGAGATCGTCGCCGGCCGTGTCGAGACGCAGCTCTACCAGGACATCCTCGACGCAAAGGCGCGCGCGGCCATGTACGCCAGCAAAGTGGTGCAGCCGGATGACGTGGCCAGAATGGTGGTCGCGGTACTCGGCCTGCCCGCATGGGCCGACGTTACCCGTTTCGACATCATGCCGACATGGCCAACCTCGCCAAGCGGCACCAAGTAAGGAAAAACTGGAATGAAGGATCTTTCCGTTCTGATCGTAGGCGGCGGCGCTGGCCTCGGCGCGCTTTTGGCCAGGATGGCTGTAGAGGCCGGGGCTGCAAAGATCGGCATCATCGACATCAACCAGGACGCCGCCGAAGCCGCTCTCGCACCGGCAAAGGCCAACGGCCTGCCGACCGCGGCCGCCCTGTGCGACATCCAGGTCGGCCCTCAGTGCCACGCCGCCTTCGACGCCATCGTTTCGAAGCTCGGGCGTATCGACACGCTGATCAATTGCGCCGCGATCTACCCTCGCCGCCCGCTCCTCGAGATCAGCGACGCCGATTGGGATGCCTCCAATGGCATCAACATCAAGGGCACTTATCACATGATGGTGGCAGCCGTTCGCCACATGCAATCGCAGGAGCCGAAGAGCCATGTGCGTGGCCGGATCGTCAACCTGACCTCTGTCGATGCCTTCAAGGCGCATCCGCAGAACGCCCACTATGCGGCAACCAAGGCCGCCGTGGTCAGCCTGACGCGCTCCTTTGCCCATGACGTCGCAAAACACGGGATCCTGGTCAATTCGGTGGCCCCCGCAGGCATGGCCACGGAGCGGGCCAAGGCCCTCGGCTTCCTCGAGGAACTGGCCAAGGCGAGCCCGCTGGGTCGTGGCGCCGAGCCTGCGGAGATTGCCGAGTGGGTTCTCATGACCGGCGGCCCCAAGAATACCTACATGACGGGAGAAAATGTAATTGTTTCAGGTGGTTATATATACGCCTGAGCTATTTTTGCAGCGCCGGCGGCGCTGAATTGTCCAACAGGAACGCAAGCGAAAGGAGGTGGAATAGACGATGACCGGCAAGCTTCGCCTTCCCTCGCTGAATGCGCTTCGCGTCTTCCACGCCGTCGCGCAGCACAAGAGCTTCCGGCAGGCGGCGGATGAATTGCTGGTCACGCCGCAGGCCGTCGGACAGCAGATCAAGCTACTGGAGGACACGCTTCAGGTGACACTGTTCGAACGCAAGGGGCGGTCGGTCGAATTGACCGAGTCTGCCATCCTTCTCTCGCACTATGTCAAAGCTGGGTTCGACGAGTTTTCCGAAGGTGTTCGCCGCGTCACCAAGTCGAATTACCGGGACCGCATCAACCTGAATGCGAGCCCCTATTTCGCGACCCACTATTTGCTGCCTCGCCTATCTCTGTTCCGGGAGATATTGCCCGGTGCGGATCTGCGCCTGACGACGATGGTCGATCTGCCCGATTTCGGACGCGACGACATCGATATGACCGTCCAGTGGGGCTACGGCAATTGGCCGGACTACGAGACCATACTGCTGGTGCCTGATCCGAAGGTCATCTGCTGCACTCCGGCCATCGGCGAGAGCATCAAATCGGCGCAGGACCTGACGTTGTTCACGTTGCTGGACACCGTCAAGTCGAAGCGCCTTTGGCCAGACATTTTACGCCACCTTGCCATCGAGCAGACGGACGGCAACCGAAGCATCAGCTTCGACGATGCCGCGACCATGCGCCGTGCAACCCTGCAAGGCATCGGCGTCGGTCTCGTCTCCGTCATCGACGCCGAGGAAGATTTGAGGTCGGGCGCGCTGGTCGCTCCGGTCGGGCGCGACGCCCTTGCCGATATGCGGCCGGAAGAAGTTCCTGGATTCTACCTGATCGTCCCGCGCGGGCACCTGCGCGTGAAGGCGGTCGCCGCCCTTCACCGATGGCTCGCCCAGCAGGACTGGGGCAGCGATCTGAAGATTTCCTCCGTGCCGAAACCGACCCCGCTTTCCGACTAGGAGCGGCTTTGAGACCGAGCTCCGAAAGAGAACTTTTGGGCCTCCAACAACAAGAAACCAAACAACCTCAACAGTGGAGACGGAACATGAAGACGATGAAATGGGGGGCCGCAGCCATGGCCCTTGGACTTGTGCATTTTGCAGCGCCGGCAGAAGCCGCCGGCGGCAAGACGCTGGAAGCCGTCAAGGCGCGCGGCGTGCTCAACTGCACCGGCCATGACGGGTCTTACCTCGGCTTCGCCGAAGTCGACGACAAGGGCAACTGGAAGGGCATGGACATCGATCTCTGCCGGGCGGTGGCCACGGCCGTGCTCGGCGACCCGGCAAAACTGAAGGTCGTTCCGATCAGCTGGGCGCAGCGCTGGCCGTCCCTGCAATCGGGCGATGTCGACATCATCATCAAGGCGTCGGGCGGCACGCTCAGCCGCGACACCGAGCTCGGCCTGCAATTTTCCATGTCCTATTACCTCGGAACGACCAAGGTGATGGCGCACAAGGAGCTAAACCTCAAGTCGCTCAAGGATGCGGCCGGCGGCACGATCTGCATTCCCGCCGGCACGTCGCAGGAACAGCAGGTCGCGGCCTATACGGCCAAGCTTGGCATCAAGCTCGAACCCGTGCTCATCGAAAAGACCGAGGAGCTCGAGCAGGCCTATTTCTCCGGACGCTGCGATCTCTATGCGCAGTGGGGCCCGACGCTCGCCATTGCGCGCATCGCCAAGAGCAAGGTCGACGACCATGTCATCCTGCCCGACGTGCTCGCCGTCGAGCCTGAAGTCATGATCATGCGCCAAGGCGACGACAATTGGGTTGACATCGCCAACTGGACGCTGAGCACGCTGATCTTCGCCGAGCAGGAAGGCATCACCTCCAAGAACGTCGACGAGGTCAAGGCCAAGCCGACCTCGCCGCAAGTCGCCAAGTTCCTCGGCGTCACGCCAGGCATGGGCAAGGGTCTCGGTCTCGATGATGACTGGGCCTACAAGGTGATCAAGAACGTCGGCAATTACGGCGAAATCTTCGAGCGCGACCTCGGCAAGGACTCGCCCTACAAGATGGACCGCGAGTTGACCAACCTTTGGAACAATGGCGGTGTCCTGTTCCCGCTGGTGATCGACTGATCCGTCCTTAACTCACCCGCTCCAGGCCCCGCCCGGCACAGCTGGGCGGGGTCGGCGACAATTCGGCAAGGATCTTTGGATGGTCAGCCTGCTGAGAAATCAAAAGGTCCGCAACGCGCTGTTGCAGGTCCTCTATGTCGGCTCGATCGCCGCGATGGTGCTTGCCGGCATCGTGATCGCCCGCCGCAACCTGGCTGATCAGGGGATCACCTCCGGATTCGACTTTCTGTTCAAGTCGACGGGTTGGGATGTGAATTTCTCGCTGCTGCCCGCCACGGCCAATGATCCCTATTGGTGGTACTTCCTCATCGGCATCATCAACACGCTGTTCCTGGGGAGCGTCGGCCTGATTCTGGCGACGATCGTGGGAACGATCGTCGGTCTGGCGCGGACGTCTTCGAACGATTTGGCGCGGCTGCTCGGCCGTACCTATGTGGACATCTTCCGCAACATTCCGCTGATCCTCCAGGTTTTCTTCTGGTATGCGATCATCACGCACCTGCCGACGCCGCGCAGCGCGCACGAAGCCTGGGGCTTCCTGCTCACCAGCCGAGGACTCTACATCCCATTCCCGAACGTCGGCAGTGCCGCGTTTGCCGCAGCCACAGTGGCTGTGATCGCGGCCATCGTGCTGCCAGCCTGGCTGGGCAGGACGTCGCTCCTTGCCCAGCCGATCGGCCAGCGGCGCACCATCCAGTTTGCCGCTGCCGCAGCGGCACTGGCCTGCGCGACCATCATTCTGGCTCTCGGACGTCTGCCGGATACGCCGCTGCTGGACTTCCCTGCCCTGCAAGGCCTCAATCTGAGAGGCGGCCTGCGTATCCCTCCGGAGTTCGCCACCCTCGCTATCGCCATCGCCATCTATGGCGGCTCCTACATTGCGGAGATCGTGCGCGGAGGCTTCAAATCTGTCGGCACCGGCCAGGTCGAGGCAGCCCTTTCCTTGGGCCTTAGTCCCTGGCGGGTCTTCACGCTGGTGCGGCTGCCGCTGGCGCTGCGTGCCATGCTGCCGATCCTTGCCAATCAGTATGTCTGGCTGATGAAGGCGACGACGATGGGCATCGCCGTGGGCTTCACCGACTTCTTCATGATTGTGGCGCTGACGATCAACCATTCCGGGCAAACCCTCGAAGCGATCGGCATCCTGATGGCGGGCTTCCTCGCCATCAACCTCAGCCTTGCCGCCGTCTTCAACCGCATCAACAAGGCAATTGCCCTCAAGGGCAATCAACTGAGGGGCTGAGAGATGGAGATGGTCATTGTCGCTCCACCCGCTCCCGGCAGGCTTGAGGATCTGAGGCGACGCTTCTTCGCGACGCCGCTTCAGGCGGTGGTGTCGCTGGCCTGTCTGACGATCATGGTCTTCCTGGCCTGGAAGCTGCTGAATTGGGCGGTTTTCTCGGCTGTCTTCACCACCAGCGGCGGGCCGGAAGCCTGCCAGGCGGCAGCGGGAGCCTGCTGGTCGGTCATCGCAGCGAGATGGCGGATCATCTTCTTCGGCCTCTATCCCTACGAGGAACAATGGCGCTCGGCGCTGGCCTGCGTCGCCGTTGTGGTGATGACGGTGCTGAGCTGTATCCCGGCGTTCTGGACGGGCCGCCGGATCGCGCTGGTATGGGGAGCCGGAACAGGCCTTTTCTACCTATTGATGAAAGGCGGCGTGCTTGGCCTTGCCCATGTGGGCGAGGAAGCCTGGGGCGGGCTGGCGCTGACCCTGTTCATCTTCGTGACCACCTGCCTGATCGGTTTCCCCTTGGCGATCTGCTCGGCCTTGCTGCGCCGGTCGGAGCTGCCCTGGATTTCGCGGACCACCGGCCTCATCATCGACGGGGTCCGGTCGCTTCCGCTGATATCGATCCTCTTCACCTTTGCAGTGGTTCTGCCGTTCGCGCTGCCGCAATGGCTCCAGGGCGACAAGCTTTACCGCGTGATCCTCGGCTCCGCTCTGTTCTTCTCCGCCTATCAGGCTGAGATCGTGAGAGGCGGCATGCAGGGCGTTGCGACAGGACAGGAGGAGGCTGCCATGGCGCTCGGCATGCGCTATTGGCAACGCATCAGCCGCATCCTCCTGCCTCAGGCCATGCGCAACGCAATGCCGGCCACGATCAACCAGTTCGTCATCTCGTTCAAGGAGACCTCGCTGGTGGTCATCGTCGGTTTCTTCGAGATCCTGGCTTCCGGCAATGCCGCCTATGGCACCGGCGAATGGCGCTTCGCCTATGTCGAAGTCTATGCCTTCATCGCCTTCATCTACTTCATCTTCGTCTTCAGCCTATCCCGCTATGGCGCCTTTCTCGAGCGCCGCATGTCGGTCAGCGAACGGTAAGGAGGCGTGCAGGTGATCTCAACCAATTCGACCGGTGAGCCGGCGCTCCGCATCGAAAACCTCGACAAATACTACGGCACGTTCCAAGCACTGCGCGGGATAAACCTTTCCGTACAACGGGGCGAAAAAATCGTCGTCTGCGGACCCTCCGGCTCCGGCAAATCGACGATGATCCGCTGCATCAACCGCCTCGAACAGCACAATGGCGGCCGCATCGCGGTGCTCGGGACCGAGCTCAACGACGATGTCGGCAATATCGACGAGATCAGGCGTGAAGTCGGCATGGTGTTCCAGCACTTCAACCTGTTCCCGCACATGACGGTGCTGGAGAACTGCATGATCTCCCCGATGATCGTGCGCAAGCAGCCGCGGGCGCAAGCCGAGGCAACCGCCCGCCACTACCTGGAGAAGGTGCGCATTCCCGAGCAGGCCATGAAATATCCCAGCCAATTGTCCGGCGGTCAGCAGCAGCGCGTCGCCATTGCACGCGCTCTTTGCATGCAGCCGCAGATCATGCTGTTCGACGAACCGACCTCGGCGCTCGATCCGGAAATGGTTTCCGAAGTGCTTGACGTCATGGTCACGCTTGCCTCGGAAGGCATGACGATGATCTGCGTGACGCATGAGATGGGCTTTGCGCGTCGCGTGGCGGACCGGGTGCTTTTCATGGACGGCGGCGAGATCCTCGAAGAAGCGCCTCCGGACGAGTTCTTCACCTCTTCCCGCAACGAGCGCACTCGACAATTCCTGTCGCAGGTGCTGGGTCATTGATTGGAAAGCAACGATCCGGACGTGTCGCTCGGCACGCCCTCAGCTAACTCGGGTAGATCAGTGACCGATCACGCCACCGCGCTGCACGAGATTCTCGGGCCGAAAGGCTGGCTTTCGGGCCGGGATGCCGAGCCCTACCGGCGCGATTGGCTCAATCGCTATGGCGTCGCACCTCTTGGCGTTGCCAGGCCCGCAGATACGCCGGAGGTTGCCAGTGTCGTCAAGCTATGTCGCGAGGCAGGGCTGGCGGTGGTGCCACAGGGCGGGAACACCGGGCTTTGCGGCGCCGCCGTCGCCGAGCAGCCGAATGCGGTGATCGTCTCGCTGTCACGCATGACGGCGATCGGGAAGCCGGATCTGGACAGCGGATCGATCGTCGTCGAGGCGGGTGTCGTGCTGGCAACGCTGCACGAGACGCTGGAACCGAATGGCCTGATGTTTCCAATGCGTCTGGGCGCCGAAGGCAGCGCCAGGATCGGCGGCCTGATCGGCACCAATGCCGGCGGCAGCCAGGCTTTCCGATACGGCATGATGCAGGATCTCGTCCTGGGTCTCGAAGTCGTGACGCCTGATGGCGGGATTTGGGACGGACTGCGCGCGGTGCAGAAGGACAATGCCGGCTATCAACTGCGCAAGCTGTTCTGTGGCGCTGAGGGCACGCTCGGCATCGTCACGCGCGCGATCCTGCGGATCTACCCCAAGCCTCGGCAGCAAGCGAGCGCCCTTCTGGTCCTGCCCGGCTTTGCAGCCGCCGTTTCGTTCGGCGCCTTCCTGCGCGGCGAGGCCGGGGAATTCCTGACTGGCCTCGAGTTCTTCTCCGATGTGGGCCTGCGATTGGCGCTCAAGCACGTGCCCGACCTTGCCTACCAACTGGAGACACGGGGCGACGTCTATCTGCTGGTCGAACTGGCATCGGGGTCGTCACGCGTTCCCCTGGACGAGATCCTGGCTTCGGCTCTGGAATGGGGCATGGAACAGAGCCTGGTTAGCGACGGCGCGCTGGCGGCGACAGGTGCGCATCGGGCACAATTCTGGCGGCTGCGCGAGGAGCAACCGGAGGGACAAAGGCTGGAAGGCGAGCAACTCAAGCACGACATCTCCGTCCCTCCAGGTGCAATCGCCCGTTTCGTCGAGGCTGGCGCGAAGATCTGCGGCGGCATTCTTCCCGGTGTGCGGATAAACCCGTTCGGGCACCTCGGCGACGGAAACATCCATTACAATTTGTCTCCGCCGGAAGGTCGTGCCGATTTCGACGGCAAGGCCGAGCTGTTCGCAGAGGCGCTGTCATCTCTTGCCACTCAGATGGGCGGCAGCTTTGCCGCCGAGCATGGGCTTGGCCGGGCAAAGGTGGTCATGGCCGACCGCAATCGCGGCCTGGTGGAGCGAGAGCTCATGGCGCGGCTCAAAGGCGCGTTCGATCCGCTGGGCACGATGAACCCGGACGTCCTGGTGCGCGCCTCTCGGGAAAGAAAAACTTTCGAATAGACGGCATTTCTTGGTTTCGTCTCGATGTGCCAGCGTGCACGTATGAATCCGAAAGGCAGGCTCGATCCGCTTGCCGCCTGAATGAAGGATGTCGCAGCATGATCCGCAATGGCGGTCGCCTCCTTGTCGAGTGCCTGATCGCGCTCGGCGCGACCAAGAGTTTCGGTGTGCCGGGCGAAAGCTATCTGGCCGTGCTGGACGCGCTGCACGACACTCGTGGAAAGCTGGACTACGTGCTGTGCCGCAACGAGGGCGGCGCGGCATTCATGGCCTCGGCCTATGGCAAGCTGACGGGTTCGCCGGGCATCTGCTTCGTGACGCGCGGACCGGGTGTCGCCAATGCGTCCATCGGCGTGCACACGGCGATGCAGGACAGTTCGCCGATGATCCTGTTCGTCGGCCAGGTCGGCACCGACATGCGCGGCCGCGAAGCGTTTCAGGAAATCGACTACCGCGCGGTGTTCGGCACGATGGCGAAATGGGCGGTGGAGATCGACGCTGTCGAGCGCCTGCCGGAAATCATTGCCCGGGCCTGGACCACGGCGCTCACCGGGCGGCCCGGCCCGGTGGTGATCGCCCTGCCCGAGAACATGCTGACCACGCCGACCGATGTCGCGGCGCTCAGCGGGCCTGCCAGGGTGTTCGAGGCCGCGGCCGATGCCGATGCGCTGGCCGAGGCCCGGTCCATGCTGGCCGCCTCCAGCAGACCGGTCATCCTGATCGGCGGTGCCAACTGGTCAGCTGACGGGCGTGCCGTGCTCCAGGCTTTCGCCGAAACCTCCGACATTCCGGTGGTCGCGGCGTTCCGCTTCCAGGATCAGTTCGACAATGGCTCACCGGTCTTCGTCGGCGAGGCCGGTGTCGGCATGGTCCCGCATGTCAAGAAGCTGATCCGGGACGCCGATGTGATCCTGGCGATCAATGTGCGCTTCGGCGAGATGACCACGGATGGCTACACGCTGCTGTCCGTGCCCCAGCCGAAGCAGAAGCTGATCCATGTCCACGCTTCGGATCGCGAGATCGGCAAGATCTATGTGCCGGCGCTTGGCATCCATGCCGGGCCGAACGCCTTCGCCAAGGCGCTCTCGCCGGTCAAGGGCGACTGGGGCGCGTGGCGGTCGCAGGCACGCCAAAGCTATGAGGGCACGTTCACCGCGCCTGCCCAGCCGGGCCCGGTCGACATGGTCGAAGTCAGCCGCTGGCTGCGCGAAACGCTGCCCGACGACGTCATCCTGACCAACGGCGCCGGCAATTTCACCGTGTGGCCAAACAAGTTCTTCAAATTCGGGCCAAAGGCGCGGCTGCTTGCACCGCAATCCGGCGCCATGGGCTACGGCCTGCCGGCGGCCATCGCGGCCAAAGTGGCCTTTCCCTCACGCACGGTGGTCTGCTTTGCCGGTGACGGCGATTTCCAGATGAACTGCCAGGAGTTGGGGACGGCGATGCAGGCCGGGGCGCAGCCGATCGTCCTCATCCTGAACAACGGCATCTACGGGACCATCCGCGCGCATCAGGAGCGGCACTATCCGGCGCGCGTGTCGGGAACGAACATCGAGAACCCGGATTTCGTCGGCATCGCCCGGGCCTATGGCTTCCACGCCGAGCGGGTCGGCGCGACCAGCGATTTCGCCGGCGCTTTCGGCAGGGCGCTGGCATCCGCGACCGGCGCGGTCCTGGAGCTGGATATTTCCCCGGAGGCGATCACGCCGCGTCAAACCCTTTCCCAAATGCGCGACGCAGCGCTCGCTTCGCATAAGGCCAACGCATGACCAGTACGGCAAATGACATCCGTCTCGGCGCGGATATCGGCGGCACGTTCACCGATATTGTGGTCGATGTGCGCGGCACGATCTTTTCGACCAAGATCCTGACCAACTATGCCGCCCCCGAACAGGCTATCCTCGACGGGATCGAGATCGTCGTGCGCGACGCCGGCATCACGCTGGCGGACCTCGACATCGTCATTCACGGCACCACGCTGGCGACCAACGCGCTCATCGAACGGCGTGGCGCCAAGACGGCATTGGTCACCACCGAAGGGTTTCGCGATGTCATCGAGATGCGCACGGAAAACCGGTTCGAACAGTATGATCTGAACCTGAAGCTGCCGCCGCCGCTGATCCCGCGCGAGCATCGCTATACGGTCAAGGGGCGCATCGGCGCGGACGGAAAGGAATTGCAGCCGCTGGACGAAGCAGCGCTCGACGAGATCGCCGACAGCATCGCCGCGGGCGGCTTCGGCGCCGTCGCCATCGGCTTCATCCATTCCTACATGAACCCGGTGCATGAGCAGCGGGCACGCGCGATCCTCGCCAGAAAGCTGGACATACCGATTTCCATCAGCGCCGAGGTCTCGCCGCAGATGCGCGAGTTCGAACGCTTCAACACGGTTTGCGCCAATGCCTATGTCCGGCCGCAGATGGCCGACTATCTGGTGCGCCTCCAGGTGCGGCTGAAGGAGATGGGGGCGAACTGTCCGGTGTTCATGATCCACTCGGGCGGCGGACTGATCTCGGTGGAAACCGCGTCCGAATTTCCGGTGCGCCTGGTCGAGTCCGGTCCGGCCGGCGGTGCCATTTTTGCGGCCGACGTGGCGCGGCGCTTCGACCTGGACTCCGTCGTCTCCTACGACATGGGCGGAACGACCGCGAAGATCTGCCTGATCGAGGACTATTCGCCGCGCACGGCGCGGACCTTCGAGGTCGCCCGCACCTATCGCTTCTGCAAAGGCTCCGGCATGCCGATCTCGATCCCGGTCATCGAGATGATCGAGATCGGCGCCGGCGGCGGCTCGATCGCCTGGGTCGACGCCATGGGCCGCATCCAGACCGGCCCGGAAAGTGCCGGGTCCGAACCCGGTCCCGCCTGCTACGGGCGTGGCGGCAGCCGCCCGGCCATCACCGATGCCGACCTGGTGCTGGGCAAGCTCGATCCCGACAATTTCGCCGGCGGCGCCATCAGGCTCGACACGCAGGCTTCCGAGCAGGCGATCACCCGCGATGTCGGCACCCGGCTTTCGCTCAATTCTGTTTCCGCCGCTTTCGGCATCTGCGAGGTCGTCGACGAGAATATGGCCAATGCCGCCCGCGTCCACGCGGTGGAAAACGGCAAGAACATCTCCGACAATGTCATGATCGCCTTTGGCGGTGCAGCGCCCCTGCATGCGGCGCGGCTGTGCGAGAAGCTTGGCGTCGAACAGTGCCTTGTCCCGCAAGGCGCCGGCGTCGGCTCGGCCATCGGCTTCCTCAAGGCGCCGTTCGGCTACGAGGCGCTGGCTTCCAAGCTGATGCGGCTGTCGCGCTTCGATGCATGCGAGGTGAATGCGCTGCTCGACGGGCTGAAGACGACCGCCGAGAGCTTCGTGCGAGCCGGCACGAACAATGCCATCACCCGCGAGATCACCGCCTTCATGCGCTATGCCGGCCAGGGATGGGAAATCCCGGTGCCGCTGCCCGACAGGGCGTTCAAGCCCGGCGACGAGGTGAGCCTCAAGGACGCCTTCCGGGACAATTATGCGCGCTTCTTCGGCCGTGCCATTGATGGCCTCGACGGATTGGAAATCGAGATCGTCACCTGGTCGGTCAAGGCGCAGGACGTGCGGCCGGCGCCCGCAAGGCACGAGATCACCATGGGGACCAGGACCGTCGCCGCTTCGCAAACGCGCGAGGTTTTCGATCCGGCGACCGGAACGGTCCAGGTTTCAGCCATCATCGAACGCGCCGACCTTTCGCCAGGGGATCGCATCAGCGGTCCGGCGGTGATCGTCGAGCGTGAGACGTCGACGGTCGTCACCACTCTCTTCGATGCCGCGCTACAGAGCGACGGTTCGATCCTCCTGATCCGCAAAGGGGTCCAGGCATGAGCGACATCTTGGAAATCCGCATGCAGGTGATGTGGAATCGCCTGATTTCGGTGGTCGAGGAACAAGCGCTGACCCTGTTGCGTACGGCCTTCTCCACGTCGGTGCGTGAATCGGGCGACCTGTCGGCCGGCGTGTTCAATCCGCGCGGCGAGATGCTGGCGCAGGCCGTGACCGGTACGCCCGGGCATGTGAACACCATGGCCGAGGCCGTGCTGCAGTTCATGAACGAGATCCCGCGCGAGGAGATGTACGAGGGCGACACCTATGTCACCAACGATCCCTGGAAAGGCACCGGCCATCTCCATGACATCACCATGGTCTCGCCCTCGTTCCTGAACGGCGAACTGGTGGCATTCTTCGCCTGCACCGCGCACGTGGTCGATGTTGGCGGACGTGGCTTCGGCGCCGACGGCAAGTCAGTCTACGAGGAAGGGATCCAGATCCCGATCATGAAGTTCGCCGAGCGCGGCAAGGTGAACCTCGATCTGGTGAAGATCCTGCGCGCCAATGTGCGCGAGCCGAACCAGGTCGTCGGCGACTTCTATTCGCTGGCCGCCTGCAACGAGGTCGGCCATCGCCGCCTGGTCGACATGATGAAGGAGATCGGCCTGGCATCGCTGGACAGGCTGGGAGAGTTCATCTTCACGCGCACGCATGACGCGACGCTGGAGCGCATCAAGGCGCTGCCGAAAGGCACCTGGTCGAACGAGTTGGTGACCGACGGCTACGATACGCCGGTCAAGCTGGTGGCAGCTGTCTCGATTGAGGACGACCATTTGAATGTCGATTTCTCCGGCACCGATCCGACAAGCCGATGGGGCATCAACGTTCCGATCATCTACAGCAAGGCCTATGCCTGCTACGCCCTGAAATGCGTCGTGGCGCCGGAGATCCCGAACAATGCGGCCTCGCTTGCTCTGTTCACTATATCGTCGCCGACCAACATCCTGAACGCCCCGCGGCCGGCGCCGGTCTCCCTGCGGCACGTCATCGGCCATATGGTGCCCGATCTGGTGCTGGGCGCGCTGGCCAAGGCGCTGCCGGGCCAGATCCTTGCCGAAGGGGCGGCGGCACTATGGAACATCCACATCTCGGTCAGGCCGGTCGCCGGGAGCAATGGACGCCGCGCCGAGGTGCTGATGTTCAATTCCGGCGGCATGGGGGCCCGCCCGACGTTGGACGGGTTGTCCGCCACCGCCTTTCCGTCCGGTGTCCATACCATGCCGATCGAGGCGACCGAGCACACCGGGCCGATCATCATCTGGCGCAAGGAACTGCGTCCCGATTCCGGCGGCGACGGGGAATTTCGCGGCGGCCTCGGCCAGATCCTCGAAATCGCAGCCACTGAAGGCCACGAGTTCGATTTTTCCGCCATGTTCGACCGGGTCAGGCATCCAGCCAAGGGGCGCGATGGCGGCAAGGACGGGATAGCCGGCATCGTCAGGCTCGACGATGGCACGGTGATGCGCCCCAAGGGCTGGCAGCACGTTCCGGAAGGGCGTCGCCTGGTGCTGGAACTTCCTGGCGGTGGCGGCTATGGCGATCCCTCCAGGCGCGGTACGGAGGCGCGGGCACAGGACGTGTCCAGGGGCTATATTTCGGAGAAAAGCCGATGAGCTACATTTCCTCGCGCCTGTCCGTGGTCAAGCCGTCGGCTTCGATGGCCGCCTCGCAGGCGGCCAAGGCGCTACGGGTCAAAGGCGTCGACGTCATCGACCTTGGCCTTGGCGAACCTGATTTTCCGACGCCTGCCCACATCATCGAAGCGGCCTATGCAGCCGCCAAAGCGGGCCAGACCCTCTACACCGCCGCAGCCGGCTCGCCGGAAGTGCGCGAGGCCGTGGCCGGGAAGTTCAGGCGCGAGAACGGACTGGACTACACGGCCGACGACATCGTCGTGGCCAACGGCGCCAAGCAGATCATCTTCAACGCGCTGATGGCGACGCTGGAACCCGGCGACGAGGCCATCCTGCCCGCGCCCTATTTCGTCTCCTATCCTGAGATGGTGAAGCTGCTAGGCGGCACGCCCGTCACGGTCGAATGCAGGGAAAGCGGCGGCTTCAGGCTGACGCCCGAACTCTTGGAAAAGGCGATCGGGCCGAGAACCAAGTGGCTGTTCCTGAACATGCCCGGCAATCCATCCGGAGCGGTCTACTCGGCCGACGATCTCAAGGCGCTTGGCGCTGTCCTTGCCAGGCATCCGCAGGCGCTCATCCTGTCGGACGAGATCTATGAGCACATCATCTTCGATAACCGCGAATTCGTATCCTTCGGCAAGGCCTGCCCTGACCTCAAGGACCGAAGCCTCATCGTCAACGGCGTGGCCAAGGCCTATGCGATGACCGGCTGGCGTGTCGGTTATGCAGCCGGCCCGGCACCACTCGTCAAGGCGATGTCGATCATCCAGAGCCAGTCGGTCACTTCGGTCTGCTCGATTGCCCAGGCGGCGACGGTCGCCGCACTGAACGGCCCGCAGGACGAGGTGGCTCGTTTCCGCGATGCATTCGAGGCGCGCAGGAACCTGGTCGTCGATGGCATAAGGCGCATCAACGGCCTGACGCTGCCGCCGCCGGAAGGCGCATTCTATGCCTATATCGGTTGCGCCAGCCTGATCGGCCGCAGGACCCCAAAAGGCGTCATGCTGGAGGACGATACGGCGGTGGCGACCTATCTTCTGAACGAAGGCCGCGTGGCCTCGGTGCCGGGCACTGCCTACGGACTTTCACCCTATTTTCGTATCTCCACCGCCACCAGCGAGGAGGTGCTTGCCGAGGCGATCGCGCGGATCAACGCCGCCGTCGCGCAAGTGGAGTAGACCATGCCGCATTACGAACGCATCCTGATCACCGGCGCCGCCGGCCGGCTTGGCTCGGAACTGCGAAAGGGGCTGGTGCCGCTGGCAAAAACGATCCGCCTGGCGGGTCGCGAACCGTTCGGCGATCTTGCTCCTCACGAGGAAGAAGCGGTCTTCGATCTCGCCGACATGGAGGCTACACTTGCGGCCACCAAGGACTGCGACGCGATCGTGCATTTCGGCGGTGCGCCGCTTGAATGCGAATGGCAAACGATCCTGGATTCCAGCATTCGCGGATCCTACCACATCTACGAAGGCGCCCGGAAACACGGCGTGAAGCGGATTATCTATGCTTCCTCGGTGCATGCCATCGGCTATCATGAAGTCGAAGCCCATATCGGCGTCGATGCGCCGGTGCGCCCCGACAGCCTCTACGGCGTGTCGAAGAATTTCGTCGAAAGCCTGAGCCGGCTCTACTGGGACAAGTTCGGCATTGAGACGGCTTGCCTGCGTATCTTCTCGTCCTTTCCCGAACCGGCCGACCGACGCATGCTGTGGTCGTATCTTTCCTTCGCCGACTGCGTTCGTCTGGTCGAAGCAGCACTGACGGCGCCGCGCGTCGGGCACACAATCTCGTTCGGCATATCCGACAACAAGCTGAAAATGGTCGACAACAGCGGCGCCAACCATCTGGGGTTCATCCCGCAAGACAGCGCCGAGCCATTCCGCGCAGCGGTCGAGGCGAAGACGCAGATTCCGGATCCCAAGGCGCCATCGGTGAAGTATCTGGGCGGGTGGTTCTGCGAGCTTGGCCATCCGGACGACAAGCGGGCGTAACTATCAAAAAACCAATCCGCTAGATGGCGAAGACGAAACATCCACCAACACCCCTACGGCTCCCTGCAATTCACGGCGACAGCCGAATAATGATCATGAAGCGCTTCCGGGACGTTCAGGCCAGGGCGACACCGGCGATCGTGCAAGACCGTAGGCTCCGGCGATCACCCCCATGCCTCCGGTGTGCTTCTGGGGTTCGGTGCCGTCTGCCATCTAGGCTTACGCGATCACCTGTTCTGATGCAGGATCGTCTCGGCCGCAATGAAGCCCCAGGTTCCCGGCAGGGATTCGCATCTGGAAGAAGAAGCCCGAGTCTTTGCGCCATAGATACGTCGCCCGCTCCAGGTGTGCGTTTCTGGATAAAGGGCGATAATTACACAATATAATAAAAGACTTAGGTAATGGTGGGCCCGGAGGGTGGTCATTTTCAACAACAAGTCAATACCTTGGCGGATGGTTCGCCAAGCCGTTTCCTTCGTATTCTCTCGTATGGTCTGGCGAACCTAAGGACGACGAACGCGACTAGTTACGGGCTTCGAGATGTCGCCAATGTAGGCGCAGGTCGCCAGGAACTCCTGGTAGTGAATGACCGAAATGGAGCCGTCTGCTGACCGTCAGGTTTCATCCGCAAAGTCGTTGAAGCGGACAGCTATTAGAGCAACCTCACCTTAGTGTTCGGCCCGTGGCCGCCGTTCGTCCCTTCTATATTGTACGTCCGCTGTGATCCGCGACTGAAGCTATCGCATTCGGCTTTCGTCTCTTGCTGCTATTGTATAGAACCCGCACCGCTTCGCTCATCGACGCTGATATCTGCGGAGACCTAGTTGACGACGCCGTTCAGTTCCGTCGTCACGCGTTGATTGAACTCCGAGGGCTTTAGCGCCACGTCCTGATCGAACGAGAGCTGATCGATCAAAGGGCGTCGCTGCTCCAAGTGGAGCGCCTTTTCGTTGCTAATCGATGGTCACGGCGATCCCTTGGGACGTGCGGCAACACTGATTTTGTTGTTTTGAAGGACGGTCGGAGATCTTCTACGCAGTCACCTGTTCTGATGCAGGATCGTCTCGGCGGCGATGAAGCCCCAAGTCAGGTTGGGGCCGAGCGTGGTGCCGGCCCCTACGGCGCGCGTGCCGATGGGATTGGCCATGGCAAGCCCGGCCGCATAGAGGCCGGGGATGATCGAACCGTCCGGCCTCAACACCTGCCCTCGCTCATTGGTGCGGGCGCCGCCCTTGGTGCCGAGGATCGAGCGATTGATCGTCATGCCGACATAGGGCGCCTTGTCGATCGGCTTCAGCCGGTTCTCGGGTCCATGCGCCTTGTATGCCTCCCACCCATTGTCGCCGCGTTGGAAGTCTGCATCGTGTCCCTTCGCGCAAAAGCTGTTCCAGCGCGCGATCGTCTCCTCGAGCGCCGCTGCCGGCAGCCCGAGCTTGGCGGCAAGGCCAGCGATCGTATCGGCCTTCTTGATCCAGTCGCCCTCGTAGGAGGCATACCAGCGGAAAGGCAGCGACGTTTTCAGGAAGCGATGATCGCCGACGAGATAGCAGGGCAGATGGATCGGCGCGCCATCCGGCCCGCGCGCATCGATCGCCTCGCCAATGTTGAAGGCGTTTTCGCTCACAAATCGCTTTGCATCGCGATCGACCACGATCGAATGCGGTTCGGCCTGGAAGGTCATCGGCAAGCCGTGCGACTTTCCCTGGTAGCGCGTCGGCAGGCAGGGATAGACGTTCGCCTGATCCATGCGGTCCAATTGCGCGCCGACGGAAGCCGCAAGCTTCTGGCCGTCGCCCTCATTGCCGCGCGGGCTGCCGATCCGGTCGAAGGCGCCGGGGAAGTGGCGTGCGCGCATCTCGGCGTCCCATTCGAAGCCGCCGGTTGCGATGACGACGCCGCGGCGCGCGACGATCTTCGTGCGTCGGCCCTTGCTCTCCACCTCCGCGCCGGCGATGCGTGAGTCCGGATCCTGAAGCAGGGTGACGGCGCGCGTTCCCGGCTGAAAGGTGACGCCCGCATCGAGGCAGCCCTTGATCAGCCCGGTCATCAGTGCCGTGCCCTGGCCGCCGGAATTCGTCAGCCATCGCCATAGAAGCTTCGGCCAGACCTTGAACCCGGCGCGGATGGGATGGTGATAGAGATCGAGGTCGACGATCTCCTGGTAGGTAAAGCTGTGCGGCAAGGTGGAGCGGCGCAGGCTCCGCGCAAACTTGCCGAGGAGACGGCGGCTGAGCGGCCTCGGCGATAGCATGCGGCCGTAGAGCTTGCCGCCAGGCGCTTCGGCAAAGGGGTCCGGCTCGTTGATCAGGCGGAAGTCGAGCGGCGTGTTGACGGACAGGAAGTGCAGCATGTCCGGCGCGGCCTTGGCGAAAGCGCCCCAGAGCGCATCTTCCTTCTGCTTCCATCCTTCGGGCGCGACCGCACGCAGATAGGCGAGCGCATCCTCGCGGCTGTCTGCAATGCCGGCTTCGGCCGCGACATGGTTGGCGGGTATCCAGACCCCGGCCCCGGACATGGCCGAGGTACCACCCAGCCATTCGCTCTTTTCGATGACGAGCACCTTGAGGCCACCCTTGGCGGCCCGCAGCGCTGCCGAGCAGGCCGCCGATCCCGAACCGATCACCAGAACATCGTACTCGCCCATCGGCATTCCCCTGCCATCATCGACACAGCACTATAGAGGCACGAAATTTAATCTGTCTACTATTGTGTCGACACTTTTTGCGCTGTACCCTCTCCAGGTCAGCAACGCGCCCGAACGACCTTCGCAGCTCCATTCGACAGGCAGAGCCATGGACGACACCAACCTTCCACCCGCGCCCTCTGGCATCCATGTTTCCGGAACCGAAACGCGCGAAAGCTACTGGCAGCCGGTTCCCGCAAACGGCCATATCGACGTGGCGCTCGCGCCGCACATCGTCGGCATGGAGCACCCCTTCGCGCTGGGCACGCAGTCGGTAGCGCCCGGCGGCTATGTGCGCGAACACACGCATGACCGCAACGAAGAGACGGTCTATGTCATCGAAGGCCGTGGCCGCGCCGTCATCGAGGGCAAGGAATATCCACTGGAGCCGGACAGCGTGGTGTTCCTGCCGAAGAATGTCCGGCACATGTTCATCAATGATGGCGACACGCGCCTACGCTGGATCTGGTTGATCGTGCCGAACGGGCTCGAGGACTTCTTTCGCCTGATCGGCAAGCCGCGCAAGCCAGGCGACCGTGTGCCGTCCAATTTCCCGCGCCCCGAAAACGTCCTGGAAATCGAGCGCAAGACGGTGTTCGGGGCAGACCTCGCCGACAAGTTCGATCCCCTGAAGCAGAATCCCTGAAGAAGCCTCGGATGGTGACGCTCGGCCTCATCGGCTTCGGCACGATCGCGCGCGAGATCGTCTCCGCTTTCTCAGTGGACTCGGTTTGCTGGGTGGCGCTGATGCGCGAAGGTACCCGCCGCGACTTGCCGGCGAATGTCAGCACTGTCACGCAGCTTGACGCGCTGATCGGTCCGCGCCCCCGGGCGGTGGTGGAGGCGGCAAGCCAGGAGGCGGTGGCCGCTTATGTGCCCGCGCTTCTCGAAGCCGGCATCCCGACCATCATTGCTTCGATCGGTGCATTCGCCGATCCGATCCTTGCCGCGGGGCTGACCGATGCTTCGCGCAATAGCGGTGCGCGCTTGGTCCTGCCGTCAGGCGCGTTGGGCGGCCTCGACTATCTCAGGGCGATAGCCGCACTTCCTGAGGCGCGGGTCCGCTACACCTCGCGCAAGCCGCCGACAGCCTGGACGACGGAGTTGTCCTCCGCCGGCCTTTCAGCGGACACTGACGCCATAACCCTCTTCGAAGGCACGCCGGCGCAAGCGGCAAAACTCTATCCGAAAAACCTCAACGCCGCCTTCGCCGTGGCGCTCGCTGCAGGTATCGACAAAGTCACCGTGAGCGTGGTTGCCGATCCGAAAGCTGCCGGCAACACGCATGAAATCGAGGTCGAGAGCACCGCCGGCACCGCCTCCTTCCGCCTCGTCAACGCACCCTCGCCCAACAATCCGAAAACCTCGATGCTCACGGCGCTCAGTCTCGTCGCGGCGCTTGGCGAGTTGCTCGACAGGGAGGGCCTCAGCTGATGCCCTTCTTCACCGCCGCCGATGGCTGCCGCATCCACTACGAGACATCAGGCAGCGCTGGCCCACGCCTCATCCTCATCCCCGGGCTCGGCGGTGATGGGAGGTTCTGGACTGGCGTGGTACGCCTGATCGGGGCCGACCATCGCGTCATCGTCACCGACCATCGCGGCGCCGGTCGCAGCGATCGCCCCGAACGCCCCTATTCCATTCCCCTGATCGCCAGCGACATTGCCGGCCTGCTGGCGCGGACGGGCGGTCCCGCCCATATTGTCGGGCATTCCACTGGTGGCGCCATCGCGCAGGTGCTGGCGCTCGATCATTCGCAACTTGGCCTGAGCTATACGATCAGCAGTTCCTGGGCGCGAGCCGACGGCCGTTTCCGCACGCTCTTCAGCGCTCGCGCCGAACTGCTGGAGGCCGGCCTGGCCGAGACCTATCAGCGCCTCGGCCATGTGCTCTGCCACGAACCGTCCTACCTCGAAACGCATGCCGGGGAGCTCGACGCAGCCGTCGCCGCCGCCCCTGGCACCCTGGCGCCGCTGACAGTCAGTGCTGCGCGCGTGCGCATGCTGCTCGACCATGATCGCCTTGCCGATCTGCCGCGCATCGACGCCCCGGTTCAAGTGATTGCGGCCACCGGAGATATCCTGACGCCATCAGCCCTTTCAGAGGCGATCGCCGCTTCGATACCGGATGCCCGGTTTGTTTCAGTTCCCGGTGCACATTTTCATCCCCTCGCCGACCCCCAAGGTTTTGCCGCCATCATTCGCCATTTCATTCCCAAGGCCGACAGCTAGTATCATGACCGCTGAAATCGCTCCCGCCCTCCTCGACCCGCGCCTCAAGCCTGGCGTCGATCTCCTCGCCGAAGGGCGCGCCATGGCGCGCGAGTGGCGCCTCGGCGGCTGCCGCTTCCTTACCGAGACTGGGATGTCGTCCGAAGCCGCATGGAAGCGCAAGGCAGCGGCCGAAAAGCGAGTCATGCAGCACGCCCATATCGGCTTCAGAAGCGTCGACCGCACCGTGGCCGCGATCGGCGAGGTGCATGAGCAATGCCGCAAGGCAGGGGTGACGGTCGACCGTTTCGGCATCACACTCGACTGGTCGATGGGATATCCCCAAGCCATGCGTGCAAAGGCTGCGCGCGGTACCGGCATCGTGCTCACCGGCCCAGAGGATTTCGCCCGCATCACCAACGCCGCGCCCGCTGCCGCGCATTTCGGCGACTTCATGCTCGGCCTGCCGGGCGCGGTGGAAAACACCCGCGCCGCCATCGCCGCCGGTGCAACGGCCATCGGCAATCTGGGGCAGTATTTCACCTTCCGGCTGCCCTACTGGGACGATGATGTGGCGACCACCGAAGCGACCGTCACCGCGCTCGGCCTGATTGCCGCGCAGGATGCCGAAATCCTGGTCCATTCCAATCTCGACGACGGCTTCGCCGGGCTGTTCATCGACATGGCCTGCGCGCTCGGCATGGTGCTGGTCGAAAAGCACATCGTCGAGGATCTGATCGGCGCGCGGCTCGGCCATTGCTACGGCCACCACTTCAGCGATCCACTGTCGCGCGCTGCCTTCCATGCCGCGCTGGTGCGGGTCAGCGATACGCCGGGCACCATGATCTTCGGCAACACCGTTTCCTACCAGTCGACCCCGGCAGGCAATTACGCAAGCCTGGCGAGTTATCTCCTGGCCGACATACTGGCTGTCGGGCGATGGCCCTCCGGCCATGCGATCAATCCGGTACCGGTAACCGAGAACCAGCGCATTCCCGATGTCGACGAGATCATCGACGCACAAACCTTCGCGCACCGGCTCACGCTACACGCCCCCTTCTACGACCCCGTCTTCGACTGGGCCAGGGTGGAGGCGATGGCCGATGTGCTGGTCGAAGGCGGGCGTCGCTTTGCCGGTGCCGTCATGAAAGGGCTGGCCGCGCGCGGGGTGGATACCGAAGACCCGGCCGCGCTGATGTTCGCCATCCGCCGCATGGGGCCGAAGCGCATGGAGGCGCTATTCGGCCCGGGCGCGGACGGCATCCGCGGACGCACGCCGCTGATCCATGCCGAATGGGCCCGCGAACTCAACCACAAGGCCGTCGCCTGGGTCGCGACGCAAAAGCCGCTGGAAAGCCCTAGACCCCTGACCGTCTGCATCGGCACGACCGACGTGCATGAGCACGGAAAATATCTCGTCGAACAGGCGCTCGAAGGCCTGGGCATCGTCATCGCCGATGCCGGTGTGGCCGTCGACCCGGAAACACTCGTCGCCCGCGCCGCCGAAACCGGGGCCGATGCCATCGCCGTCAGCACTTACAATGGCGTGGCGCTGCGTTATGCACAGGCGGTGAAAGCAGCGATGGCGGCACGCGGACTTGCCTTGCCGGTGCTCATCGGCGGACGATTGAACGAAGTGCCCAAGGAGTCCAATTCGGGCCTGCCGGTCGACGTGACCAAGGATATAGCAGACCTAGGCTGCCTGCCCTGCGCCGACCTCGACGAGATGCTGAGTGCCCTGCGTTCCATCCGGCCCGTTGCCTGAAACGGGCAGGCTTCGTTTCCGCCACCGACAGGCGCGCGCCTCACCAGGCGCTCATGCCGCCGTCGACTGTCAGGATCGAGCCGGTGGCGAAAGAGGATTCGTCACTGGCGAGCCACAGGATTGCATTTGCGATTTCAACTGGCTGCGCGACGCGATTCATCGGTGAGCGCGCGTTCAATGCCGCGACAAACCCCTGAGGATCGGGATGGGTTTCCAGCATGGTTTCGAAATAGCTCGACCAGGTCACACCCGGTGCCACGGCGTTGACGCGGATCTTGTCCGCAACATGGTCAAGCGCCATGGCACGCGTCAGCGCCGCGACGCCGCCCTTGGAGGCGACATAGGCCGCCCGATCGGCAAGTCCGACATGTGCCACGTTGGAGGCGGTGTTCACGATCACCCCGCCGCCGCCCGCGGCCATGACGGGAATGACATATTTGGAGCAGAGAAAGACGCCCTTGAGGTTCACGGCCATGAGCGCGTCCCAATCCGCCGCCGCAGTGGTGACGACCGAGCCGCGTATGCCGTAACCGGCATTGTTGACCAGGATGTCCACCCGACCGAAAGCCTCTTGCGCGCGGCGCACCATCGTCGCCACCGAGGCTTCGTCCGAGACGTCGGCCTCCGAGGCCAGCGCTCCGGTCCTGCCGGCCACCTCGCCGGCCCGCGCGCCGTCGCGATCGACGACCAGAACGCGCGCGCCCTCCTTCACAAACAGTTCCGTGACGGCCGCGCCGATACCGGCGCCGGCTCCGGTGACGATGGCCGCCTTGCCCTCCAAACGCATGATCGATCCCCTTTTCACAAACTTGTTTTGCCCTATCTTGCAGAAGCGCTTGCAAAGTGTCGACACTTTTGTATTTAATTTCGGCACGAACTCGGGGATTATCGGTGAAAAACACTCCTTCCGTCGATCAACATCTGGCAATCTATCGCCGGATGCTGCTGGTGCGGCATCTCGAAGAGGGCCTTGGGGCGCTTCACAAGGAAGGACGCACGCGCGGTCCGATCCATCGCTGCGACGGCCAGGAAGCCGTCGGCGTCGCCGCGACCGCCGTGCTGGAGGCCGGCGACAAGGTCGCCACCACCCATCGCGGCCACGCGGTCTATATCGGCAAGGGCATGGCCGTGCACCCTGTGGTGGCCGAGATCTTCGGGCGAGCCACCGGTGCCTGCGGCGGGCGCGCCGGCCACATGCTGGTGGCCGATGCCGAAAAGGGCGTGATCGGCGGCAACGCCATTGTCGGCGCGGGCATTCCGGCCGCCGCCGGCATGGCGCTGTCGATGCAGATCCTCGGCACCGGCAATGTCGCCATGTGCGTCTTTGGCGACGGCGCCGCGCAAACCGGCATCTGCCACGAAGCCATGAACATGGCGGGGCTGTGGAAATTGCCGGTCGTCTTCGTGCTCGAACACAACCAGTTCGGCCTGACCGTTCCCTCAGAAGTCCAGTCGCCGGTCGAGGACCTGTCGATCCGCGCCGCCGGCTACGCGATGCCGGCCGAGATCGTCGACGGCAATGACGCGGTGGCTGTCTACCGCGCCGTGTCGGCCATGGTCGAGCGCGCCAGGCGCGGCGAAGGCCCCGGCATGGTCGAATGCAAGACCTACCGCGTCGAAGGTTTCTCCACTTCCGACATGGGCGGCTATCAGAAGCCGGAGGATATTGCGGCCTGGAAGGAACGTGACCCGTTGCTCGTCTCGCGCAAGGCGCTTTTGGGCGACGTCGGCGAGGCGAAACTCGCAGGGATCGAGGCTGCGGCCAAGGCCGAGGTGGACGAGGCATTTGCAGCCGCACTCTCCGACCCGATGCCCGAATTCTCGCTCGACGAAGCCTGCAACCCCTACAGCGAGGCACACTGACATGGCCATGATGCGGTATGCCGAAGCGCTCAATGCGGCACTGCGCGAAGAGATGCAGGCCGACCCCTCCGTCTTCGTCTTTGGCGAGGACATCGGACGCTATGGCGGCGTCTTCAAGGTAACGAAAGGGCTGAGGGAGGAATTCGGCGGAACGCGGGTGCGCGACACGCCGATCTCCGAACAGGCGCTGACCGCCATGGCGGTGACCGCGGCGATGACCGGCACGCGGCCGGTGCTTGAAATCATGTATGCGGATTTCGTGCCGCTGACGCTCGATGCGCTGGTCAACCAAGCATCGATCTACAATTACATCTGGAACGGCCAGGTCAAGATGCCGTTCGTGCTGCGCACGCAGGGCGGCGGCGGCGCCGGCGCCGGCGCGCAGCACTCCAAGTCGCTCGATTCCATGCTTGCCCACATACCCGGCATCAAGGTCGTTGCTCCTTCGACGCCCGCCGACGCCAAGGGCATGCTGAAGGCCGCGATCCGCGACGACCAGCCGGTGGTCTTCCTCGAACACAAGCTGCTCTACAACACCCGTGGCGAGGTGCCGGAAGGCGACGTGACGGTGCCGCTCGGCAAGGCGGCAACCCTGCGCGAAGGCAGCGATATCTCGATATTCGCCACCTCCAAGATGGTGGTCGAGGCACTGAAAGCCGCGGATCTTCTCGCAGCCGACGGTGTTTCGGCCGAGATCGTCGATCTCCGGTCGCTGCGCCCGCTGGATGTCAACGCCATCGTCGCCTCGATCGCGAAAACGCACCATGCCGTGGTGGTCAACGAGGGCTGGCGTTTCTGCGGCTACGCCGCCGAGCTTTCGGCAACGATCATGGACCACGCCTTCGACGAGCTCGACGCGCCGGTCGCGCGCGTCACGCTGCCGGATATGCCGATCCCCTATTCCGAACCGCTGGAAACGGCGATGCTGCCAAGTGCCGAGAAGATCCGCACGGCCGCGCTGAAGACGCTGAAGTGACGGAGGCGGCGGCGATGGCGACCCATCCGATCAGCATCGACAGCGCCGGCGGCGAATACATGGAAGCCGTGCTGGTGATCGCCTGGGCGGTGAAGCCAGGCGATCCGGTCAAGGCCGGCGATCTGGTCGTCACCGTCGAGACGGCCAAGGCGGCGACCGAAATCGAAGCCGACCGCGACGGCTGGCTGGCGGAAATCTTCTTCGGCGAGGGACAGGAAGCGCCGGTGGGCGCCGTACTCGGCACGATCGCGGATGAGAAACCTATAGTTGGCGAGAAGCCGATCGCTGGCCGATCCGCTTCGATCGCGTCGGCCACGGCGACCACTACGGAACCCAATCCGCGAGAGCATCTGGCCAGCGAAACGCCTCCCTCCATCCGGCCGCCCGGCAGCCGTGCAGTCGCAAGCCCGCTGGCCCGGCGGCTTGCCGCTGCGGCCGGGCTCGACCTTGCCACCATTTCGGGAAGCGGGCCGCGCGGACGGATCAAGAAGCGCGACATCGATGCCACCCTTGCCGCTCGCACGAACGAACAGGACGGTGCAGGCCAGCGGGCGCCAGCCGCAGTCCAGGCATCGCCTGTCGCCGCGCCGGCCCGGCAGACGGTGCCGGTGGTCCTCATCCACGGCTTCGGGGCGGATCGCTCCGTGTGGCGGCAGGTTGTCCCGTTGCTCGGGCCGGGGATCGAGACGATCAGCCTCGACTTGCCCGGCCATGGTACGGAAGCGGCAAGACCTGCAAACAGCATCGAGGAGATCGCCTTCCTCCTCTCCGACCGGCTGGAGGGGATGGGCGTCGGCAATGCCCATCTCGTCGGCCATTCCCTGGGCGGTGCGGCGGCCCTCGCGCTCGCCCGGCTGGGCCGTCTTACGGTGCGCTCTGTGACGCTCCTTGCCCCTGGCGGGCTTGGCCCCGAGATCAATGCCGGCTTCATCGCCGGTCTTGCCCGCGCGACCACGGTGCAGGCCTTGGAGCGGTGGCTGGCGGTGATGGTCGGCGACCCCTCAGCCTTACCGACCGGCTATGCGCAGGCCGCACTCAGACAGCTGGAAAAGACCGGCAATCGCGACGCGCTCACTGCGATGGCCGAAAGCCTGTTCCCGGACGGCACGCAGGGTTTCGATCTCGCGGGCGCGCTTGGCGAACTCGCCGTCCCGACGCGGCTCATCTGGGGCAGGCTCGACCGCGTCATTCCGGTCGCCCATGCGGCCCGCGCGCCGGGCTTCACTGCCGTTCATCTTCTCGATGGCGTCGGCCATGTAGCGCAGATAGAGGCGCCGGCGCTCACCGCCCGGCTGATCGCCGAGACGGTGCGAAGTGCCGGCTGAGCCGGCAAGACCATCACGCCCGCGTCAAGGGCGCCACGACAGAATGTCAGAAGGAGTGCCCGATATGATCTTCGACCATCGCACCTACACCGCCCGCCCCAACAAGCTGTCGCATTTCCTCAAACTCTACGAGGACGTCGGCCTGCCGATGCAGCGGCATTATCTGGGCGAGCCCTTCGGCTTCTTCCAAACGCATATCGGTGACCTCTCGCGCACCGTGCATCTGTGGAGATATGAAAGCCTTGCCGACCGGGAGGAGCGGCGCGACCGCATGGAGGCAGACCCGGAATGGCAGGCCTACCGGCGCAAGGTGATCGAGACCGATTATCTTCTCGACATGCGCAACCAGATCCTCAAACCCGTCTCGTTCTTCAATCCGGGAAAGTAAGATGGACCTGATTTTCTCTGCCGAGGGGCGCAGCTGGCCGCTGCGCCTGACTGGCGATGCCGAGCGCACGCGCCGCGCGCTGCTTTCGGCCTTGCCGATGCGTCTGCAGCTGCACACGCCGAAGATCGCCGGCAGCCATATCTATTGGCATGCTCCCTTCGTCGAGGATATCGAGGGTGCTACGCATGTGCTTTCCGCGACCGCCGGTGCCTTCATCTACTGGCCGGTGCGGCAGTTCCTCGAAATCACCTTCGCGCCGCTTCAGGCGGAGAATGCCGAGATCACCGTTCTCGGCCATCTCGACGCGCCGGTGGAAGGCATTGCCGAACTTGCCGCGACACTGAAACAGGACCAGGGCCGCCGCATCCTGGAAGGCACGCTTGTCCGGTCGGATGGCGGCACGCCCGAGCCGTGGGCGCCGTCGCCGCTGCCACAGGACATTATCGCCGCGCGAAAGGCGCTGTGGGCGGCCTGTCCCGCCGACATCAGCCGGGTCACCGCGTCACGCGCCATCATGCACCCGGCAGGGCCTGTCTTCACCGCGGAATCAGAAGCGCGGGTGCTGCACGAATTCCTCTGGTGGATCCGCGCCGAGCGCGGCCGGAAGGACGAATTGGTGCTGCGCCAGGCGGCAGCAATCGCGCTCGACAAGACCGCGACCCGGCTGCGCGATTTCTGCCACATGGAGGAAACGCCTGCCCTGCTTTTCCGGCTCAAGGCGGCGATGGAAGACGACTATCCGTTCGATGCGCTGATCGACGAGGCGATCCTGGCTACCGGGCGGATCGGCGCCTGGCTCGATCTTCTCATCCCGTGGAACGACCTCAACGAGGCCTTCCGCGCAGCGCTTGACGGCAGGAAGGCCGGGTGATGCAAAAACTGACCATCGGCATTGTCGGTTTCGGCGTCATCGGGCAGCGCTGGACGGCTTGCTTTGCCCATGCCGGCCACGCGGTGCGCGTGTTTGATCCGACTGAGCGGCGCGAAGCGGCTTTCAATGAGGTGCTGCCTGAACTCATGGCCGACCTCGATGCGTTGAAAGGATCCTCGCACGCGCCCGGCGAGATCCATCTTTTTCCGACGCTCGCCGAGACGCTCGAAGGCGTCGATTTCGTGCAGGAGAACGGTCCGGAAGACCTGGCCCTCAAGCGCCGGCTGCTCGCCGAGATCGAAGATCATGTCGGTGACGAGGTCGTGATTGCTTCATCCTCCTCGGCCCTTCTGGTGTCCGACATGCAGGGTGATTGCCGCCTGCCCGGCCGCGTCGTGCTCGGCCATCCCTTCAATCCGGCGCATCTGATGCCGCTGGTCGAGATCGTCGGCGGCAAGGCATCGGATCCGCAGGCAATCGCCCGCGCACACGCCATCTACGAGGCCATCGGCAAGAAACCGGTGACGCTCAACCGGGAAGTGACCGGCCATATCGCCTTGCGCCTGATGGGCGCCATGTGGCGCGAGGCGATCGCGTTGGTGCGCGACGGCGTCGCTTCGGTCGAGGATGTGGACCGTGCCTTCATGTATGGACCGGGTGCGAAATGGACCCTGCAAGGTTCGTTCATTTCCAACAGCCTCAACGCCGATGGCATCGAGGACTTCCTGCGCAAATATGGCCCGACATACCGGGCGATCTGGGACACGCTGCTCGACGCAAAGCTCGAC
This sequence comes from Mesorhizobium sp. AD1-1, assembly GCF_020164655.1. Classification (NCBI taxonomy): domain Bacteria; kingdom Pseudomonadati; phylum Pseudomonadota; class Alphaproteobacteria; order Hyphomicrobiales; family Phyllobacteriaceae; genus Mesorhizobium; species Mesorhizobium sp. AD1-1. The sequence continues at coordinate 204,170 of NZ_JAIUGP010000008.1, forward strand.
AACGAGACCATCCGCGCGATCACGGCTTCGACAAATGCGGCGGTGGACGGGCGCAGCCACGAGGACCTGAAGGCCGCGCGCGAGGCAGGCCTTGTCGGCATTTTGAAAACGGTGGCCGAACACGGCGCGCTCTAACTCTTTGTTTTGACGCAATTCCGGACGGAAAACCGTCTCACACTTTTCCTGGAATTGCTCTGATCATCACGGTTCAGGAGAATGGTCATGACCTATCGCACCGCCCTCGTCACCGGCGCCTCGAAAGGCATCGGCGCAGCGATCGTCGAGAGCTTGATCGCGGAAGGGTTGACCGTCCATGCGCTGGCGCGCAACCGCGACGCGCTGCAGGCCCTGCAGGCACAGCTGGGGCCACACGTAAAATCGCTTGTCGCCGATGTGCGCGACCACGAAGCGATCGCCGCTGCGCTCGGTGCGGCGGAAATCGATGTGTTGGTCAACAATGCCGGCGGTCTGGCGACAGTGCGCCCTCTGCATGAGCAGAGCGCGGAGGAAACAGCCGAGGTGGTGGCGCTGAACCTCACCGCGCCCTTGCAACTTATCCGCCTGTTGCTGCCGGGCATGACCGCGCGCAAGCGTGGCCACATCTTCAACCTGACCAGCACGGCAGCCAGTGGCGTCTTTCCCGGCACGGCGACCTATGGTGCGGCAAAGGCCGGCCTTTCCCAGGCCGGCCGCATCCTGCGCTATGATCTCGCGGGCACCGGCGTGCGGCTGACCGAGATCGCCCCCGGCCGCGTGGAAACGGATTTCTATCTGAAGGCCTTCGACGGCGACCGCGAGGGCCTACGCAAGCGCATGTACTCGCAACAGCGGCCGCTCGGCCCGGCCGATATTGCCGCCGTGCTTGTTGCAGCGCTGCGGATGCCGGACCATGTCGACATCGCCGAGCTGGTCGTTGCGCCAAGCGAACAGGCACCCGGCGGCCACACCTATCCGCCCGCGCCGCAACGATGAGCGCGCGTGGCGTCAGCGACGCCGCGCCTCAGTCCGGCTCGGTCAGTTTGTCGAGCACGGCCCTGCAAGCCTCCTCCCAGGCGGCTGGCACACCGCGCGCCGAAAGCACCTGCAGACCCCGCTCGGTGATGCCGCCCGGTGTCACCAGCTCCTCGAGCATCTGATCCATCGGCTGGTCTTTCTCCTCAATCAGCCGCCCTGCGGCCACGAATGTCATCGCCGTCAGCCGGCGGCCGATTGCCGGATCGAGACCTTGCGTGCTCGACCATTCCGCCGTCTTGCGGATCAGATCCTGCACCCAGCCATAGACGGCTGCATTGACCGTCGCCACCTCGAAGTCCGTTTCGCTGGGGAGCGCAATCGAGGGGCCGAGCCGGTCGAGAACCGCCCGCGCCTGCTCAATGTCGGGGAAATAGATCGTCGGACTGGCACAGATTTCGGAAGCCGTGAACGGCATGGCGCGCACCGGGCGCGCAGGCGCGACAGCAAACCGCGACAGCGCTACGCCGGCGCAAACCGAAACCATTGTTTGATCCGTGCGCCATGGCAGGCCGGCGACCGCGTCCGGCGCATGCGCTGGCCGCACGGCGACAATGACGACATCGGACTGTTCGACGAGATCGCGATTGTCGATCGCCAGCCGAAAACCGTGCCGGGCGGAGAGTGCCGCCGCCTTGCCGCGCGGCGACAGCACGATTGCTGCGGGATCGAGCCCGGAACGCAGGAAACCAGCCAGCATGGCCGTTGCCAGATGCCCGACACCAAGAATGCCTACAATCATTGTTGTCCCCCGGATTTGAACCTGCTGCTTGCCATTCAGACGAGTTTGGGAAAGAAAGGCGCTCTACAAAGTGTAGACACAGCCTGCATACAAATCAGATGAGAATCGCCGTGACCGAACGAGCCGATACCAGTGCCGATAGCGATCCGTCCCTTGCCAACGAGGCCGAAACGCGCCGCGCAGCCGACAGCAGCGAACGCGCCTACAACACCATCCGCAAGCTTCTGGTCGAGTTCAAGCTGAAGCCCGGGGAACGCATCAATGAGGTCCAGCTTTCGCGCAGCCTCGGCGTTTCGCGCACACCGATCCGCGAGGCGCTGAACCGGCTCGCCTCCGAGGGTTTCGTTTCGCTCACGCCCAATCGCGGCTTTTTCGTCAGGAGCCTCAGCACCGAGGGCCTGCTCGACCTCTACGAGTTCCGCTCGATCATCGAGTGCGCTGCTTTCAAACTGATGTGCGAGCGCGCCGACGACAGCGAAATCGACCGGCTGCGGAGCTACTGGGAAGCGATCGTCGACGCCTACCCGGACCAGCCGCCGGATGTCATCCTGGCCGAGGACGAAGGCTTCCATCTGCTCATCGCCGAACTCTCCGGAAATCCGGAACTTGTAGGCCAGCTCAGCTCCATCAATGCGCGCATCCGCTTCATCCGCCGCATCCAGATCGAACATCCTTCGCATGACAAGGCACAGATCACCTCCCATTCGGCCATCGTCGATGCCGCCGTCAAGCGGGATGCCGAAAACGGCATGAAACTGCTGCGCGAACATATCGAAATGACCGTCTCCGCCACGCAACAGGCGCTCAAGGACGCCTTGCTCAAGGTGTTCGCGCCCGGCAACGGCGCCGATCTGAAGCGCCGCCGAAGGGCTCGCGACGCATAATCGATATCTGAGCACAAAATTGAACGCAATAGTGTCGACACTTTCTTGACGACGATCTCTTTGTCTGCTTCGATAGGCTTACACGGGGAAGAAGACCGCAACGGCCTCCCCCTGTCGTAGTCAGCAGCTAAGGGGAACCATGATGAAAAAATCTATCGCCACACTTCTTCTCGGCGCCTCGCTTTTTGCAGCGCCGGCCATGGCCGAGCAGATTACCGTCGGAATGTCCGCGCCGCTCTCGGGCGCGCAGGCCTATTTCGGCAGCACCTGGCACAATGGCTTCAAGCTCTACGTCGACAGGCTGAACGCCGATGGCGGCGTCAATGGCGTCACCATTGCCTATGACCAGCAGGACGACAAGGCCGACCCGCGCGAGGGAACGCTCGTCGCCCAGAAATTCTGCGACAATGACAAGGTCGTGCTTGGCCTGGTGAACTTCAATTCCGGCGTCGCCCAGTCGACGCTGCCGATCTATGAAGACTGCACGCTGCCGACCATGACCTTCGGCTCCAATCCGTCTCTCACCAAGCAGGGCTACAAGTTCATGGTGCGCCCGGTGGCCAACGATCTGGCCGGCGCATTGTTGCCAGCCGAATATGCGCTGGGCAAGCTCGGCGCCAAGACTGCCGTGATCGTCAACGACAAGCAGGTCTTCGGCCAGGGCATTTCCGAAATCTTCGCCAAGAACTTCGAAACCGGCGGCGGCAAGGTCCTCGATACCATTGCCGTGGCGCCGTCCGACGTGGACTTCACCGCTGTGCTGGCCCAGATCAAGTCCAAGAACCCCGATGCGATCTATCTCGGCGCCGTCATGCCGCAGCTTGCGCTGTTTGCCAAGCAGATGCACGAGCAAGGTATCGCCGCCGTGCTAATGGTGCCGGACGGCGGCTACACGCCGGACCTCATCAAACAGGCGGGCGAAGCCAATATCCAGGGCACGCTTGTCGCGATCCAGGTGCCGCCGATGGATGCCTCCCCCGAGATCGCCGATTTCGCCAAACTCTACAAGGCGAAGTATGGTGAGGAAGCCGGCCCGTATTCGATCTACGGCTATGTACAGGGCCAGATTTTGGAACAGGTGCTGAAAACGACGAAAGGCCTCACGCGTGAGGACCTCAACGCAGCATTGCATGCAGTCAAGGCGAAGACCGTCGTCGGCGAGCTGGAATTCGACGAAACCGGCGAACTCAAAGTCGCCCCATCCTACCTCTACAAGGTGGAGGGAACGGGCTTCCATCTCGTCGGTTCGAAATAGCAGCCAGACCGCCGGAGCCGCATCGCTACGCGCGAAGCGGCTCCTTCACCTGTTGACGGGCGTGCCTGCCGCAAGTACGGGCGGCCACGTCGACCATTCCCCTTCCCGGTTCGACCGGTCCATGGGGTTGCAGGCACAGGACGCCGGCCCATGCTGGGAAATCTTATTCAACAAACGGTAAATGCCCTGACCATCGGCTCGATCTACGCCCTGATCGCGCTCGGCTACACCATGGTCTACGGCGTGTTGCGCATGATCAACTTCGCCCATGGCGAGATGTTCATGCTCGGCGCCTATGTAGCGTTTCTGGCGCTCAGCCTGCTGGTCGGCGATGTCGGGATGTCGGGCGCGCTGGCGCTGACCGCGGCCTTTCTCGTGGCGATCTTCCTCGTCGGGCTCATTGGCGTCGGCATCGAAAGGGTCGCCTACAAACCGCTGAGAAGCTCCACCCGGCTCGCGCCGATGCTGTCCTCGCTCGGCGTCTCATTGTCGCTCGTCACCGGGGTGCAGATCCTGGCCGGCCCACAGCCGGTCGCCTTTCCCAGCTTCTTCCCCGTCGTCCGGTATCAGGTGATGGGCGGCACCATCACCTTGATGCAGATCGGCATCCTGATCGCCGCCTTCGTGCTGATGTTCGGCCTGCATGTCCTGGTCAACCGGAGCCGTATCGGCATCATCGTGCGCGCCGTATCGGAAAGCCGACCGACCGCACAACTGCTTGGCATCAACGTCAACGGCGCCATCTCGATGGTGTTCTTCGTCGGGCCGCTTCTCGGCGCTGCCGGCGGCATCCTCTATTCCAGTTACTATGGCATCATGTCGCCCAGCATGGGCGCCGTCATCGGGCTGAAGGCCTTCACCGCGGCCATCCTCGGCGGCATCGGTTCAATCCCCGGCGCCATGCTCGGCGCCTTCATCCTGGCTTTCATCGAAGTGTGGGGAACCGCGCTGCTGCCCATTGTCACAAACGGCGTGCTCGGCACCGAGTATCGCGACGTTCTCGCCTTTGCGATCCTCATACTCGTGCTTCTGGTCCGTCCTGCCGGTATACTTGGCGAGGCCGTCTCCGAGGAAAGCATCGTGTACAAGAGGGAATTCTGATGGCCGCCGCCGACACTCTCGCCGCGGCCCGGCCGCGTGCGAACCGGACCATCTCCTGGCTCGTCTTCGCCATCGCGATCGCGCTGATCATGACCACGCCCTTCCTGCCCAACTACCATATCCGTGTCCTCAACAGCCTGCTGATCTACATCCTGCTCGGCATTGGCCTGAACATCGTGATCGGCTATACCGGGCTGCTGGATCTCGGCTTCGTCGCCTTCTACGCGGTCGGCGCCTACAGCTATGGGCTGCTGGCAAGCCCGCAGCTCGGCCTGCATATGCCGTTCCTGCTCATCCTGCTCGTCGCCGCCTGCCTGGGTGCGGTCACCGGCATATTGCTCGGCATTCCGGTGCTGCGATTGCGCGGCGACTATCTGGCCATCGTCACACTTGGCTTCGGCGAGATCATCCGCATCATCATCAACAATCTCGACTGGCTGACCGGAGGGCCGCAAGGCATTGCCCGGCTGGACAAGGCGTCGATCCTCGGCATACAGATTGCCCGGCCGATCGACTTCTTCTGGCTGCTGCTGATCACCGTGCTCATCGTCGGCACCGTGGTCTGGCGGCTCGAGCGCTCCATCCTCGGCAAGGCGTGGGCGGCGATCCGCGAGGACCAGGACGCCGCGCGCGGCATCGGCATCAACACCACCAATGCCAAGCTTGCCGCTTTCGCCACCTCGGCCACGATCGGTTCCATAGCCGGCGCGATCTTCGCCGCATCGCAGCGTTTCGTCAGCCCGGAAAGCTTCACGCTGCAGGAATCGGTGCTGATCGTGCTGATGATCGTGGTCGGCGGCATCGGCAACATCTTCGGCATCGTCGCCGGCGCGGCAATCCTGATCCTGCTGCCGGAGCTGCTGCGCGAGTTCGCCGAATGGCGCATCCTCTTCCTCGGTCTTTTGATGATCTCGCTGATCATCGCGCGCCCGGCCGGCATCGTGCCGCGCAGCTTCGGGCCGGAGAAACTGATCCGAGGGCTTTTCGGAAAATGACGCTGGTCTTTCAGAGCCTTCGCAAGGTGTATGGCGAGGTCGTCGCCATCGACGACGTGTCGACCGACTTCGCTCCCGGCATGATCCACGGCGTGATCGGACCGAACGGCGCCGGCAAGTCGACGCTGATCAACATGACGGCTGGTTCCTACACAGTGTCGTCGGGCTCGATCACGCTCGACGGCAAGCGTCTCGACAAACTCAAGAAATACCAGATCGCCAATTCGGGAATTGCCCGCACCTATCAGAACATCCGCCTCTTCGACCAGATGTCGGCGATCGAGAACCTTGAAGTCTGTTTCTATCCCGCCGAGGTTGCGGCCGCCTGGAGGGAAGTGATCTGGCCACCCTATGCCAACACCCAGCGCCGGCGCCGGCGTGAGAAATGCATGGAAATCCTACGGTTTTTTGACCTTCAGGGCTACGCCGACGTCGATGCCGGGGGCCTGCCCTATGGCCGACAACGCATGCTGGAGATCGCCCGCGCCTTGGTCGCCAATCCGCGCGTCCTGCTGCTCGACGAGCCCGCCGCCGGATTGAACCACCACGAGACGGCGGAGCTGACGGCAAAACTCACCGCGTTGCGTTCGCCCGACCGGATCATGATCGTCGTCGAGCACGACATGGATCTCGTCATGACGCTCTGCGACAGCATCATCGTCATGCATCACGGAAAGCTGCTCTTCCGGGGCACGCCCTCCGAAGTGCAGGCAAGCACCGACGTCCAACTCGCCTATCTGGGAACCGCCAATGACATCGACGACATCCGGGCCGCTGCTCAGGATCGCCGGGCTCAGCTCGGGATACGGGCGCGTCGGCGTTCTTGAGGCCATCAGCATTGACGTCGATCGGCACGAGATCGTCGTCATCCTGGGTCCGAACGGCGCCGGCAAGACGACGCTGCTCAATTCCATCTCCGGCGTGGCGCGGCCCACCGCTGGCAGCATCGCGTTCGAGGGCCGCGACATCACCGGGATGCGCCCCGAACAGGTCGTGCGTCTCGGCATCACCCACTGCCCGGAAGGCCGCCAGATCTTCCAGCGCCTGACGGTGGAGGAAAACTTGGTCGCGGCCCATATCGGTCGCGGCGGGAAGAGTTTCGAGGCGTTGCGCGCCGAGGTGTTCGAGCTGTTTCCTGTGCTCAAGGAACGGCGCAACGGCATGGCAAGCCGCATGTCCGGCGGCCAGCAGCAGATGCTGGCGATCGGGCGCTCGCTTATGGCCGAGCCGAAGCTTCTGATGCTCGACGAGCCGTCTCTCGGCCTTGCCCCGAAGATCGTTCACCAGATCTTCCGCATCATCCTCGACCTGTCGCGCAACGGCATTTCGATCCTGCTCGTCGAGCAGAACGTTCAGCTGGCGCTCGAATGCGGCGACTACGCCTACCTGCTCAACACCGGCAAGGTGAAACTGCATGGCCCGGCGCAGGAAATGGCCGCGCATTCGGCCCTGAGGGAACACTATCTCGGCGGCGCCAGCGAGAACGTCCTTCATGTTTGAGGTCGACTGGAAGACGCCGCATCTGTGGCGCAAGACCGCGAACAGACGCCCGGCCGCACCGGCGCTGCAAGGCGACCTGAAGACGGACGTGCTGGTGGTCGGCGGCGGCTTCACCGGCATGGCCGCGGCACTCGGCGCGCACGACAGCGGCGTCAATGTCATCCTGCTTGAGAGCAACGAGATCGGATCGGCAGCGTCGGGCCGCAACAACGGCCTTGTCATCTCTCACCATTCCAAAGCCTCGCCGGCGGAGTTCGAGGCAGTCTACGGCAAGACGATCGGTGAGCGCTACAATCGCATGGTTGCGGATGCGGCCGGCGTCGCCTTCGGCCTGATGCAGCGCTTCAACATAGACGCCCACCAGGTTCAGGAAGGCTGGATCCAGCCCGCTCACACCGACACCACGCTTGCCCGCGCGCGCCAGTTCTACGAAGAGTGGAAAGCCTTCGGCGCCAATGTCTCCTGGCTTGACCGGGCCGAAGCCAGCGCGCGTATCGGCAGCCCCTATCTCGGCGGCTGGATGGTGCACAATTCCGGCCACATCAATCCGTTCGCCATGACCATTGGCCTTGCCGGCGCCCTTGAGCGCGAAGGCGTGACCATCTTCGAGAACGCCGCGGCGTCTCGCATCGAGAAGGTGGAAGGCGGCTGGCGCGTCTTCACCGCAACGGGAAGCGTCACGGCGCCAGAAGTGGTGCTTGCCACGAATGCGCTTACCGGCGACCTCTGGGCTGGGCTGAAGAAAACACTGATGCCGTTCAAGGTTTTCCAGGCCGCGACAAACCCGCTGCCGGAAGGCCTGCGCGCCAAGATCCTTGTCGGCAACCCCGCGGTGTCCGACATGCGCAACGACATCCGCTATTTCCACTATGACGTCGACGGCCGGCTGGTGAGCGGCGGCACGCATACATTCTGGTTCGACGAGGCCGACCGCGGTCGCGCCAAGGTCTCGAGCATGCTGGGCAAGGCTTTTCGCGCATTCGGCGGCGAACCGCCGATCGTGGAATACTGGCATGGCACCTTTGCCGTGGTGCCTGATCGCAGACCTCGCCTCTATCGCCTGGCACCCGGCCTCGTGTTTGGCGGCGTCTATTCCGGCCGCGGCGTGGCATTGGCAATGTCACTTGGCCAGGAAATCGGCCGCTGGGCGGCAGGCCGGCGCCGGGACGAGCAGATGCCTTTGCCGGTCACCAACATGAAACCGGTTCCGTTCCATCCGGTCGCCGTGCAAGTCGCGAACCGCATGCATCTCTGGAACCGCTTCAAGGATCGAAGCTCTTGATGACATTATAGGCCGACGATACTGATTTTTGTGCCGGCGGCTTGATGGTCCAGCCAAGGTGTTGTCTTGGCACTTCATGTCATGGGGCGGCGGCAGCCCCTCTCCAGGATTTGAACCAATGCGCGCGGCACTGTGAGCACCGAGCCCCCAAGCCCCGCCGAAAACTCGTCGCGCCGGAGTCCTTCAAGCTCCGCCACCAAGGCTTTCAGGCTGCGTGTCAGCGTCTCCCTGTCCATGCCAGCGTTCAGCCCCGCGAGCGTCGTCGCCCGCCGCTGCGTCTCGCGCTTTGTCAGTGCCCCGAGCCATACCCGGAGAGGGGTTGATCCAAGGTTGCGACCTGCCCGGCAGGGATTCGCATCTGGAAGAAGAATCCCGAGTCTTTGCGCCATAGATACATCGCCCGCTCCAGGTGCACGTTTAGGTGTGCGCTTCTGGATAAAGGGCGATAATTACATAACAGAATCAAATACTTAGTCTATGGTGGGCCCGGAGGGCGCGTTAAGATCGCTGACCTTATTGAGTTTTTCGTGGGCCAAAATCAGTGATCTTCCCATATCGTTCCGCATGATCCCGTCACGCCATATGGACGGCATTATGTAGCAACAACCGTCACGAGCGGATGCGCCGCTCCGCTATTCCGTTGTCTCCGGTGTTAGGCGGGAAAGTAGGCCGCTAATCGAGAAACGCAGCCCATCCGTCGCGAAGACGAGATCCGGAGCCTCTCCGAAGAGGCTGCTCAATGCGGCGCGCATATAGCGGGTTCCATATCCTACTCGCGAGGGTTCGACTACCGTCGGTCCTCCTGTTTCGGTCCATCTCAACGTCAGCGTTGGTTCCGAACTCGACACGATATTCCATTCCAGGCGTATCCGGCCGTCTGGTTGAGACAAGCCGCCATATTTGATTGCGTTTGTCGCGAGTTCATGTAGGCATAGGGCGAGCGTTGTGCCGGCATCGCGCGAAAGCAGCACCTCAGGTCCCTCAATTGTGATGCCGCTTTGTCCCTTGGCAATGTATGGCGCGAGGACCGATTTTACGACCTCCGTTAAAGCTACGGCCTCGCCTCCGGCATCGAAGACTGCGGAATGAACGTTCGACAGGGCCCGCAATCGCCCTTTGAAGTCTTGGGTGAGGCCGTCCATCGAAGTTGCCCCGCGACGCGTCATGTCAAAAATGGATATCACGGTCGCCAGGATGTTTTTCACTCGATGATTGAGCTCAAGGCGCAGTTCCGTCTCCCGCTCGAGATAGTCGCGCACGTCGCGCTGTCGTGCCCTGGTGAGGAGTGCCGACTGGATCCCGCTTATCAGCTCAAGCGCGGCCACGGGACGCTGATAGAATATCTGCCGTGAACGTGGCCAAGCAGCACTCAGGGTGGCCTGGATGCGTGACTGCTGTGCCGCGCGGTCCAGCAGAACAACTATTGGGATTTCCGACCAATTCGGCTGGGCCTGAAGGAAACCGCCAACTGTTGCGATAGCCTTCGGGTCAAGGGCTTCATGGGTGACAACCAGCACTCCGGGGGATAGTGCAAGCAGATCCTCTAAATCCTCAGGGCTCGCCGCTTGAGCCTGTAGACCACGTTCTTGCAGCAGCGATGCCGTGTAGGCAGCATCCTTGCGGTAGGGCGCCAAAATGAGCACCCAATCCAGTGTTCCCAAACCGTTGCGCTCGGCGTCGCTCACGTCTCGGGCAGAGGATTATAGGCTACGACGGAAACACCGGAACTCGCGATGAACAGTTCGCGGACGTCAAGATCGTGCGGGCCGTGGCGCTTTTTGACGACCGTGATGTTGCGCCTCAGGCGGCCTTCATGCTCGGACATGCGCAGCAGAAGCACGGTGTCTCCGAGGAAGCTGACGTCCACGTCGATCCCAACATTCTGTCCGAGCAACCCGTGCTGGGCGACGATGAGCATGGTCAGCACGTCCGCGCGCGCGAGATGTTTCAGGAGAGACTGAATGTCCAGCACCGCCTTTTCGCGGTGGGGAAGAGAATTCAAATAGCCGGTGAAGCTGTCAATCACCACAACGCGGGTGTTATTGCGGCTGACGACTTGCTGCACGATCTGCCCGAACTCCCCCGGCGAGATTTCGTTCGGACTAAAATCATAGATGACGAGTTGCCCATCCTTGTAGAACTGCCGAAGGTCCATCCCCAACCCCTCGGACCGGCGAAAGAAAGTCTCCAGCCGCTCCTCGAACAGGAACAGGGCAACGCTTTCGCCCCGCTGAAGGGCTGCGGTGGCGTAAAGCGACGACATCGTCGACTTGCCAGTCCCCGACTGCCCAATCACAAGCGTTATCGTGCCCGATTCCTGGCCGCCGCCGAACATCTCGTCGAGCGCGTCGACCCCTGACTTGATCAACTGCGGCTTGCTCACGTCGGGAGGCGACCCGGGAACGAGCCTGGGAAACACCACAACGCCTTCGCCCTCGCGAATGGCCATGTCGTGATAGCCATCGGCAAACGGTACGCCCCGCATTTTGCTGACCTCAATACGCCGGCGCACGGCACCGTAGTCCTCCAGAGATTTATCGAGCCGGATGACGCCGTGGGCGATGCCCTCGATCTCCTCGCCATTGTGATCGCCGCCGCTGGTCTGGGTGTCGAGCAAAACCGCCACAATGCCCCGCTTGGCCAGGAAGGCCTTGAAGCCAATCAGTTCGCGCCGGAACCTCGGCGTGTCGCCGGTAATCAGCCGGATTTCGAGGAGCGAGTCATAGACCAGCCTGTGTGGTTTGTGTTCTTCGATCGCGTGTTCGATCGCCTTGCGCGTCTCATCCAGGCGAAGGTCGGCAGTCTGGAAAATCGTCTGATCGGCCGCGCCGCTTATTGTCTCGGAAGCTGAGAGCTCCTCGACACGGATTCCATCCAGGGTCCAGCCATGTGAAGACGCAATCGCTTGCAATTCTGCGGCGGTTTGGGAAAGGCTGACATAGATGCAGCGCTCGCCGGCCGCAACCCCGGCGCGCAGAAACTGCAGCGCCGCGGTCGTCTTGCCTGCCCCCGGATCGCCTTGAACGATGTAGAAATTCGAAGCGGGCAGTCCACCACGGAGGATTTCGTCCAGGCCGACAATACCGGAACTTACAACGGGCTGCTTCTTTCGCTCGGCCATCACGCTCTCGTCTCCAAACGGGATCGCGAGCCCGTCGTCCGAAGTGAACCGGGGCAGACCGACCAGCGGCCAGACCACAGCAATCTGAAATTATAGAATTATAGTTTGTGTAGTCGCCGCGCTTCTATCAGGCAAGTAGCTCGTTGTAAGCCACGGCAGTCTCGGCCTGCGCCGCACAAGCGCATATGCCTTCGCGCCACTTCGTCCGCTCCTCGTGGAACCATCCGGGACGACAGCGGTTTCACAGAGCTAGCAAATAGATTGGATGGGGGAATGATTCACGGGACCTTCAATCAAGCCGATGAGGATCGCTACCGCGTTCTCGTAGAGGCCGTTACCGACTATGCAATCTATATGCTGGACCGCTCGGGAACCGTGACGAGTTGGAATGCAGGGGCCGAGCGGTTCAAGGGCTATTCCGCGAGCGAGATCATCGGCCAGCATTTCTCTTGCTTCTACACTGAGGAGGATCGGGAAACTGGGCTTCCCTCGCGGGCCTTGGAGACAGCCGTCCGAAAAGGCAAGTTTGAGAGCGAAGGCTGGCGGGTTCGCCGCGATGGGACGCGTTTTTGGGCTCACGTTGTCATCGCTCCGATCCGCGACCCAAGCGGCAATCTGACGGGCTTCGCCAAAGTCACGCGTGATCTTACCGAACGCAAGAAGACCGAGGAAGAACTGCGCCAAAGCCAGGAGCAGTTTCAACGTCTGGTCCAAGGCGTGACGGATTACGCGATCTACACGCTCGACCCCGAAGGCGTAATCACGAGCTGGAATGCGGGTGCGGAACGCATCAAGGGTTATTCGGCAGAGGAAATAATCGGCAGACACTTTTCGCAATTCTATACTCTCGAGGACCGTGAGCGGGGCAGTCCGCAAAGCGCCTTGGAGATCGCCGCCCGTGAAGGGCGGGTTGAGCGCGAAGGCTGGCGAATACGAAAGGACGGAACCGCCTTCTGGTCCCACGTGGTTATCGACGCCATTCGGCACGAGGACGGGAAGCTCCTCGGTTTCGCGAAGGTCACGCACGACATTACCGAACGAAAGAAGGCGCAGGAGTCGTTGGACCAGGCCCGTGAGGCCCTTTTCCATTCACAAAAAATGGATGCGATCGGCAAGCTAACGGGCGGCGTCGCCCACGATTTCAACAATTTGCTGATGGCGATTCTGGGAAGTCTCGAGCTGCTCCGCAAACGACTTCCCGACGATCCACAATTGCTGCGTCTTCTCGACAACGCGGTGCTCGGGGCGCGACGGGGAGCGTCCTTGACGCAGCGCATGCTGGCTTTTGCCCGGCGGCAGCAACTCAATCCAAAGCCTGTCGACCTAATTGGCCTAATCCAGGGAATGAGAGAATTGCTGGAGCGGTCGCTTGGCTCAAGGGCGATCATAGAAACGAAATTTCCGCTCTCGCTCGATCATGTAATGATCGATGAAAGTCAGATCGAACTTGCCTTGCTCAACCTGTGTGTCAACGCCAGGGACGCGATGCCTGGCGGCGGAACGATCGTCATCTCCACTCGGATGGAACAGGTCGGCGAAAGCAATGGTGCTGGCTTGGCTCCCGGCCATTATGTCTGCCTCTCGGTAGCCGACAGTGGCGAAGGAATGGACGAAGAAACGCTGGCTCGGGCGACGGAACCGTTCTTCACCACAAAAGGCGTTGGCAAAGGTACGGGTCTCGGTCTGTCCATGGTGCATGGGATGACAGAGCAAATGGGCGGGTGCCTAGTGCTCAAGAGCTCCAAGGGAACCGGAACCACAGCGGAACTATGGCTGCCGATCGCAACCGCGAGCTCAGAAGTCGCGCGCGGGCCGGATGTTCTGACCGAGGAAGTCATCGAGGCGGTGTCTCTGCGAATTCTGGCGGTGGATGACGACGCCCTGGTCCTGTTGAATACCGCTGCGATGCTCGAGGATCTCGGCCATACCGTTGCGGAGGCGCATTCTGCGGCCGCCGCCCTTGCGCTGTTGGAGGAGCACCGGTTCGACCTCGTTATAACGGATCACGCGATGCCGAAGATGACTGGCCTACAGCTGTCGAATGCGATCAAAGACAAGTGGCCGAACGTCCCCGTCATTGTAGCAACAGGCTACGCCGAACTCCCTGGCACTCCCGAGATCAAGATTCTCAGCAAGCCATTCACGGAAGAGGAGCTAGCGAGCGCGATAACATCTGTTCGCTTTATTTAGGCCGCCGGCCCGGCCAATGTTCCGTCGAGCCAAACGAAGTACCGTCGCTCACGGTTGCTTGACTCCGGCCTGACTGCAACAATATCCCGACTGTGGCGCTCTGGCCTTGCACGATCGCCATCGCGGCGGGTTGATCCATTTACCTGGGGTCTACCGCCAGCCGCGCAACCTTACATAATTCGGACAAACTCACTTCCAATTGCAGAGTTATACTATGATGCCAATCTACATCGGGTACGACCCACGCGAAGCCCGAGTCCTCGAGGTGGCGCGATGGAGCGCCTTCCGCCGGACAAGCACGCCGTTGCAGATCCGCCCACTGGTGCTCAAAGACCTTGAAGCCCAAGGAATCATGAAGCGACCGATGGAGGTACGTGACGGTAGGCTCTGGTGCCCGATCTCCGAGGCACCGATGGCGACCGAGTTTGCCATATCGCGCTTTGCCGTTCCGTTTATGCGGCAAGGCGGCTGGGCCATGTTCTGCGATTGTGACGTTCTTTTTCTGCAGGATCCCGTCAAGCTGCTCGACCTGGTCGATCCTTCCTACGCGATCATGGCGGTTAAGCACCGGCAACGCGAGTCTGAAGCCGTCAAGATGGACGGACAAACGCAGACGTTCTATCGGCGCAAGAACTGGTCGTCGGTCGTTTTGTGGAATCTAGATCATCCCGCCAACAAACGACTGACGAACGAAATGCTTAATACGTGGCCCGGACGTGACCTCCACGCCTTCAAATGGCTCGAGGATCATGAGATCGGGGAGTTGCCTCTGGCATGGAACTACCTCGTAGGGGCGTCGGCTTCCGAACTCGACCCCGCCGAGGTGTCGCTGGCGCACTACACGCTCGGCGGTCCCTGGTTTGCCGGTTGGTCGGGCGCCACACAATGGGACGAATTGTGGAGCCGAGAAGAAAGCATTCTGCGTGCGTTTGAGGAAAATGCGGTTCAGATCCCCGCATGAAACCTCCGCTTTCGGATCTCTTGCCCGTGCTCTCAAAGCCCATCCTCCGCTTGCCCAGGCTCACGGGTCCCGCCTTGGTCATGGGATCGGCGCCGAATTTTCGCCTCCCGTACGGACATGATGCCGGTTGGGCGCTTGTGACCGTCAACGCTTCCCAGATTTTGGCGGAAACCTTTGGCCTCGCCGCTCCTGATATGGCGCTGATGCGTCGCGGCATTCTGGTTGGCCAAGGTGAGCAGGACTTCTACAAGCGTGACTTGCTAAAAGGGCGGCAGGCAAAGCATCTGATCGTCCCGATTTGGCCGGACGTGGAGGACAAGCTGAAAGCCGGCTGTCGCACCTTCGATTATCGTTACGACACCTTGCAGGCGCTTACCAGGTGGCAGCTTGCCAACATCGTCTGGCGGCTTAGCGGCAAATTTCACGTATCCCGCGGCTGGCACCGGAACATCTCCACGGGGGCTTTCGCTGTCATGCTTGCGCGTTTCGCCGGCTTCGCTCCGGTTGTGGTCAGCGGGTTTTCCCTGTCTCAGGCCGGGCATGGATACGATAGCCGAAACGCCTTCCGATATCATGCCGACGAAGATGCGGATTTGCTTCGGCGGGTGGCGAGAAGAGGCGAGCCCATCTACGCGGAAGATAGAGACTTCGCCAGAGAAAGCGGATTGCCGCTTTGGCAGGGACAGACGCCATGACCACGGCATCCGCAGACCGACAGGCCCCGGTTCCGCTCCTCCCAGGCAGCGAGCGCTGCGTGGGATTGCCTTTTTGTTTGTGGAACAAACGAGAGGTGCATCGGTTGGAGGTTCCAAGGCTGCCGATCCATCGATCACCACAAGCGGCACATGAGCTCTCTTGGACGTTTGTGCGCGCCCAATGACCAACATCCTGCCCCATCGTTTTGACGTGCTGAATATCTCGATGGCTGATCGGCTGGCTGTTAAATCCATTCTGGTTATCCAGGCGAAGTACATCGGGGACGTCATGCTCGGCGTCAGGCGACCGGGGGTTACCATTGCGCTGCAGACATTGGAGGGAAAAGGTCTAATCCGGTCAAATCGAGGTGAGGTCGTCATCCTTGACAGAACGAGTCTTGTCGCGCTGGCTGAGGGCTCATATGGCAGGGCTGAAGCCGAGTACGATCGGTTGATCGACCACCTGCATTGACCGCCTTCCGCGGCGCGCCGCGATCGCAATCCTGCTGGCCCGGCAATAAGGTGGCGTCGGTCTCAACATGTAGGCTCCCGCTCGGACGACCGGTTGCAGGCCCTCGCACCAACCACGCTGGCAACGAAATCCTGAGGCAAACAAAGCCCCCTCTCGGGATGCTGGAGCGGCGAGTGAAGGGTTCGAGCCCGTTGGGTTGCTGCGCCCCCGAAAGATGTGCCAGATCTCGGATCAATGGACAGTGACCAGCGAGACCACGGCGGCAGCCACCGTCATCGCCGCGAGACACAAGACCGCGATCATATTCTCTCCAGTTCCTCACCCGATATAGCGCTTTCGGCCCTCGATGACTGTGAGGCTCATGGGATTGTACGGCATCAGGCTACTCGGATACGCTCAGCGCCGATACCCCTTAACCAGCCTCCATGCACCAACGCCCTCGCCAGCTCCCCAATGTCGGAACGGAGATGAGTCTCGACATCCTGGCCTACACTCTCAAGGGTGCCATCCTCATTCTCGGTGCACCCGCATTAATGAAGGCGATGAGAGCCTGCCCCTCAGACCCCGTGAACATCATCCAAACACGACGCCGAAGTGCGTCATTGCCCTAATCTCGCGGCA
This sequence comes from Mesorhizobium sp. AD1-1, assembly GCF_020164655.1. Classification (NCBI taxonomy): domain Bacteria; kingdom Pseudomonadati; phylum Pseudomonadota; class Alphaproteobacteria; order Hyphomicrobiales; family Phyllobacteriaceae; genus Mesorhizobium; species Mesorhizobium sp. AD1-1. The sequence goes on from NZ_JAIUGP010000008.1 coordinate 221,000, forward strand.
GATCCAATGCTCACGCAAGAAATCAGCCGTCGGCGGCCGCTCAAAATTTACCATTCTCATGAATAGTCCAAATGTTTAATACCTACCGATATCTTCGCGGCTATAGTACGAGCCGCGCTGGTGGACTTGGAAATATCTCGGCATGTGCGGTTTTAGCGGTTATTTCGGCACTGTCCGGGACGGGAGGGCGCTCCTTGAAAGGATGACGGCTGCCATTGCGCATCGCGGCCCCGATGAGCAGGGGTTCTTCACCACAAAGGCGGCCGGCCTCGGCCATGCGCGGCTGTCCATCGTCGGCCTGGGGGACGGCCAGCAGCCCATGTCCGATGCGACGGGCGATCTGACGATCGCCTTCAACGGCGAGATCTTCAACTATGTGGAACTGCGCGAGCAGCTTCGCGCCAAAGGCCGCCATTTCCGGACAGCCAGCGACACCGAAGTGATCCTGCATCTCTATGACGAGATGGGCGAGGATTGCGTCTCCGCGCTCAATGGCGATTTCGCCTTTGCGCTCTGGGACGGCCGCCGCCGCCGCATGGTTCTGGCGCGCGACCGCATAGGGGTCCGGCCGCTCTTTTATACAAGGCAGGGCGAACGGCTTTACTTCGCCTCGGAGGTCAAGGCGCTCCTCCAGGCCCCGGGCGTCGCGGCCGAGATTGATCCGGTCGCACTCGACCAGATCTTCACGCTCTGGGCCCCGATCGCGCCGCGCACGGCCTTCCGCAATATCTACGAGCTCGAACCCGCAAGCCTGATGATCGTGCAAGAGGGCAGCGTCTCGACGCGGCCCTACTGGAGCCTGGAGTATCCCGACCGGGACGCGCCGCCCCGGCACCGGGACGAGCGTGCCGCGGCCGAGGAACTGCGCGCCCTCCTGACGGAGGCGACCCGCATCCGCATGCGCGCCGATGTGCCAGTCGGCGCCTATCTCTCTGGCGGCCTCGATTCCTCCATCACATCGGCGCTGGCGGCGCGCATGGCGCCGGGTGGCCTCAGGACCTTCTCGGTCACCTTCGATAGCGCCGACCATGACGAGAGCCGCTTCCAGCTCGAGATGGCCCGTGCGCTCGGCACGCATCACAGCGCCGTCGCCTGCGGGGAAGGCGATATCGCCGCCGTCTTCCCTGACGTTATCCGCTTCACGGAGCGGCCGATCCTGCGCACTGCCCCTGCCCCGCTCTACAAACTCTCGAGCCTCGTGCGCGAGGCCGGCTTGAAAGTGGTGCTGACGGGCGAAGGCGCCGACGAAGTCTTTGCCGGCTATGATATTTTCAAGGAGGCCAGGGTTCGGCGCTTTTGCGGGAGACAGCCCAGCTCCCGCATCCGGCCGCATCTGTTCCGCAAGCTCTACCCCTATCTTCCGGGCCTGAGGCAGCAATCGGCCGAGTACCTGTTCTCCTTCTTCGGGGCTTGCGGCGCGGCGCTCGACGATCCGCTGTTCTCCCATCGGCCGAGGTTCGACGGCACGGCGGCGACGAAGCTGTTCTACTCGGGCGATCTGCGTGCCACATTGTCCGGATATGACGCCGCCGAGGAGCTCGCCGCGCGGCTGCCCGAGGCGTTCGCCCGCTGGCATTCCTTGCATCAGGCGCAATATCTGGAAGCCCGCTTCCTTCTCCCTGGCTATATCCTGTCCAGCCAGGGCGACCGCATGGCGATGGCCCACGGCGTCGAGGGCCGCTTTCCCTTCCTCGACCATCATCTGGTCGAGTTTGCCGCCGGCCTTCCTCCCGAGATGAAGCTGAAGGGGCTCGTGGAGAAGCATATTCTCCGGGAGGCGACCAAAGACCTGCTGCCGGCCGCCATCGGCCGGCGGACCAAGCAGCCCTATCGCGCACCGGATAGCCAGTCCTTCGTTGGGCCGGGCACGAGGGACTATGTCCAGTCGGCCCTGGGCGATGCCGCAGTCAGCGCCGGCGGGCTCTTCAATCCGAAGGCAGTCGCAAAACTACATGAGAAATGCAGCCGCCGGCCGGCCTCCGGCTTTCGCGACAACGCGGCCTTTGTCGGCATCCTGTCGACGCAGCTGTGGCTGACGACTTTCACCGGCACAGGCATTTGCAACGCAAAGGCCGCCTGACACCACCAAGGAAAGCGAACGACATGACCGATACGATCCAAGACGCAGTGAAGGCCTTTGTCATCGAGAACTTCCTGTTTGGCGACACCACCCACGCCCTCGCCGATACGGACTCGCTGATCGAGAACGGCATCATCGATTCGACCGGCGTTCTGGAACTGGTGGCCTTTATCGAGGACCATTGCGGACTCACAGTTGCGGACGCCGATATCGTGCCGGCCAACCTCGATTCCCTGGCGCGCATCACGGCCTTCATCACAGCGAAGACCGCATCGCTCGTCGCGGCGTGACGGCTGGCAGCGGAAGGCCCGAGCTCATGCGGGTCGAGCAATTCCTCATCACGAACGCGGCCGCACATGGCGCGAAGACGGCGCTTGTCACCGACCGAAAGCGGTTGCGCTATGACGAGCTCGACGATCTGTCGAACCGACTCGCGACCGCTCTCGCGGCGAATGGCGTGCAGCGCGGCGACCGCGTTCTCGTCTTCATGGACAATTGCTGGGAAGCCGCCGTCTCGATCTTCGCGGTTCTCAAGGCGGGCGCGACCTTCAGCCCGATCAACGCCTCCACCAAGACCGACAAGCTCGCTTATGTCATCGACGATTGCGAGGCTGCGGCGATCCTGACCCAGGCCAAGCTGATGCCTGTCGTGATCCAGGCGCGTGCGCTATCGGGCCGACCGCTCTTCGTCGCGGCTACGCAAGCGCCATCCAGCAATATGCCGGATGGCGCTGCCTCCTTCGAGGATTGTCTCAAGGTCGCGCCCGTGCCCGCTCCCCATGGTGGGATCGACATCGACCTCGCCATGCTGATCTACACCTCGGGCTCCACCGGCCGTCCCAAGGGCGTGATGATGACGCACCGCAATGTCGATGCCGCGGCCGAATCCATCACGACCTATCTGCGCAACACCCCTGACGACATCATCCTCAATGTCCTACCCCTGGCTTTCGACTACGGCCTCTATCAGCTGCTGATGGCGATAAAGCTCGGCGCGACCCTCGTCCTCGAAAAATCCTTCGCCTTTCCGCAGGCCATTTTCGAGCGCATCCGCGCCGAGAAGGTCACCGGTTTCCCGCTGGTGCCGACGATGGCGGCGCTGATCCTGCAGATGCGCGATTTGGCGCCGGGTTGCCTGCCGAGCCTGCGCTATATCTCGAACACCGCCGCCGCCCTGCCGCCGGTGCATATCGCCCGGCTGCGCGAGCTGTTCCCCGGCGTGCGGCTCTATTCCATGTACGGACTGACGGAGTGCAAGCGCTGCACCTACCTGCCCCCGGAGGAGCTGGCCCGCCGGCCGGGTTCCGTCGGCATCGCTATTCCCAACACGGAAGCGATCGTCGTCGACGATGAGGGCAACCGCGTGCCGCCGGGCGTGGCGGGCGAGTTGGTCATCCGGGGCCCGCATGTCATGCAGGGCTATTGGCGCAACGACGTGGCCACGGAGCAGATGCTGCGTCCCGGGCCGCATCCCTGGGAAAAGCGGCTCCACACCGGCGACCTGTTCCGGACGGACGAGGACGGCTTCCTCTATTTCGTTGGCCGTAAGGACGACATCATCAAGACGCGCGGCGAAAAGGTCGCCCCGAAGGAAGTCGAAACTGTGCTGCACGCCCATCCCGGCATCGCGGAAGCGGTGGTAACCGGCGTGCCGGATCCGATGCTCGGCCACGCCATTGCCGCCTTCGTCGTTCTCTCGGACTCGACCCTGAGCGAACGGGACATCATTCGCTACTGCGCCGTTCATCTCGAGGACTTCATGGTGCCGAAGCTCATCGAGTTCCGCCGCGAGTTGCCGAAGACCGATACCGGAAAGGTCAGCCGAAGGCTGGCGGCCGAAACGTTGGGGACTGCAGAATGAACCTCTCCCTCGCCCCGAGCCGTCCTGCCTTCTCGGCCGACGCGCTGACGCTCGACAGCGCTGCGGAAACCGATCGTATCGTCGTCGGGTTGCGCGAGCAGCTACGTGGCATGCGCAAGCGCGGGCTCGTGCTCGGCCTCTCTGGCGGCATCGATTCCAGCGTCTCGGTGGCGCTCGCCGCCCGCGCTGTCGGCGCGAAGAACGTCTTCTGCCTGTTCATGCCGGAAAGCGACTCCGATCCCGACAGCCTCCGCCTCGGCCGGCTGGCCGCCGAAACCTTCGGCGTCGAAGCGATCGTGGAGGATATCGGCCCGACGCTGCACGCGATGGGTTGTTATGAGCGGCGGGATGCCTTCATCCGCGAGCTGGTGCCGGAATACGGGCCGGGCTGGGCCTCAAAGATCGTCATCGCCAATTCGCTCGCCGGCGAGGGCTACAACATCTCCTCGCTGGTGGTGCAGGACCCCGAAGGCCGGCAGACGAGGCTGCGCATGTCGCCGGCGGTCTATCTCGGCATCGTCGCCGCCACCAACATGAAGCAGCGCACGCGCAAACAGATCGAGTACTATCACGCCGACCGGCTGAATTTCGCCGTGCTCGGCACGCCGAACCGGCTCGAATACGACCAAGGCTTCTTCGTGAAGAATGGCGACGGCGCGGCTGACGTCAAACCAATCGCCCATCTCTACAAGAGCCAGATCTATGCGCTTGCCGCCCATCTCGGCATTCCCGAGGAAATCTGCCGCAGGGCGCCAACGACCGACACCTATTCCCTCGAGCAGACGCAGGAAGAGTTCTACTTCTCCCTGCCCTATGACCGCATGGATATTTGCCTCTTCGGGCTGAATACCGGCCTTTCAGCCGTTGAGGTCGGCGCCGCCGCGAAGCTGACTACGGTCGAAGTCGAACGCGTCTGGGCCGATATCGCCGCCAAGCGCCGGGCGACGCGCTATCTGCACCTTGGCCCGCAGCTCGTCCGCCCCGTCGAGGAAATCGCCTGCTGAGATCGGCGCGACCATCGGGATTATGTCGCCGCTTGCGCAATGACGGCCTATTCGAACCGCTCCCCGGCCAGGCGATTCCAGTGCTCGCCGGCCAGCCCGTTGAAGAAGCCTTGCGAGCTCAGGAACGCGTTCACCAGCTCCTCGTCGCTCGAATGCACCACGGTCGAGGCCGGTTGAGTGAAGGCGACCCGTCGACCCAGCATCGCCGCGAGCAGGGCGGGTTGCGTCCGGCCGCGCAGGCCGGCCGCGCCGCGCAGCGCTGCATCGCCAATCAAGCAGTCGACGACGGAACCAGCTTGCCCCGGCAGGGCCAGAACCTGCAGCACGCGCGCCATCCTGCCCGGGCGGGTGTGATAGAGGAAGGCGCCGACCAGCGCCCCGCTGGGGGAAGAGACGGACGCGAACACGGCCTCGCCATAGTCCGGCTTCTGGGAAGCCTCCGCGAGGATATGCGCAAGCTGCTCCGCGCTCCAGTCGGGGCGGAGCGGAAACTGTCGCATCAACGGGTCCAAAAGAGCCGCAAAACCGGCATGATCGATTTCGGCAACCTTGAGGCCGCCCTTGCCATTCCAGAGTTCCGGGACCCCGGACCAGCGCATCTCGTTCTCCTGCATCCGTCCGCGAAGATAGCGATCGAGTCCGCGCGCGAGCGGGTCAAGCAAGCGCACGGCGCCGGCTCGCCGCGAGGCTAGATCGAGCAGGAAGGCTGAAGGCCGGATGACCCGGATCCAGTCCAGGCTGTATTGCGGCAGGGCGACCCCGCGCAGTTTCGTCCACATCTGCGTCGAGAGGGCATTTGCGGTTTCGCTGAAGGAGATATCCTGCGGCCCGGCCAGGAATGTCCTGAGCAGCCTTGCGCCGGCCATCGGGTCATTCGCCCGCGGTTCGACCATGAGCGAACCACAGACGGCGGCGCGCAGCTTGCGCTGGCCATGCCTCATCGGCAGCACATTTACGCCGACAAAGCCTGAAATGTCGCCTTCGCTTGCAATATGGACGAGAGACGCGATCTCCGGATCGCAGACCGGGCCTTCGAGATAGTGCCAGCGCAGATAAGTCTCGAGGGCCGGAGGCGGCGGCTTTCCACCGTCCCGGAATGTTCTTTGAAAGAGCCTGACGACGGCCGGAATATCCGCAGCCTGCAGGGGACGAATCTGGCTCATGCCAAACTTGCGGAGGATGAGATCGCGGGCGCCCCGCTCTCCAGCTTGCGGAGGAGTGCGACACGCGGCATTCCGACCTCATCCTTGGCGAATGTCACGGGTTCATAGGCCTTGGCTCTGGCTATCAGGGCAGCCACCTGGCGGTCCTGCCCCTGCCCGAACTCGAACAGCAGCCAGCCACCAGGCTTGAGGAAATCGATTGCGTCCCGGATCAGCCGCTGGTGGATCGAGATGCCGTAAGGCCCCCCGTCAAAGGCCTCGCGCGGCTCGCCCTCAAGCAGATGCGCGCTCTCGCCTTCGAGGCGCGAGGTCGAGATATAGGGCGGATTGCAGACAATCATGTCCGCCGCGCCGATAAGCCCTTCGCCCTCCAGCGCACCGAAAAGATCCCCTTTCCGGATAGTGACCCGGTCCTGCAGGGCCAAGCGTTCGGCATTGCTACGGGCGAGCGCGACTGTGCTGTCAGTCACGTCCACCGCCCAGACGCGGGCCAACGGAACTTCCGCCGCGATCGCCAGAGCAAGGTTGCCGGAGCCGCAGCACATGTCGATCACCATCGGGCCGGGCGCGCGATCGCGAAGAATCGCGGCCGCGCTCTGTCCGAGCAACTCCGTTTCCTGACGCGGCACGAGAACGCCCGGAGCCAGTTCGAGCATCACGCTCATGAAACGATGCAGACGGGGCGTAGAACGGCCGGCTAGGGCTGCTGCTCTGTGCGACACGGCGGTTCCTAACGTCATCCGACAATATTGCATACACAATGCCCTATCGCGCTCCGGTAAACGGCGGCTAAAGATATCGCCGCCGATACTTCGCAGCGCGCCAACTCGGCCATATAGATGCCGTTCCATCTAAGGATGTGGCTCCAATCAGAGCTACCCAGCTGTACAGCGCCCAGGCTGTCCGCCTGCTAACCAGATGAGCAGACGATTGCGCCACCCGCTCTTAGCAACAGCAGGCAAAGCATGCAGGCCTCGACGCCACCGATCAGCGGCGCGGGTGCATGGAGCCTATAGAGCTGAGATCGACAGGTTGCGATAACGCGTCGTCGCCATCAACACCATGGTCACCTTGGAAAACACAGTGCCTAGCTTGCTGCGCATCTCGCGCAGTTTCGCCCGGGCCTCCTCGGACAATTGAGGCCGTACCTGCTTCATCTCGGTGGCCGGGGCACTGCCCCTACAGGCTCGTTCGCACCGCCATTCTGCTTCGACAACATCTTTGGGACCTCGCCGTTGCCGCTCATTTCGTTCGCCATCAAAATTGTCGCATGCCCGCAGTTCGGTTCGGCCATGGTTGCTGGAGGCGCAAAGCCGCCGTTCACTCCTCGCGGATGCGTCACCTTTGTGCATGTCAACGCTACCGGCGAGAGCCGTGTTCGGTGAGCAGGCTGTAACGGCGTAGCCAGCAGCCGACCACCTGTGGCTTCTTTGCCCCGCCCCGGCGAAATCAATTGGACTCAGGCGCAAAGCGGCGGCCCTGACAGCTTCGATGGCCGAAAAACGCAACCCGGCCGTGCGTACGACGAAGCCGAGAACAACTGCGGCTACAGTTAAGGCGCCGGTGCAGAAGGCGCGCAGGCGCCTCCCGACGCCTAGCCTGCTGCGTCTGACAGCATCGTCGGATCTGAACATGCCGGCGCCCCGCCTGGCGGCGGGCTTCGTGCTATGTCGGATCATTCTGCGGCGCGTGACAGATGAGCTAGACTAGAAGTCCCGTTCGATGTCGGTCTCGACCAGGCTCGCAGGATTAGAGCGGGGAAACTGGGTGATGGAATGCAATCGCGGTTCATCGAAGACCACGATCACCGCTTGAGTGAGCGCCCGAATCGGTCCTCGATCCGCGACTGCAGGAACTCGAGTCCCATCGAGAGCAGCCAATAGATCATCGAGGCGGTGATCAGCATCTCGATGTGGCGAAACTCGGTCTGGCCCTGCGTGCGTGCGAGATACATGATCTCCCAGACCCCGACCACCGAGACCAGCGAAGAATCCTTCAACATCGCAATGAACTGGTTGCCGGTCGGCGGCACGATGACGCGCATCGCCTGTGGCAGGATGACTAGGAACATCGTCTGGTTGGCGCTAAGGCCGAGTGCCGTAGCACCTTCGGTCTGGCCGCGTGAGATGCTTTCGATGCCGGCACGGAAGATCTCGGTCATATACGCGCCGTAGCAGAGCGACAGCGCCATGATGCCGGCCGGCACGGCGCCGATGACGTAGCCAATCTGCGGCAGGCCGAGATAGATGATGTAGATCTGCATCAGTAGCGGCAAGCCACGAAATAGAGAGGTATAGAAGGTCGCCAAGCCATAGACCACGCCGTTGCGGGATAGTTTGGCGATCGCGCCGACGAAGGCGATGAGGGTGGCGATGGCGATCGAAATGGCCGAAATGTAGAGGGTCGTCACCACGCCCTTCGAGACGAGAAAGCCGATCTTCTTGGCGATGAACGCGAACGACAGGTCGAAGGAATAGAAAAACAGCATTAACAGCACGAACAGTTCTATCCACACAGCCACGATCTGCTGTTTGCGGCTGAGATACCGCAGCGCGTTCCAGTTCGCCGCCAGGATCGATGCGATCAGCACTGCCGAGACCCCCCGCCCGATCTCAGGGTTGGCGGCCAGCCACGCGACTGACCCCGGAACGAGCTTGCCGAGCCAACTGGCTTTGATGCCGAGTCCGTACAGGCCGGCGGCGATGGCAGCGAGCACGAAGAACACGCCAACGCGGCGTGCCGCGTCCGGGTGGTTGAGCAACAGTCGGCCGATCACGTCATCGATCTCCCTGTGGTCAGTGGGCGCGCTCGCGCCACCAATCCTGCGCCTGCAGCTTCCAGTAGGTAAGTTGCGCGACCGCAAGTCCGGCCGGGCCGCCCGCCCAGGCAAGCCCAAATGGTGCGAAGAGCCGGTAGCGGTCCGATTCTCCCAGTATGGCTTCGGCGATCAGCTTGCCGGCAATCGCCGTGGTGTTGATGCCATGGCCACCAAAAGCCGTGAGGTACCAGACGCCCGGCTGCAACGCGCCGATTTGGGGCATCAGGTGACGGGCATAAGACATGAGCCCGGACCAGGCGAGTTCGGTCTCGAGCTTTTCGAGCTGCGGATAGGTGGTGACCATCTCGCGGCGCAATTGCCTCGCCAACACGCCCGGTGAGGCTGCCCGCGTGGTGATGCGCCCGCCCCAGAGCAGGCGTCTGCCGTCTTCGACAATGCGGTAATAATCGCCAGCGCGACGGTTGTCGCCAACGGCGTCGGTTGTCGTAATCGCCTCGGCGATCAGGTCAGGCGCATCCTCGCTCACCATGACGTAAGTGGCGATCGGCAGGAATGCCCGTTTCAGGCGGCCGACCAGTGGCCCCGTATAGCCGCCGGTGGCAAATACAGCCTGGCGCGCGCGCACGTTGCCACCGCCGGTGCGCACGATCTTTTCCGCGCTGCCAAGATTGGCTTCAATAGCCCCCGATCTTTCGTGGATCCTGCCACCCAGCCGTTCGATCTCGCCCGCAACAGCGCGCAGATAGTTGAGCGGATGCATGTGGAAGGCGCTGGGGTCGCGCAAGCCTTGATGGTAGCGCTCGGAATGCAGCACCGCTCGCACCTGTTCGCGCTCGAGATAGTCGAGCCGATAGTTGAAATCCCGCGCCATTTGATCGGCATATCCCTTGAGCGCGGCGCCACCATCGTGGCGAAGCACGCTCAACATACCGGAGCGCGGCTCCGCCGCCTTGATGTCGAGATCACGGATCGTCTGCCGCACGAATTCGACACCTTCGATGGACAGGCGGTGCAGTTTTTGTGCCGCGTCCACGCCAGCCATCGCGGCGATGCTGTCGAGGCCGGTGGCGAAGCCGGGATTGACGAAGCCGCCATTGCGACCGGAAGCGCCGAAGCCGATGCCCTCCGCCTCAAGCACGACAACCCGCTGGCCGGCGCGAGCCAGTTGCAACGCCGTCGTCAGGCCCGCCAGTCCGCCGCCGACAACGACTGTTTCGCACTCGGAAACGCCGCTCAGCGGCGGTCTGATGATGTTGTCGGCAAGCGTGCGTCGGTAATAAGTGTCAGGATATGTCATGATCGGATGATAAGGTGGGGGTGCGAGAGCATTTTGCAGCCAGGCGGAGCCGCCCGGTGTCGTTCAAAATGCGGCTAAAAAAACGGATGGAGCGGGATGTTCAATTTAGATACATCCCGCTCACGCTTCGTCCAACCCTACTCAGTCGGCGCTGTAATCCTTGCCGTACCACTTGGTGGTCAGCTTCGTGAGGGTGCCGTCCGTCTTCATCTCGTTGAGAATGCCGCCGATCTTGGCATTCCACTCGGCATCACCTTTTTCCGCGATCACCACCAGTGGCTCACGGAAGGCATAGCCGCCCTCCAGGATACGCAACGGGTAGCCGTTCTTTATCGCGTTCTGAGCTGTCTGTTCTGGTGCGATGACGGCGTTGAGGCGAACGCCGTCGCCGAGCCTCAAATCATCGAACGGCAGCATTGAATCGGCGAAAGTCCTGATCTCACCGGGCTCCAGTTTGTATTCGATGGGCGGCAGGCCGGGAGCATCGATCTCGAGCTGTCTGCGGATGAAATCCTCCGACGTGGTGGCGGTCTCGACGCCGATGATCTTGCCGTTCAGGTCGGCGACCGATTTGGCCGGGCTGTCCTTGTGAACGACATACACGTAAGGGCTGTAATAATACACGCCTTCGAAATCGATCACCTTGGCCCGGGCTTTGGTCGGCGTCACTGAGCCGACACCCAGATCGTAGCGCCCTTGCCAATGGCCGCCTGTCATCGTCGCCCAGTCGGGGGTGTCGAAACTGACCTCGACACCGAGGCGCCTTGCGATCTCCTTCGAGACGTCGATGTCGAAGCCGACCAACTGATTGCTGTCGTCGAGGAAACTCTGCGGCGGCCAGCCGCTGTTTGTGGCGACCACCATTGCCTTCTTCGAGGTAACCCGGTCGATGGTTTCACCCGCCGACGCCGCAGACGCGAACACGAGCGTTGTAGTGGCCAAGGCCAGCCACGCGATTAATTTCCTCACTTAAACCTCCCTCTTCGTCATTCAGGCATATGCTTCAAAAAACGCCCTCCTCTGCAAAGAAGGGCAATTCGAGAACTCGATATGAGATCGATCTCATGTCGAATTAGGCACACATATCGGCAAGGGGATCAAGACCTTTTTCTAGGAAAACCGGCTTGTCTTTAACTGTTTGGCGAAATCCGCCGCTGATCGTCTGCTGACGAACACGATGAACTCGCCCGAGTTCATGTCGGGGTCGACGCGGTGGGAAATGTTGGCACGGCCGCAGGATCAAGACTTTCAGACCTAAGCCGGCCGGCCATCGTATTCTTGAGGTGGGAAGATCGAAAAAACGCGCTCGGAAGATTGCTTATTTCTTGCGGCGGCCTGGCTTGAGCCCGGCCACCAGATTGGTGATCCTGCCCGGCTTGCGGTTGTTGATCTCGGCTTCGTTCTTGCGATGCACCGCGCTGCCAACAAGCTTGGCGCCGAGGTAGCGCAACGGCTCTGGCGGCAGCGACATGCGTCGCTCGATGCCGACCAGACCGCTGGCGCTCCAGCGATCCTTTCGCTCCAGCACCAGGCTGGCCAGGATGCGTCCGCCAATCGGTGTCTGCGCAATGCCGGTGCCGTTAAACCCCATGCCGTAAAAGATATTGGGATGATCGCGCAGATGATCGAACACCGGAACGTGTTCGGGCACACAGTCGATTGGACCTGACCAGTCATACTCGACTGCCACGCCTCTCAGCGACGGATAGACCCGGTGCAGCTCTCGCACATTATCACGGCCGTGCAGCGGGCTGCGATTGAAGCTGGCGCCGAAATTCCCCCTGAAGGCAATGGTACCGCTGCCGCGACCGAAGACCACCCTGCCCGGGCTGGTGCGTTGATAATACAGTACCTGCGCCTGCGCATCGCAGATCGATGCGCCGTCGCGCCAGCCCATGCTGTCGAGCAGTTCGGGCACGGCCGCCGTGGCGATGACCTCGCTGCCGACGACATAGAGATGACGTCGCAGTTCCGGCAAAGCCGAGAGCCATGCGTTGGCTGCAAGCACGACCTTCTCCGCTTGCACCAAGCCTTGCGCAGTGCGCGCCCTGCATATCCTGCCGGGTTCGATGGCGAGGACGGGGCTACGCTCGTGGATGATCACGCCGCGTGCCAACGCCAGGTCTCGCAATCCGATCGCTAGCTTTGCCGGATGCACCGTCCCGGCATTGGTCTCCACGACGCCGACATAGGACGCTGACGAACCGGTGCGTTGCTCAATGTCCTCGGCCGTCATCGGCTTGAAACGGTTTTCTCCGACCGCCGCCGCCATGCCGACGGCCTTGTCCCAGGCGCCTTCCTGGGCAATCGAGCACGCCGTCCACAACCATCCATCCAGGCGCAGATCCATGTCGATCGTACCGTCTCGTTGAAGAGTTTTCAGCTCCGCGATCGACGCCACCGTGTCGGCGCAGAGCTGCCGCGCCTCTTCGAGGCCGACGACGGCGCTGATCTGATCGAGTTCGGCAAACCACGAGTGGACCTGGCCGCCGTTGCGCCCCGAAGCCCCAGATCCGCAAAGGTCGGCTTCAAGCACGATGACCCGCGTTTCCGGAGCAAGCTCACGGATACGCAGCGCCGTCCACAAACCGGTATAACCGCCGCCGACGATCAGCACGTCGGCGCGCTCATTGCCCTGAAGCGGCTCGGTGGCCGCGCCGGCGCTGACATCCTGCAGCCAGAACGAGCGGTCGGAAGGCAGCGCTACCACCGGCTGGCGCAAACGAAGTGTCGTCACGGTCACGCTCCCAAGGCGTCGGTGATGAATCTCGCGTATTTGGCTGGCAGCCAGTCGGGTATGGGACGCGGCTTCTGCGGAAATCCGCCGAGATGCGTGCAGGTCCGCGCCGCCGCCACCGCAGCGGCGTGCAGCGCTTCGGCTGGCCGCAGACCTTCGAACCGGAACGCGGTCAGGAATGTCGCGATGAAACTGTCGCCGGCGCCGCATGTGTCGACCACGTCGACAAGCGTGGCCGGCGCATGCACGACACCCTGGCCGTCGTCGAAATAGGAGCCCCGCCGTCCGCAGGTCACGACAACCCGATGCGCACCAGCGGCCCGGAGCGCGGTGAGCAACGGCTCGACCGGTTGATCGACCTCATCTGCACCGGAGGCGAACAGCAGAGGCACGCCCTCGAGCGGCTGCGCCAGGTGCGCCGTCGAGACGTCGATGCTGAACGGGACGTCATCCGCGACCAGTCGGCGAACGAGGTCCTTGTTGGCGTTGGTGCCGAGATGCACCCAGTCAGCGGCGGCGGCAACGGTATACTGCTCCGGCGTCGGCATGAAGTTTTCGCCAACTCCGAAGGACTCGTGCAGGAACTTCCGATCACCCGATTCGTCGCGAAGCAAGGTGACGGCCGTGTCGCCGGGGCGCCGTTCGACATCGTCCGGCGACAGGCCAACGCCGGCAAGCCCGGAAAGCACCACCTCGCCCTCCGGGTCCTCGCCGACGGCGCCGAAATACCGCGCCGCCCAGCCATTGCGCCGCCATTGCGCGGCCACGTTGAGCGCGTTGCCGCCGACCGTAAGCAGGCCGTTGGTGAGGTAGGCGTCCAGACAATTGTCGCCGACAGCGACCAGCTTCGGCGCAGTCATGCCGGCACCGTTGCGCGATTGAGATAAGGCTCGATAGCGCTGAGGCAGCGGGTCCAGGCACTTATTGGATCCAGTGAGTAGGCGCCGTTGCCAAAGGGCTCGAAGGTGAGCTTTCCCGTATAGCCGAGGCGGGCCAATTCGCTGACATAGTCGCCGAGCGGCAACGTGCCGTCGCCCCAAACCAGATGCCCGCCTGGTGTGCCGTCGACAAGATGGACATGCGCCAGCCGTGAGCCAAACAGGTCTACATACCCGGCCACAGTGTCGCCGGCGGTGGCCATGGCAACGCAATCCAGGACGATGTCGATGTTGTCTGCGCCCAACGCGTCCAGCATTCGGCGCAGACCTGCCGCATCGTTGACGATGTTGCTCTCGAAGCGCTGCAACGGCTCAAGCAGGCAGCGCACACCGACTTGGTCGGCATGTCCAGCGATCGCGCCAAGTGCCTCCAGCGAGCGATCCCATGCCGATTCCGAGGCTTCGCCCTCGTAGCCCCGACCGGGGGTCAGGAACAGATAGCGCGCGCCCAGCGCTGCGCAGATATCGGCGGCATGGCAGAACCGCTCGATGCTGTGGCGGCGCAGATCCGCGTCGCCCGAGGCGATGTTGATCGGATACAGCACCTGCTCAGGAGTGAAGCACCAAGCAGACAGACCGTTGTCAGCGAGCACCCGGCGGACGGAATCGATGCGCGCATCGGTGGCGTGGAAAAGGTCGAGATGCTGGGCAATGCCCCATAATTCGATCTCTTTCATCCCGAACTCGCGGATCAGCTTGGCGACCCGGTCGAACCGAAAGTGCTGGAAGCTGAAATTGGCTCCGATCAGCTGATGGGACGCAAGCTGCGGCATGAAGGGTCCTTTCGCGGAATGATTACTTGCCGATGCCTTCGGACAGGCCACGGATGAAGTAGCGCTGCGCGGCAAAGAACACGATCACGATGGGCAAGGCGGAAATCGTCATGGCGGCGAAGACGACGGCATAGTTGGTCCCGTGCGTTGCCATGATCGACGTGAGGCCGACCGGCAGCGTCTGCATGTCGCTGCCACTCGTGAAGATCATGGCGAACAGATATTCGTTCCAGGCGAACAGGACGTGCAGGATGACGCAGGAGATGATGATCGGCCGGCACAGCGGCAGGGTGATGCGCCAGAAGATCTGGCCCTCGCTGGCGCCGTCCATTGTCGCCGCTTCGTCGATATCTCCCGGCAGGTCCAGCATATAGGCGCGGATCAGGAAGGTGGTGAACGGCACGCGGAACGCCGTGTAGAGAATGATCAGCGCCCAGTAGGTGTTGTAGAGGCCAAGCGCCTGCAACATCTTTACCAGCGGAATGATCGCCACTGTGGGGCTGAGCATCAGCCCGCCCAGCACGATGGCAATAACCAGCGGCTTTGCCGGCATCCTCGTCCGGGTCAGGCCGAAGGCGGTCCACGCGCTGATCAGCACAGTGCATATGGCCGAAGCGACGGTCACCAGCACGGAGACTGTCACATAACCACGCACGCCCTGGTTCCACGCCTGGACATAATTGTTCCACGACCAATGGGCAGGCAGGGCGAAAGGATCGCCGAATATCTGCGCATTGTCCTTGAAACCACTGAGCGCCATCCAGATCAGCGGATAGATGACGACGACGCCAAGGCAGACGAGGAACGAATAAAGGAGCGTCCGGGCGATAACGGCCCACACATTCACCTGCCGGTTCCGACCGACCGCGATCGCCGCACTCATAGCTGCACCCGGCGACGCTTCGTGTACCAGAGCTGTGCCGCCCCGGTGAGCATGGTCAGCACGAAGATGACGGCGGCAATCGCCGCGCCATAGCCGAAATTGTCCTCGATGAACGCCTTCTGGTAGAGCCATGTGCCCAGCACCTGGCTGCTGTTGTTAGGCCCGCCCGCGGTCATCACCATGACCTCGTTGAACACCTGGAACGCACCGGTGATGGTGACGATGATCATCAGCCCGGTCATTTCCCGGGTCAGTGGAAAGGTGATGCTCCACAAGCGGCGAAGCGGGCCGGCGCCGTCAATTGTGGCGGCGTCGTAGAGGTCGCGGGGGATTTTTTGAATGGCGATGGCAAACAGCAGCGTCGAATAGCCGAAGCCCTGCCATTGGCTCATGGCAATGATGGCGTAGATGGCGGTGTGCTCGTTGCCGAGCCAGGGCATGACGAACTGGCTGAGTCCAGCGCGGCTCAGAACCGCATCCAGCAGACCGATCTGCGGCTGGTAGATGAAGTAGAACAGCAGGCCGGTCACGGTGATCGAGATGGCGGAGGGCACGAAGTACACGGCGCGCCACAGACGGCGCCATCGTTCGCTCCTCAGATCCTCGATGATCGCCGCCAGCAGGAACGCGCCCAAGACCTGGAACACCACGGAGATGATGGCGTAGAGGCAGTTGTTCCAGAGCGCGAGCAGAACGACCGGGTCGTGCAGAAGCCGGTCGTAGTTGGCGAGGCCGACATTGGTCACTTCACCGGTATAGATATCCTGATCGGTGGTGCTAACGATAAAGTTGTCAATAATCGGATAATAGACGAACCAGCCGATGAGGATCAGTGCCGCTGCCGCCCATCGGAAAGACAACAGCTTGCTGAAGCGCACGCGCAGGCTTCTTGGCCTCTGCGATCTGGCAGCGCCGTGAACCACGGCGCCGCTCTCTATTGTGTCCGATGTCCTGGGCATGGTCCGCTTATTTGGCTGCGGATGCGGCCTTGCGCACCTCGTCCATCACTTGCTCGGGCGTCATCGAACCGCCCGCCAACGCCTGCAGGCTTGACAGCCAGACGGCGGCGACGCGGGGCGGGTTGGCGGTGTCCAGCCAGGGCATGAGGTACGAGGCAGCGTTGATGTCCTTGAGACCATCGACCACAGCAACGCTCATATTCTTTTCCGAGGCGCCGCCGATGGTGGCGCTCGGCTGGCCATAAGGCGGCGCCGACAGAACCTGCGCATTTTCCTTCGAGGTCACGAACTTCATGAAATCGATCGCCAGCGGGATGTTTTTCGACGCCGCGCTGATCATATAGCCTTCAGGCGCGCCCTCGATCGACTTGGTGTCACCCTTCGCGCCGCCGGGCACGGGAAGTCTGAAAAAGCCAAAGTCGGCGGGCTTCAGCGCTGAATCAGGCGTTGCGGCCTGATCGAACTCGATGATCTCCTGGTAGTACATGGCCGACTGCGCGTTCGTGAAGGCCTGGAGAGCCGAGGCATAGGAGGTGCCGTTGACGCCGGCCCCGTCAGTGCACCGCTCGACGAGTTCGCTGAACTGCTTCAGCGCCGCGACGTAACCTGGGTCGCTGTATTGCGCTGTGGCCGGGTCGAAGTCACGTTCCAGCGTCGCCTGCGGCACGTTGTAGGCGAGCAACTGACCCGCATAGTGGATCGCGGGCCAGGCCTCCTTGTTGCCGAACGAAATCGGCGTTGCGCCGGACTTGCGGATAGCGTCGCAACTGGTCAGCAATTCCTCGAAAGTGGCTGGCGCCTTGAGGCCGAGCTTGCCGAAGATCTGCTTGTTGTAACCCATGAACTTGGCGTCCTGGTAAAGCGGGATGCCATAGAACTTGCCATTGTATTGGAACGCCTTGACGGCCGCGGGAGAGAGCGTCTTGCCCCAGTCGGTGTCGGGACCGATGACCGCGCTCAGGTCGACGGCGCGATTTCCCCGCACGAAATTGCCCCCCCAGCTGCCCGTCCAGGAGAAATAGACATCAGGCAGCGAGTTCGAAGCGACGAGGGTCTTGGTCTTGCCCTTCACGCTGTCGTCGCTCTCCTGGATGAGGTCGACCTTCACGCCCGGATGGAGCTTTTCGTATTGCTGCGCCAGGTTGACGAAGTAAGGCGACAGTTGCTGCAGCCCAAACTTGGTCAGGACCGACAGTGTGCCGGTGTACTCCACCTTGGCGTTGGGATCGGCTGCAACCGAAGCCGAAGCGGCGGAACTGCCGCTCATCGAAAAGCCGAATGATGATGCCGCGGCCACTGTGACGGCCACGACTTGCAGCGAACGTTTCATAAGCAGCTCCTTCAGAGGTGAGAGGGGATCAGTATTCAACGCGTTTGTAGTAGCGACGTGTGGTCAGCGGGTGATTGCGCAGCAATTCGAGATGTGCACTCAATCGCTCGAGCAAGGTGGCGAGCAGTACCGGCGAGATCATGCCGCGCACCTCTTGGGAGATGCCCGGCAGCTTGACCGAGGCAGCATCCAGCGTACGGACGCGGTCCGTGTAGCGCCTGGCGAAATTCTCGACCCGGTCGGCCAGTGGGCGAAGGCGATCCTCGCCCTTGAATACGAAGACGCTGACGCCGGGCTCGACCAGTTCAAGCGTGCCGTGGAAGAAGTCCGCAGCATGCACCGGTCGGGTGCGGATCCACTGCATCTCTTCGAGGATGCACATGCCGTAATAGTTGGCCTCCGGCCACACCGAGCCGGCGCCGGTGAAGATGTGATAGGTCTCGTCCTTGATCGTCTCGGCCAGTTCGGCGGCCTTGTTTTCGAAAGCGGCCTTCGCATCGGCGAGCAGGCCGGGAAGAAGCTTAAGTTCCGCGACAGCGGCGTCGTAACCGTCATATTCGCCGCGCTCGGCCAACAGTGCCAGGACGATCAGCAGCGTCTGCAGGTAGAATGATTCCGATGAGGTGTCGTCTTCGGCAAAGTTCGTGAAATTGTGGTCGGCGTCCTGTGCGATCGGCGTGTCCGAATGGCCGGTGAGCGAGATCGTTCGCACGCCACGCCTTTTCAGGAACGCCATGAGCTCCACGCCTTCCTTGGTCGTGCCTGACAGCGAGGGAATGACGACCGCAGCCTTGTTGTCGAGGCCGGCCGGCGGATCGAGCACGACCTGTGCCGGATATTCGGCGCTCACCGGGAACGTGGAGTAGCGTTTCGCCAGTTCGATCGCAGGCAGAGCGAGAAGCTGCACACCGCCGGTGCCCATGAAAAACAGTCTCTCGACGCCGTCCGCAAGCAGCGTGCGCATGAGCAAGCGCGCTTCGCCGGCGATAGCAACGGCCCCGCTCTGGATCTTTACGAAGCGGTCCCTATCGAAATTCAACATGTCGTTCTTCCTTGTACTCGCATTCGGCGGAATCCTACCGGGCCGCCAAAATCGAGGCGCCGTCCAGCCAGCCTTTGATTAATCGCTAGGTTGTGAGATCGATCTCACATTTGAATAATGGCCATGCTTTTTTGCGGTTGGCAAGCCCCCCGCGAGCAAATTTCTGAACGGAAGTTCTGTGCCGGTCAGCGCAGGTGAGCGACCGAGCCACGAATGACGAGGCGCGTCGGGAACCGGGTGTGACGCGGCGCACCTTTCTTTCCGGCGAGCCGTTCGAGCAGCAGCTTGGCCGCGAGCGGTCCGATCTCGGAGATGGGCTGGGCTACGACGGTGATCTGCGGATCGGTGAAAGTGGCGAGATTGAAGTCGTCGAAGCCGACCAGTGACACGTCGTTGGGGATTGCGAGCCCCAGTGAGCGCAGGCCGAGAAGGGCGCCTTGGGTCATCATGCTGTCCACCGTGAAAAGCGCTGTAGGACGGTTGCGGCGGCTGAACAGGCGGATGGTGGCTTCAACGGCATGTTCGACCGTGGAGCGCGACACGCTGATCAGCGAATCATCCAGCGCGATGCCATGCGACTGCAGTGAGTTCCGGTATCCGGCAAGACGCTCCTGCGCGGTGAAGATACGGGATTCGTCGCGCAACAGTCCGATCCGTTTGTGACCGTTGGCGACTAGATAATCCACGGCCTCGCCCGCGCCGCCCTCGTTGTCGACGCCGACGCTGTCGCAGTGCACCTCTTTGACGACGCGGTCGATCAGCACGACCGGTGCGCCGTCACGCACCAGCCGCACGATGTGCTCGCTGTCGGTCGCTGAGGTTGGCGCCAGGATGAAGCCGCGGATGCTCAGTGAGCGCAGACTCTCCAGCAGCTCCTTTTCCTGTTCGATATTCTCTTCGCTGCTTGCGATCAGCAGGTTGTGGCGGTGCTTGCGCAATTCCACCTCGATGTCGTGAGCGATGCGCGCGAAGAACGGATTCTGGATGTCGCCGGGCACGAAGCCGACGATCGGCAACTGACCGCTGCGGAGGGCCTGCGCTACGAGATTGGCCCGGTAACCCAGTCTTTCAGCCGCCTCCAGCACCCGAAGTGCGGTCTCGTCGCCGACATAGCCGTAGCTGTTGAGCGCGCGCGCGGCCGTAGCGCGCGACACATTGGCCGCGGCAGCAACGTCCCTCAAGGTGATCCCCTTCTGCGTCACGGCTACTTGTCCTCCTGCGAACCTGACACGTGTTCCGGCTCGGCGTTGCATTTACCGTTGTGCGGCATATCGGCGAATTCTCAAACTGCCAACACAGCTTGTGCACCCTCTTTCCCCAAGGCGCCTGTGACATCGATTTTGGAAGACCGGTTTTTCGAACTCTGGCCGATCGGCAGATGCCAGGACATTGGGGCTTCTGCGGCCCGTTGCCAGTTCGCTGCAGTCCGACGGTCAACACCCTTCGGCCAGGCCGAAATTCCGGTGCACGGCTTCGGCGCCGAAACCGATGATCGGCATCGAACCCAGGGGCAGCGAGCGAGCCGCATAGATGATCGCCGCGGAGCCTTGCGTCTCCAGTGTCATAAACAATTCCGGTTACAGGAAGCGCGACAATTTGTTGCCCGCCGGCGACCATCCTGAACGGACCGGCAGCTTTCAGGAAAGATGGCAGCCCGCCTGAACGACAGTGATGAGACGCGTTGCTGCTATTCGGGAGAAGATAAATGCGGTCAGCGAATGGCTGGATCAGCTTCTTGAATCAATTCGGGCAAACCGCGTCGCAACCCTTTGACAAATAACGACTATATTTGTCTCTGAGAACGTGGCCTTTTCGACAAATCAATCAGTTCACGGACGGGTCGCCCAGCCATATCCTTCGTATGTCCTCGTATTCGGTGGCGGACAAAGACGTACGACTTGCCTTGGTCCCAGCTGTACGCAGGGACTCCAAAGCGATAGTACGCTGGCGCTGCTGCACCGTACCGCAGCGGCGCCATGGCCGTATCGGCGGTGCTGATCCGATCGTTAAGTGGGGACAGACCTTGAGCACCACGCATCTCATCAGGAGTTATCTGATTCTGCCCTTCGTCGAAGCCGTCGAAGCGAGAGGAATTGATGCCACGGCGATGCTGTCGGCGCACGGGCTGGAGAAATCGAATCTTGTCGAGCCCCATTTCCGGCTGCCGTTTTTGACTTTCCTGGCGATCCAGCAGCAAGCCGCCGACCTCGTTGGCGATCCCTGCTTGGGCTTGAGGATCGGTGCGGAGATCCGCTCCGAACAGGTAGGCTCGCTCGGCCTGCTGATGGCGACGTCGCGCACGTTGCACGAGGCGCTCACGCATTTCTCGCATTGGGGCAACGCCATCGGGGAAGGCTGGGCGCTCGAATTGATCGACACGCCACAAGGTAGTGACTACGTCTATCGTGTGCACGAACTCGGTGTCTCGACCAGACAGGATGTCGAATATTCGCTCGCCAATCTCTGCAGCCTGATCCGTACCCGCATGGGACGTGCCTGGGCGCCTGTCGAGGTTCATCTCGGACACTCCAATCCATCACGGGCGCGGCTCTACGAGGGCGTATTCGGCGCTCCGGTCTTTTTTGGCCAACCCGTCAACAAGCTGGTGATCGCCGGGCAGGATCTGGCGCTTCGATCCGAGCGCGTGAGCTACGCGCTTTTGCCGATCGTCGAGGCTCATCTGCGGCTCGCCGACCAGGTGGCGGCTCCTGACGAGAGCCTTGAGCGCCGGGTGGGCCTGATCGTGGCCCAGTCGATGGGAGGCCGGCCAGCGCAGATCAACGACGTCGCTGACAAGCTGGGCATGCCGGTTCGCAGCCTGCAGCGTGCGCTGGCCGAACGACAGACGAGCTTTCGCGACATCGTGCGCCAGGAGCGCCAGCGCGTGGCCGAAAACCTGCTCGCGCAGGGGCGCATCAACTCCATTACCGAGATCGCCATCAGCGCCGGCTATGCGGATGGCTCGGTCTTCTCGCGCGCCTACCGGACATGGACCGGCAGCGCGCCAAGCAGAAGTCCTCTGCGCAAGGGGCCTGCGTAAGCCTATGCAGCCGCCATAGCCGGCTTGCCGCTGCGCAGCGTGGCATGGATCAGATCGAGGCCACTTTCCATCCTGTCGATGATCTCGGTGGTTTCCGCCCTGTTGATGATCAGTGGCGGGCTGAGCGCGATCGTGTCGTTGGGACAAGAGCGCAGGATCACGCCATTGGCCTCGCACAGGCGCACCAGCGTCGGACCGATCTTGTCGGCAGGGGCGAAATTGCGCCGCTCCGCCTTGTCGGCGACGATCTCGACTCCGGCGATCAGCCCGGCGCCGCGGACATCGCCGACAAGCGGATGGCCGGCCAGGCGGCGCTTGAGTTCTGCCTGCAGGAATTGGCCGGTCTCGGCAGCCCGGGAGATGATATTTTCCTCGTCGTAGATCTTGAGCGTCTCGAGCGCGACTGCGGCCGGCACCGGATGGCCGGAATAGGTGAAGCCATGGCCGAACGTGCCGATCGCATGCGTCTCCTCGGCCACCGCGTCGACAATTTTCTGGCCGATCAATACGGCGCTGATCGGTAGGAAGGCCGCCGACAGGGCCTTGGCGCAGGTCAGGATGTCGGGCTCGATCCCCACGGTCTGCGAACCCCAGTAAGAGCCGGTACGGCCGAAGCCGCAGATCACTTCGTCGGCCACAACCAGCACGTCGTGGCGACGCAGCACGGCCTGGATCTTCTCGTAATAGGTGTGTGGCGGCACGATGACGCCGCCACCACCCATGATCGGTTCCATGAACATCGCCGCGACGGTGTCCGGCCCCTCGGCGACGATCAGATCGTCGAGCTCCTTGGCGCAGCGGCTGGCATAGTCCTCCTCGCTCTCGCCGGGCATGCCATTGTGGTAGAAGACCGGCGTCTGCACATGGTGGAAGCGCGCCAGCGGCAGGTCGAACGAAGTGTGGTTGATCACCTGCCCAGTGACGGAGGCCGTGGCCAGCGTGATGCCGTGATAGCCACGCAGGCGACCGATGATCTTCTTCTTCTCGGGTCGCTTCAACGCGTTGTTGTAATACCAGATCAGCTTGATGGCGGTGTCGTTCGCTTCCGAGCCGGAATTGGCGAGGAACACCTTGCTCATCGGCGACGGCGCAAGCTGCACGAGGCGCTCCGATAGATCCACCAGCGGCTGGTTCGTCTTGCCGGTGAAGGCGTGATAGAAGGGCAGCTTGCGCATCTGCTCATAGGCAGCCCGCGCCAGCCGTTCATTGTCGAAGCCTAGCGATGCACACCACAGGCCGGCCACCGCATCGATATAGGACCGCCCCTCCTCGTCGAAGACACGCACGCCCTTGCCATGAGTGATCACCATGGGCTCGATGTTCGCGAGCGGATCGACGAAGGGATGCAAGGCAAATGCCTTGTCGCGCGCGGCTATCGAGTTGGGGATTGATACGTTCATAGCGTCCTCCAAGGAAAGCGTCGTTCACGTGGTTGTGCCGCCAGTTTGCCCAAGCCGAGATGGCGTCCGGGGCCTTATGGTTCGCTGCCAGCGTGACAGTAGCCGTTCGACAATTCCTGATATATTACGCCAATTTTCGTGCATTTTACGCCAAAGCCTTTGACAACCCGACCTTCTGGCTGATGCGGCTCAGCCAGGGGTACGTGCCAGTAGAAAATCCGCGCAGCGTTCGGCGATCATGATGCATGGCGCATTAGTGTTGCCGCTGACGAGCGTCGGCATGATCGACGCATCGGCGACGCGAAGGCGCGGCACGCCGATCACCCGCAGCCGGTTGTCGACGACGGCCATGTCGTCGGTGCCCATCTTGCAGGTGCCAGCCGGGTGATAGACGGTCTTGGCAAATGAACGCGCATGCCGTTCGAGCTCGGCATTGCTCCTGTCGCCGTCGCCTGGCGCAAGCTCGCGAAATCCGAGCGCCCGCATGGACGGGGCGCCTAGAATTCTGCGCGCCAGCTTCAGGCCACGCACCAGCGTGTCGAGATCGTCCTGCTGCGTCAGATTGTTGCCTACGAAAACGATGGGATCGCCGGCATCCCGGCTGCGCAGCGAAACCTTGCCGCGCGACGCGGGCCGCAGGATGCATGGATTGATCGACACACCATGCCCCGCCATCGCTTCGCGGGTGGCGTCGCCGACCAGGGCAGGCGTGACGTGGAACTGGATGTCGGCCCTGCCCTGCCCGCTGGTGTCGACGAAGCCACCGGTCTCGACCACGTTGGACGTCAAAAGCCCTGACCGCGTAAAGACATATTGCAGCCCGTTCTTGACCGCGTGCAGCCCCCTATCCTGCCCCTTGAGCGAGATCGGCCGATCAGTGATGCCATAGACCGACGCGGTGATGTGATCCTGGAAGTTTTCGCCGACGCCGGGCAGATGCCGCGTCACCGGAATATCGAGGCCGCGTAGTTCCGCCTCGGGGCCAATGCCGGAAAGCATGAGGAGCTTCGGCGTCGCCAGCGCGCCGGCGCAAAGCACGACTTCCTCCCTGGCGCGTGCCTCGACGATCCGGCCGGCGTGGCGGTAGCGTATTCCAACGGCGGCACCATTCTCGAGCACGACCCCCTGCGCGGCAGCCTCCACATGCACCGTCAGCAGTTTCGAATGGCGAACGGGCTTCAGGTAGGTGGCGGCCGTCGATCCGCGACGGGCGCGGAATGTGGTCGTCTGGTAAAAGCCGACGCCGGCCTGTACGGCGCCGTTGAAGTCGGCATTGTGCGGCAGGCCAACCTCCTGCGCGGCGCGCACGAAGGCCGAGCTGATTGGATGCCGGTAACGCGGCTCCGACACTTTGAGCAGACCGCCGACGCCGTGGAAGGTGTTGGAGAAGGTCTCGTTGTCCTCGCTGCGGCGGAAGACCGGCAGCACGTCGTCATAGCCCCAGCCGGCACAACCGAGATCGCGCCATGTGTCGTAATCCTCGGCCTGGCCCCTGATGTAGATCATGGCGTTGACCGACGAGCCGCCGCCCAGCGTGCGCCCTTGCGGCACGGTCAGCACTCGGCCATTCGCGCCCGGCTCCGGCTCCGTCCGGTACATCCACGTCCGCTTCGTGCCGAGCACGCGCACAAACGTCGCCGGGATATGGATGAACGGCGTGTTGTCGCGTGGGCCGGCCTCCAGCAGCAGCACCCTCTTGCCGGCGCTCACCAGCCGGTTGGCAAGCACGCAGCCGGAGGATCCGCCGCCGACGATGATATAATCGTAGGTTTCCAAGCCGCGTCCTCGGTCTAGTTTACGGTGAGCCCCAGATGGCTGACGAATTTGGTGGTCAGGAACGCATCCAGGGTTTCCGAGCCGCCTTCGCTGCCGTAGCCGCTTTCTTTGATGCCGCCGAAGGGCGTCTCGGCCGCGGCAAGGCCGAAATGGTTGATGGAGACCATGCCGGCCTCGAGGCCGTCGGTGAGCCGGTCAGCCGTCGCCAGCGAATTGGTGAAGGCGAAGGCCGCGAGGCCGAAGGGCAGCCGGTTGCTGCGTTCGATCGCCTCGTCGACCGAGCCGACACGCACCAACGCCGCCACCGGCCCGAACGGCTCATCATTCATCAGGCGCGCCGCCTCGGGCACGTCGGATAGCACGGTGGGCTCGAAGAAGAAGCCGGTGTTGCCGATGCGGCGGCCGCCGCAATCCAGCACCGCGCCTTTCGCGACAGCATCCTCGACAAAGCTGTCCATTGCGTCGAGCCGACGCGGATTGGCAAGCGGTCCCATCTGGGTCTGCGCGTCCATCCCATCCCCCACTTTGATCTGACGGGAGCCCGCGACGAAGGCGGTGCGGAAGCGGTCGTAGACCGCATCCTGGACGTAGAAGCGCGTCGGTGCGGCGCAGACCTGCCCGGCATTGCGGTATTTCAGCATCAGGCCGAGCTTGACCGCGGCGTCGAGGTTTGCGTCGGCGGCAACGATGAAGGGCGCATGCCCGCCAAGTTCCATGGTCGCGCGCTTGACGCCGGCTGCCGCCATCGAGCCCAGCATCTTGCCGACCGGCACCGAGCCGGTGAACGAGATCTTCCTGATGACGGGCGATGCGATCAGGTACTGCGAAATCTCGGCGGGCACGCCGAACACCACATTGATCACGCCATCCGGCACGCCGGCATCCTGGAACGCCCGCACCAGCTCGATGCAGGCCGACGGCGTCTCTTCCGGCGGCTTGGCGATCACCGAACAGCCGGCGGCGAGCGCGGCCGAGATCTTGCGCACGAGCTGGTTGACCGGGAAATTCCATGGCGAGAACGCGGCGACCGGTCCGATCGGCTCCTTGAGGGCCATCTGCCGTGCGCCCGGGTGGCGCGAGGGAATGACACGGCCATAGGCGCGCCGGCCTTCTTCGGCGTGCCACTCGACATGTTCGGGCGCCGCGTTGGCTTCGCCCCTTGCCTCGGCAAGCGGCTTGCCCTGCTCGCGTACCATATGGCTGGCGATCGTTTCCGCGCGCTCACGCAACAAAGCGGCGGCACGGTGCATGATCCGGCTGCGTTCGAAGGCGGTGGTCCGGCGCCACATCTCGAAGCCCCTGGCGGCAGCTGCAAGCGCCGCGTCGAGGTCCGCTCGCTCGGCGAATGGCAGGCGGGCGATCATCTGCCCGGTGGCCGGATTCATGATTTCGCCCGTGCGTTCGCCGGAGGGCGCCCTCCAATGCCCGTCGATCAGCAAAGGCGTGTCCAGCATGATGTATTCCCTTCTAGTTTTCAGTTGGGCGCGGCAGCGCGGCGACGGCCGCGGCATAGTCGCGGGCAATGGAGTGAACGATGTCGCCGGCAGGGAGGATATCGCCGACGAGGCCGACGCTCTGGCCAGCCTCCAGCTTGCCCTGGTCGACATCGCCATCGAAGGCAGCCGCCTTGAGCGTGCTGGCGACAAAGATCGCGCGGCGCGCCTCTTCAGCCGCGCCGTCCTGTTCAGCCGCGCTCATCGTCTCGGCAAAGCGGTTGCGCAGCACCCGGATCATGCCGAGGCCACGACCGACGACGAGCGTATCGGCGATGGAGGCGTCGAGTAGGCGCTGCCGGTAGGCATCGTGCAGCCTTGCTTCCCGCGACAGCATGAAGCGGGTGCCGAACTGCGCCGCGCCCGCGCCGAGCGCCAAGGCGGCCGCCAGGCCGCGCCCATCGGCAAAGCCGCCGCTGAGGATGAGCGGCATATCGGGAACCGCCTTGGCGATGGCGCGGCCAAGCACCAGCGTCGACACCAGTTCCGCCGGTGGATGGCCGCCCGCCTCGCCGCCAACCGCGATCAGCCCGTCGACCCCGGCCTCGGCGGCCTTCAGTGCATGCTCGGCTCCCGCCACCACATGCAGGCAGACGGTGCCGATCGCCTTGAAGCGCTCGATGTACTTTTTTGGCCCGCCCTGGGAGGCGATCAGCACCGGGACGCGATTCTCGATCAGCAGGTCGATGATCTCGTCCGCACCCTTGCGGTAGAGCGGCAGGTTGACGCCGAAAGGTCGGTCAGTTCCGGCCCGAACCTGGTCGATGGCTTCGACAAGGTCCTCGCTATACATGGGACCGGCGGCGATGACGCCGAGGCCACCCGCGCGCGACACGGCGAGCGGTAGCGCCGCGTTCGACGAGGCCCACGACATACCGGCCTGGATGATCGGCAGGTCGATGCCAAGAAGCCGCGTGACCTGTGTCTCGATCCGCACGATGCAGCCTCAAAGCCCGAGCAGGCCGCGCGCATGGGCGACGAGCTGCTTCTTCTGGATCTTGGAGCTGGCCGTCATGCCGATGGTCTCGAAACTATCGACGATCCAGACGTGGCGCGGCACCTTGAACCCGGCCATCTCGCCTTTTGCCCAGGCCTTGATGGCTTCGGGATTTGCCGAATGGCCGTCATTGAGGATGACGAAGGCCGCGGGCACCTCGACCAGCCGTTCCTCGGGCACGCCGACGACGGCGGCCTGCCTGATCGCCGGATGACGGTGCAGCACGTTCTCGACATCGGCGGGCGAGACGTTCTCGCCGCCGACACGAATGATCTCCTTGGCGCGGCCTAGAAAGGTCAGGCGGCCATCACGATCGAGCGCGCCGAGATCGCCGGTCGCCAGCCAGCCGTCGGGGTCGAGCGCTTCGGCCGTCTCCTTCGGCTTGTCAAAATAGCCGAGCATGACATTCCAGCCACGCACCAGGATTTCACCGCTCTCGCCGGCCTCGGCATCGCTGCCGTCGGCACGGCGGATGCGTACGCCCACGCCCGGTTGCAGCCGCATCGCGGCACTCGCCCTGACATCCTCCGGCTCCCAGAAACAGGATTGGGCGACATTGGGAGAGGCTTCCGAAAGGCCGTAGCCGACCACGCATTCGCGCGCGCCGAGTTCGTCGATCACCCGCCGCACGATGGTGGGCGAGGCCGCCAACCAGGCACCACGCAGGCTGAGCTTGCGCCGCGCGCGGTCGGGATGGTTGAGCAGCATGAGCGCCATTGTGTCGTTGCCCGAAAAATGCGTGCAGCGCTCGGCCTCCATGAGGCGCAGCGCGTCCGCCGCTTCGAAGCGATCCATGCTGACTAAAGTGGCGGCGTGTTGCAGCACCGACAGGATCGAAAGGGTCGTGCCGGCAACATGGAAGAAGGGCCGTGCGCTGTGGAACCGGTCGGTCGGCCGCAGGCCCATCCTGAGACCCGAGAACCAGGCGTTGGCCAGCATGTTGCGGTGGGTCAGCACCACGCCCTTTGGAAAGGAGGTAGTGCCGGACGTGTATTGGATGAGCAAGGGATCGCCCGGGTCACAGGCCTGAATGTCCTTGGCGTCGGCTGCGTCGGCGGCGGCGATCGCGTCCCAGCCAATGGCGCCTTGCGGCACGTCGGGGCCGATGACCATGACCCGCCTCAGGTCCGGCATGGCCTCGTCGGGGAGTTGGCGGTCGAGCGCAGGGCAGATCTCGCGCAGCATGGCGACGAAATCGATCTTGAACAGCCGGTCGCAAGTGATGAGCGTGCCGACCCGCGATTGGCGCAACGCATAGGCCATCTCGCCGGCGACGAACCGGGTGTTGATCGGCACGGTGACGGCGCCAAGCGAACCGAGAGCGAGAAATATGGTCATCCAGCGCACGGAATTGCAGAGGCAAAGACCGACATGATCGCCCTTGCGGATGCCCTGGGTGGCGAGGCCAGCGCTGAGGCGGGCGACCTCTTCGGCCAACCCACCCCAGGTGATGCGCCCGTCCGAGGCGACGATCGCCTCGATCTCCGGAGCGATTGCCGCCGTACGGCGCAGCGCCTCGGCTATGGTGAGCGGAAAGAACCCTTCCAGATCGAGATCAGCCTTCGCCATCAGTGGCCCCAGCCTCCGTCTGCTGAATGAACTTGGCGATTCCGTCACGCCAGCCGCCATCGGCAAGGCAGCGCTCAATCGCTGCCAATTCGATGCGGATGCCATTGGCGAGGTCGGTTTCATGGCCAAGATCGACGGCCTGCTTGGTGAGCACGATCGCCAGCGGCGGAGCCGCAGCGATGGCGGCGGCCACCTCGTCGCCGACTCTCGCAAGATCCTCGTGCGGCACGACGCGGGCGACGAGACCGCGCTCATAGGCTTCCGCGACAGGCATGACGCGGCCGGTGAAAAGCAGTTCCTTGGCCCGCATCTTGCCGATGACCCTTTGCAGGCGCTGGGTGGCGCCGACCGTGCCCCATTGCGGTTCGGGGAAGCGGAAGGTCGTCTTCTCGGAGGCGATGGCGAAATCGCAGCTCATCAGGATTTCTCCGCCCGAGCCGACGACCGGCCCCTGGACAAGCGCCACGACCGGCTTGGCGCAGCGGGCGATGGCGTCATAGGCCGCGAACGACGCTCTCCGCCGCTCCAGCACCCAGCGTTCGTCCTTGTCGACGCGCTCCTTGAGATCCGCGCCGGCGCAGAAGACCGGACCGGTAGAGGCCATGAGCACAACTCTAATGTCCCTGTCGCCGTCGAGCTCCTCGAAAAGGCGGCGCAGTTCGAGGCACATCTGCAGGTTCAGCGCATTGCGCGCTTCCGGCCGGTTGAGCACGACGCGGGCGATGGCTCCCTCGCGCCGGCAGATGACCATTGCGGATGTGCTCATTCAGATCACCCCTTCGATTTTCAGCGCATCGATCTCGGCAGCGCCCAGCCCGAGTTCCTCGGACAGGATCCAGTCGGTGTCGGCACCAAGCTGCGGCGGGACGCCGATATCAGGATCGTCGAAGCCCTCGTATCGCACCGGAGTGCGCAAAGCCGGGACGCGGCCGGCGCTTGGGTGCTCGAAAGCGCCGACGGTCCCCCGCGCCACCATATGCGGGTCATCGAGGATTTCGCGAACCGTGTTGACCTCGCCGGCCGGAATGCCGGCCGCCCGCAGCCTTTCAGCCAGCGGGGCGCGATCATGCTGAAGCATGGCCGTTCGCATGGCGGCCATGACGCGCTCGCGCCCGCCGACGCGCCCGGCGTTCTTATCGAGCGTGCGGTCGGCGGCGAGTTCGGCGAGCCCGAGCGCGGCGCAAAGCGCCGGCCAATGCTGGTCGCTGCCGCTGATGTGCAGCCAGCCGCCGTCCCGGCACTCGAAAGCGGCGGAGGGAACGCGGCCGGGATGTTCGGTTCCGGCACGCCTCACATCCTCATCAAGAGCGAACAGCCGCGCGGCCGCCAGCGCCAGCAGGCTTGCCTGCACGTCCATCATCGACAGGTCGACGCGGCAGCCCTTGCCGCTCCTGGCCCGACCGACCAGTCCGCTGAGGATGGCTATGGCGATCCACAGGCCGGAGCTCATATCCGCGATCGGTACGCCGGCCTTGGCTGGAGGGCCGTCGGCATGGCCAGTCAGATGCATGACGCCGGAGAGAGCCTGGAAGACTGTGTCGTAGCCGGGGCGGTCCCGGTAAGGGCCGGTCTGGCCGAAACCCGTGCTCGAAACATAGATCAGCCCAGGATTGAGCTCGGCCAGTCTGCCATAGCCGAGCTGGAAACGCTCCATCTCGCCGGGCAGGAAATTCTCGACGATGACGTCGGAGCCGGCGACGAGCCGCCTCGCAAGATCCTGCCCCCTGGCTGATTTCAGATTGAGGGTAAGCGACCGCTTGCCTCGGTTGAAAGCCATGAAGTACGCGCTCTCGCCGCCGGCCAGGCGCGGCTCGAAGACACGTGACTCGTCGCCGGTTTCCGGACGCTCGACCTTGGTCACCTCGGCGCCCATCTCGGCCAGGATCTGCGTGGCCATCGGGCCTGCCAGCACGCGGGAGAAATCCAGGATGCGAATCCCCTCCAGCGGCCTCATGTCTCATCTTCCCTGAAGGCGCGCATCGCGGCGTTGACGTAGCGGCCGGCTGCCATCGCCTCATCGTAGGGAAGGTCCGCCACCTGGTAGTAGAGCGATTTGACCGCCGCCATCGCGCGGGGATTGGCCGCCGCCCATTGTTCGGCTATCGCGACAGCCGTCTCGACCACCTGGTCCGGCTCGACCATCCGGTTGGCGAGGCCCAGCTTCAGCGCCTCTTCAGCGCCGATCAGCCGGCCGAGGCTGATCATTTCGAAGGCAGCCTTGCGCCCGAGCGAACGCTGCAGGCCGGTCATCACCAGGGCCGGAACGATCGAATGTTTCAGCTCGGGATAGCCGAATTTGAGATCGGACCCCGCCACCATCATGTCGCAGCCAATGGCAAGCCCGGCGCCGCCGCCAACCGCCGCACCCCGCACGGCCGAGACGATCGGCTTCGACAGCTTCTGCATCATCGCTTGCGTCCGGCAGGTCAGATCCGCACGCCGCTCGACCAGATCCTGGTTGGCAGGCGTCAGCTGCTTGAACTCCGACAGGTCGGCGCCGGCGCAGAAGGCGCGCCCATTGCCGGTCAGCACGATGGCACGCACGACGGCGTCGTGATCCGCGTCCTGCAGCGCATCGTGCAGCGCCTGCGTCAGCTCGGTGTCAAGCGCGTTGAGCTTGTCGAGGCGGTTGAGGGCGACGATGCGAACCAGGCCACGGTTCTCGACGATCAGCACCGGAGTTTGTCGGACTTGCGCCATGTCCATCCCCTAGTTGAGAACGCCGTAGCCGGCGCGGGCGACCTTGCTGTACAGTTCGCGGCCAAGCGTCTTCTCGCAAAGCAACGAGGCATCGCGCAGGCGCTCGAGATCGAGGCCGGTATCGATGCCTTCGGCCTCGAACAGGTTGATCAGGTCCTCGGTCGCGACATTGCCTGTCTGGCCTTCGCCGTACTGGATCTGCACGGGATGGCCGCCAACGCCGCCGAGCGCGCTGTCGAACCAGCGGCAGCCGGCCTCATAGGCCGCCAGGCAGTTGGCGAGCGCGGTTCCGCGCGTGTCGTGGAAATGCGCGATCGCCGTCACTTCGGGCATGTCGAGAGCAATCTTCTCGAACATGCGACGCACGGCCGATGGCGTGCCATGCCCCGATGTGTCGCCCACCGTGACATGACGCACTCCGATCGAGGCGAAATGCGCGATGTCGTCGAGCACCGAAGAGAGATCGACCCGCCCTTCGAAGGGACAGCCAAACGCCATCGACACGACGCCGATCAAGCGGAATCGGCCGCCGGCAAGTGCTGCCATGTCGGCGACGTTGCGCCATTGCCGCTCGCGCGTCGTGCGCAGATTGCGCTCGGTATGAGCCTCCGTCGCCGAGACGAGCAGGCTTAGTTCCCCGGCACCGCTACCCGCGGCGAGGTCCACCAGAGCGCGCTCTATCGCCTTCTGGTTCGGGCAGGTGGCCTTGTAAGTCACGCCTTCGCGTCGCTGGATGCCTCGAAGCACATCCGAGGCGTCCGCGAATGCCGGCAGCAGGGTCGGATGGCTGTAGCTGGTTGCCTCGATGCGGGAAAATCCCGCCGAGGTGATGGCATCGATAACCGCGATCTTGGCGTGCGTCGGAACGGCTGCAGGCTCATGCTGCAGGCCATCGCGGGCAAAGCATTCACAGATCACGACCGCTGGGTTCACGGATTCCTCGTCCAATTTGGTTGCTCTTGTGAACTATGTCGTTCACTCAGTCAACCATAATCTAGGGGAGCTACTCCTCGTCGAGCTGGTCGAGATCAGACGGAGTGGCCCGCTGCTTGAGATCATGGAAGTAGGTCGAACTGGTTCGGATCACCCGCCGCATCAACTCCACCAGCATCTGCCGCTCGGCATTGCTCAGCGACGCCAGCATTTGTTCGTTGCGCTCGAAGGAATCGTCGAGGACCTGCTCGGAAAGGTCCAGGCCGTCGGGGCTGAGGCGCAGCAGGATGCTGCGGCCGTCCTCCGGATTGGCGGCCTTCTGGATATAGCCCCGGTCGATCAGCCCCGACACCGTGCGGCTCATCTGGCTTTTGAGCAGACCACTGTGCTTGGAAAGCTCCTGCAGAGGCACGGTGCCGAGATATTTCAGGACGGCCAGCGCACGCCATTCACGCGTGGTCAGCCCGTATTTCGGGCGGATCGACAAAGTGGCGATGCGCGTCGACAGGCCGGCCAGGCGCTGGAGCTCGAATGAGAAGAGGTCCCTGATGTCTGGGGCAGGACCGTCATCCTGCAGGCTCCGGCCAGCACCCCGCGCCCGATCCCGGGCAACAGCCGGCCGTTCATGGTCTTCGTTTGACCCTCGCTCATAGGTCTGGGCGGATTTGACCCAGCCCTGTTTTGGTTTGTTCATGATCGATCTCTAAATAGGCGGAGTTGGGCGGATTAAATTTAGTTGACAACGTAAACTAGATAGTTCATCTGATCAACCAGATTGTCACGACCTGCGTGTCTTGTCGATCTTGCCACGCGCCAAGGCCAGGGAGAACGGCCGGGTCGAACGGCACCGTTCAATCAAGGGGAGAAGATCATGCACTTGAAGCGTCTCGCGATCGCCAAGCTGTTGGGTGCGGCAACCGCGCTGTTTGTAGTCTCCAACGCCATGGCGGCCGGCGAAACACTGACAATTTCCGGCTTCGGCGGCAATTTGCAGAAGGATCTGCGCGCAACGCTGTGGCAGCCGGCCGCCGACGCCGCCGGCGTGACATTGTCGGAAGAAACGCAGGATGGCCTGGCTTCGGTGCGCGTGCAGGTGCAGTCGGGCAGCCCGACGTGGGACATCGTGCATCTGGGCGCCGACGAGTGCGCGGTCGGCGGCAAGGAAGGCCTGTTCGAGCCGCTCGACTACAGCGTCATCAAGACCGACGGCTTCGACAAGAAGGCCTATGGCGACCACTGGATCGCCACCAACACCTATTCGGTCGTGCTTGCCTGGCGCACCGACGTCTACAAGGACAAGCATCCGACGGGCTGGAAGGACTTCTGGGATGTCAAGGCCTTTCCCGGCCGCCGCGCCCTCAGCGTCTATCCGCAGGAAATGATGGAGATCTCGCTGCTCGGCGCTGGCGTCTCCAAAGACAAGCTCTATCCGCTCGACACAAAACTCTCCCTCGAGCGCCTGAAGGAGATCAAGCCCGAAATCTCGGTCTGGTGGTCGTCGGGCGCCCAGTCGGCGCAGCTCCTGAAGGACAAGGAGGTCGACATGATGGCGATCTGGGGCAGCCGTGTCGCCTCGGTGATCAGCGATGGCGCACCGGTCGAATTCACCTATGACAACGGCATCCTCGGCTATGGCTGCCTGGCGATCCTCAAGGGCTCGGCCCATGTTGCGGCGGCGCAAAAATTCATCGCCGGCGTCGTCTCGCCTGAAGTCCAGGCACGCATCCCCGAAATGATGCCCTATTACGGCCCGACCAACAGCCTCGCCTTCAAGGTCGGAAAATTCTCGCCCGAGGTGCTTGCGAAGTCCAACATGTCGCCGGAAAATGTCGCCAAGCAGACATTCATCGACGCGAACTGGTGGCGCGACAACAATGATTTGGTCCGCGAGGACTACAGTCTGCTGATCTCCAACTGATCGTTGCGCGGACGGGAGGAGGAAGCATGACGTCGGGCGCCGTATCGATACGCAATGTCTCCAAGGCATTCGGGGCATTTAAGGCGCTCGACGATGTGTCGCTCGATATCGAGCCGGGCGAGTTCCTGACGCTGCTCGGGCCATCTGGCTCGGGCAAGACGACGCTGCTCAACGTCATCGCCGGCTTCGAGCGACCCGACAGCGGCAGTCTGCTCGTCGACGGCGTCGAGTTCATTGCCCGGCCGCCGCACAAGCGCGATCTCGGCATGGTGTTCCAGAACTATGCGCTGTTTCCGCATATGGACGTCTTCAACAACGTCGCCTACTCGCTGAAGCTGCGCCACATCGGGACCGCCGCCATCCGCGAACGGGTCAAGCAGGCGCTCGATGTCGTGCAGATGGCGCATCTGTCCGCGCGCCGCGTCACCGAACTGTCGGGCGGCCAAAAGCAGCGCGTCGCCCTGGCGCGCGCCATCGTTTTCGAACCGAAATTGCTCCTGATGGACGAGCCGCTATCGGCGCTGGACAAGAACCTGCGCGAGCACATGCAGATCGAGTTGAAGCGGCTGCACGACCGGTTGGGGATGACCACCGTCTATGTCACCCATGACCAGCAGGAAGCGCTGACCATGTCCGACCGCATCGCCGTACTGAGAAGCGGCAGGATCGTTCAACTCGCCACGCCGAAGACCATCTACGACCGCCCCAATTGCCGTTTCGTCGCCAGTTTCATGGGCGAGACGCGGATGCTTCCCGTCAAGAAGGCCGGCAATGGATATGAATTCGCCGGACGCCAGCTGAAACTGGCGCAGCCACCGTCCACCGGCGCAGAGCAGTGGCTGGTCGTCAGGCCCGAGCGCCTTGGCTGGCATGGCCATGATGAACGTGACAACCGCATAGAAGGGCTGGTCGTCGATGTCGTCTATCGCGGCGACAGCCATTCGATCGCGCTGAAGCTGCCGGGCGACCATGAGATATCGATCCGCCATACGCCGGTGCAGGATCACCCGCTGCCCGAGGCCGGCCAGACGCTGACCCTGTGGCTGACGCCACAGGCCAGCGTCCTGGTGGAGGACGCGTCCTTATGACGGCTGCCGGCTTCGACGTGCTGCCGTTGAATACCAGCCTGCTTGGCGGCGATGAACGCCGCCAGCGGCTGGCGATGGCCGGCCTCTCGGTGCCAGCCATCCTACTGGTGGCGCTGGTGCTGTTGGTGCCATTCTCGTGGCTTGCCTGGCTGTCGCTTTTCGATGCGTCCGGAGCCTTGTCGGCTGAGAATTACGCCCGCCTGCTGCGGCCGGCCTATGTCAACAGTTTCCTCAGCACGTTGAAGGTATCGGCGGCCGTCACCAGCATATGCGTCCTGCTCGGCTACCCCGTCGCCTATCTCCTGTCGCAGCTGCCGCAGCGCATCGCGCAGATCCTGCTGGTGTTCATCATCTTGCCGTTCTGGACATCGGTGCTGGTCAGGACCTATGCATGGCTTGTCCTGCTGCAGCGGGAAGGCGTCATCAACACCTGGCTCAAACAGCTTGGCCTGATCAGCGAATCGCTGCCGCTGGTCAACAATCTCACCGGCACGATCATCGGCATGGTCCACGTCATGCTGCCCTTCCTGATCCTGCCGCTCTATTCCTCGATGCGCGCCATCGATCCGGTCTATCTGCGCGCCGCGGCCAATTGCGGCGCCTCGCCAATCGTTCCGGCAAGTGTTCCTGCCACTGTCGGCGCCTGGGCTTGGCGCGGGCGCCGCGCTGACCTTCGTGCTGTGCCTCGGCTTCTACCTGACGCCTGCCCTGCTCGGCGGCGGCCGCGTCGCCATGTGGTCGACCCAGATCGCCGACGCCGTCTCCAAATTCGCCAACTGGGGCGCGGCCAGCGCCTTGAGCGTGGCCCTGCTCGTGGTGACGGGCATTATCCTGTGGCTGATGAAATGGGGTATCCGGCGCCTCGGCTCTTCGTTGGGAGAAGGATGATGGCGGGCCGCGTCGCCTCCTCCACCCAGATCACCCATGGCCAGCGGCTGTGGCTTTACCTGCTGGTGGCGCTGGTCATGGCTTTCCTGGTCATCCCATGCCTGATCATCATCCCGCTCTCCTTCTCCGATTCCCAATATCTGGAGTTTCCACCGCGCGGCTGGAGCCTCAGATGGTACGAGGCCTTCTTCAGCTCCGACGAGTGGCTGCGCTCGGCTGTCGTGTCGCTCAAGGTCGCGTCCAGCACGACGGTCCTGGCGACGGTGCTCGGCACGCTCGCCAGCTACGGGCTGCACAAGAAGGCCGGCGGTCTCGACCCAATCGTGCGCGGCGCGCTGATGCTGCCTATGATGGTACCGCTGATCTTCGTTGCCATCGGCGCCTTCTTCGTCTATTCGAGGCTCGGCCTCAACAACACGCTGACGGGCCTGGTGCTGGCGCACACGACGCTGGCCATCCCATTCGTGATCATTGCCGTCAGCAACGGCCTGGCGAGCTTCGACGTCAATCTGGAACGTGCGGCGCGCAGCCTGGGTGCATCGCCGGTCCGCGCCTTCCTGACCGTGACCTTGCCGCAGATCCGCATTTCGGTGATTTCGGGCATGCTGTTTGCCTTCATCACCTCGTTCGATGAAGTGGTTGTGTCTCTCTTCATCTCCAGCGGTGCGACCTCGACGCTGACCAAGCGCATGTTCGCCAACATACGCGACCAGGTCGACCCGACGGTGGCGGCGATCTCCTCGATGCTGGTGGTGCTGTCGATCATCGTTCTCATTGCCGCGCAGTTTGTCCGGCGGCGCGGTGGCGTCAACGCCGCCGCGGAGCAGTAGCTCCCATGCTTGCCATCTTCGACGAAAGGCAATTCCTACATCGCCCGCTCACCCGCATTGCCGGCGGGGCGCTGAAGGAAAACCCAGAGCGGCCAGAAAGGATCACCGCGCTGCTCTCTGGCCTTGAACGAGCCGGCATTGCTGCCCAAGCTCCGGGCGAACATCCGCTCGACGCCATCGCGGCAATGCATGATCGCGACTATCTCGCCTTCCTGCGGACCGGCTTCAAGGCGTGGCGGGCGCTGCCGGGGAGCGGCCCCGAACTGCGATCGAGCGTCCATCCCAGCCGACATATGGGCCGCCTGCCGCGCGACCTGCTCGGCCGGGCAGGCTTCTACCAGGCCGACGCCAGCTGCGTGCTTGTCGAAGGGACCTGGGAGGCGGCGCGTGCCAGCGCCAATACCGCGCTCGACGCCATGATGCGGGTCCTGGCGGGAGAAAGTTCCGCCTATGCACTGTGCCGGCCGCCCGGGCATCACGCCTACCGCGATCAGGCGGGCGGCTTCTGCTACCTGAACAACACCGCCATCGCCGCAAACTGGGCGGCATCACAAGGCGCGCGCGTGGCAATCATCGATGTCGACGTGCATCACGGCAACGGCACGCAGGCGCTGTTCTATGACCGGAAGGACGTGCTCACCGTATCGGTGCACGGCGATCCGGCCTGGCTCTATCCCTATTATGCCGGTTACGCCGACGAGACCGGAGCCGGGGTCGGCGAAGGTTTCAACCTCAACCTGCCCGTCCCGCTGATGAGCGGCAGCGAGGCCTATCTGGCGGCGGTTGCGAGGGGCTGCGAAGCTGTGCGCCAATTCTCACCCGACATCGTGGTCGTCGCGCTGGGTCTAGATGCCTCCAGGGACGATCCGTTCGCCTGCATGGCCGTCGACGACTCCGGTTTTCACAGGATGGGAGAAATCCTGGGAGGTCTGTCGCGCGCGACCCTTATCGTACAGGAGGGCGGCTACCCCTCCCCGACACTTGCACTGTCGC
Organism: Mesorhizobium sp. AD1-1; assembly: GCF_020164655.1. Taxonomy (NCBI): domain Bacteria; kingdom Pseudomonadati; phylum Pseudomonadota; class Alphaproteobacteria; order Hyphomicrobiales; family Phyllobacteriaceae; genus Mesorhizobium; species Mesorhizobium sp. AD1-1. The sequence continues at coordinate 259,471 of NZ_JAIUGP010000008.1, forward strand.
TGGCTGCGTTCTTGAAAGGATTTGTCGCATAGCAGGCTACGATCCGCTGACGTCCAAGACGCAACCAGTCAGCCGGACGAGCTGGCGGCAAGCAACCGCCGGCCGTCGGTGCATCAGCGTGTCAGTGCGGCAGCGCCTTTTCGGGATGCAGACCGAGATGGCCGGGCGAAGGCTCGCCTTTCGTCTCGCTGAGATAGAGCCCTATCTGCGAGCGAAAGCTTTCGACGGCGGCCCGGTCGGCCAGGAATTTGCCAAAGGCCGTCGATACCATCGATACTGCCGCCCGCCTGTTCGAGAACCACCCGCATTTCACGGTCTTCCCGGGAGACGGCGTGGACATCATGCCCTTCCTCACCGGCCCTGCGCCGACTTGGACATCCGCTTAGCCTGCCGAGATTAATGTCGCGAGATCCCTGGCATCGACCTGAGTGCCTGCTTCTAGAGGGACGCACGGCCCGGCTTTTAGCGAGTTTGAAAGGGCCAAAAAATTGAATCCAAGAGCAAGCAAAGGCTCGTCATTAGCGCTGCCTCCCATTCCAGGTTCCCTGCGGCTCAGGCAACACGTCGATGGACGCAGCCACCCGTTGGTGGTGAAGAAAGCCAGGTCGAACGGCGTCGGCGAAGCCAGCGGCCAACTCAAAGCGGCGACGGCGGACGAAGCTCAGTCGTAAACTTCGACGTGACCCTCCCGGGTCTCTTCTATCGGCTGAATCAGGCAGGCAGCCCGATCGCGGGAGAGTATTGGTGAGGAGGTTGCGCATGGAAGTAGTCGACCAGGTGCGATTCAATTCCGCGGGAACGCCGCGTTCGTTCAGCGCATTCGCGATCTGGAACTCAGCTTTGCCCCTGTTCACGACTTGGCTGAAAATCCAGCGGACGATAGCAATCTCATCTGCCAGTCCAGGCACGAGGATAACCCGGTCCGTTGACAGGCTCTTCCATTCCCTGGGCATTAGGGTGGCCTTGGGCTTGCCCACTCCATCTATCAGCATGCGTCGAAAGCCATATCCTGCGTATCCGCCTCCCCGGAAACCCAGCTTGACTATCCGGCTCTGGCCGAGAAAGACGTCCGACTTGCCCCAGCCATGATCGCCTTGGCCAGAGCTTCGCCTTCGTGGATCGGTTCGGGACCGTAGATGCCAAGGACGATGGCAGCAGGCCGGCATGGCATACCTGCTCGATGGCAATTTGGACGAGCTTCATGCGGTTCGCCAGTAGCTTCGGTCGCCGCAGGCATCGGTTCCCAGTCAAAACGCCAGGTCGGCACGATCAGTTTACCAAGCAAGGGTGACGGTGACCGTGCCGACCAGCGCTGGTCATAAGGAGGGACCCAAACAACCAGATCTGCAAGCTACGGGCGAAACGGCAATCCCGCAACTAAGCCCGAGGGCCTAGGCTGCCCGTCAGCCATTCCGCGATAGCACCATAGCACCAGGGTCGGCCATATATTAGCTTGTGCTTGCGGCGGCCCACCCCCGCCA
>NZ_JAIUGP010000009.1:0-254179 GCF_020164655.1 Mesorhizobium sp. AD1-1
TGGTTGGCCCGCGCGATCATGCAGTCGCCGGTCTCTAACGGCTGGCGCAGCGCATCGAGCGTCTGCGGCGTGAACTCCGGTATTATGGAGCAAACTCACCAAATATGATGATGGTCATCAGCATGCATGGTATTTCCACATCAGTCGCAGCTAAGGCCAAAACGCAAAAGGCCCCATTAAGAACTGGGGCCTTTCATGAACGCATGATGATTGATTCGCGGGTTTCAGCCGCCGATGTCGTCACCTTTACGCATTCTCATCTCCTGTGTGTGTTCCAAACGTAAGCCGTTCTGGTATCTGTTTCAAGCCAAACTAAGGCGGAAATCGAAGGCAAACGTATCGTCATCCTTACTTGGCGTCAATTCGTTCATGTTCACCACTTGGGCCGACTCCCCCGCAGGAATGCTCCATTTTAAGTCCGCATCATTCGGGTGATAGGCCGCTACCGTTTCCACCGAAAGGTGATTGTGAACTGTTACGACCAACTTACGAGTGAACCGCTTAACCCTCTGTCGATTTGGCTCCGCTTCTGCCCGAACCCAATAAGTCAATCTATATCGCACCTTAACCGTTGATAGAGGATGAACGGCGATCTGAAATTCTCGGATGATTGAGTCCTCAAATTCTTCGGACGACCCGACGGTCTTACCATCCACCTTCAAAAAAGTAAAAGACGCCTTCTTCTTTCCATCCGGTGACTTGTTTCCGTTCACGTAGCCAACCTGGGAATCAAAGATAACAGGTATATCTGGTAGGTAACTCCTATAGTTCAGCACCGAATCTTGCGTTAAAAGAAACATCTTGGACGCTGTATCGTAATCAATTATCGCGATGTCTCTCGTCATTTCCTCTAGATACGGCTCAAAAAGATCATGTAGCTTCGAAATTATATAATTGATATGTGGACCTGTTTGCCTTTGCAGAAGATTCCTAGCCCTAGCTTCGAATATTTCTCTCTCCGGTCGAAGGAGAGTGACCAAAGCTATTACGAAACCGGTAATGATAAATAGTATGAAGCCACTCACCCATGAGGCGAAAGCCGCACCAAAAAAGGTGGAAACATTGGATGCGTCGGCAAAACACCACCAAATTATGAGAGTGATCACTGAAGCGATCAAGACAGTAAACAGCACTAGTCGTCCGCGCCAATCGGACCAAGCGACCTCACGCATATAGTGAGTGAACGCCCAAAAGTTCTTTTTCATATCTCCCCCTCCGCCAGCGGCAATACTAACGGGAAAGAGATACAGCGCAAGAACGGTTATATTTCGACAATTAGGCTTCTAAACTGACCTGCCGAACTCCGATCACGTCCATGCACATCATGAAGAACGCGGCGGTGAAGCTACCCCGGCTTATCTTGTTCGCCAGATTGCGCTCGTTCTCGTGCGCGCCTTTCTCGGTCAGCCTCTCGGCCAGCGCCGCATATGTTATGCCCCGGCGCTTAAGCTCGCCTTTCAGTATGTTCTTGGCCCGCTCCTCATAGGGTGCGGTCAGTGAATTATCCGACATCATCATTTCTCCAGAAAAAACATCACGGATGATGATATATACCCTTGCATGTGTTGATTCAATGTCCTATATCCGATGCACAACATCATCGGATTTGATATGTCTCAGCATTTCCTCCTTTCCCCCGCCGCCAAGACCCTCTCGCTGGTCAAGGTCATGCGCATGTCGGACGTGGAAGCCCGCGCTGCTTTCCGTAAGATACGCTGGTCGGAAACGGATGGTGAGCCCGTTTGCCCGGAATGCGGTGGCGTCGGTGCCTATGACCTCAAGACGCGCCAGGTTTACAAGTGCCGCGCTTGCTACAAGCAATTCAGCATCACGTCAGGCACGATCTTTGCCAGCCGCAAGCTGGCCGTCCGCGACATTCTCGCCGCCATTGCCGTCTTCATAAACGGCGCCAAGGGCTATAGCGCCCTTCAACTCTCCCGCGACCTCTCAGTTGATTACAAGACGGCCTTCGTGATGCTGCACAAGGTCCGTGAGGCCATAAAGCTGGCCCGCGACGAAGGCGCTCTATCGGGCAGCGTAGCCGTTGATGGCGCTTACTTTGGCGGGTATGTGAAGCCGGCGAACAACAAGAACGACCGCAAGGATCGCCGCTTGACTGCCAATCAATCCGGCAAGCGCCAGTCGGTTATCGTTGCCCGCGAAGCCGATGGCCGCACGATTACCCACGTCGCTCGCACGGAGGCTGATGGCGTTGCCTTCGTCGCCGCCGCCGTGAAGCACGGTTCAACGGTTCACGCCGACGAAGCTTCGCATTGGGATAAGTTGGCCGCCTATTTCCCGATAAAGCGTATCAACCATCAGGAAGCGTATTCGAAGGATGGCGCTTGCACGAACGACGCGGAATCATTTTTTTCGCGCATTCGTCGCGCCGAGATCGGTATCCACCACCGCATCGCTGGCGACTATCTCGGCTCATATGCCGCTGAGATGGCATGGCGCGAAGACAACCGCCGCGAGGCGAACGGCACTCAATATGCGATGGTTGTCAGCGCGGTAGGTGTCGCTCCGAAGTCGGAAAGGCTCTGCGGATATTGGCAGCGCCGCAAGGGTTAATGCTGGTCGCCCTCATCAAAGCCAAGAAACCTATTCGCCGCGCGGCGCTGCATCCTGCGAATGAACAGCTTCAAGTGATCTTCCAGATCCTCGAAACTCTCCGCCGAGAGGTCTTCGGGGAAAGTGATAGTCACGTCCCCTTCGTCCAATGCGACGACTTCCTGCCGCATCCCCGGCCTAAGCGGGGATACGTCGACCATCTCCGTAGATCGCCGCTGAATCGGACGTGACGGCTCTGGAGCCTGCATCATCTCATCCTCCATGGGGGTTGGCGAATGAGGGTACCCCTTCTCCATACTGGTCGCAAGCGCGATTGTCGTTAGATAGGTCTTTGCTGCTTTCGCGGCGGCATCCGGAGAGAACCCCCGTTTAGCAAGCCAATAACGAAGGTTGCTATCGCTCGGAGGTGTCGGAAAGGCCTTGGCAATCTCCCGGAAAAGACTTGGCTGAAAAGCCATGCGGCGTAGCGCCTCCACTCTGTCCACAGAGTCTTCTGGAGCCATCATGGCAGTGATCGCATCTTCGGTGATTCGGCTCTCATCGCCAGTGCCCTCAATCAGGCCATAGGCGCGTAGCGCGCCGATTTTGCCGAGCGCCGGTCCGCTCAGGCTGTCGTGTCCAAGGTGAGAGGCAACCGCCATCTTAGACACCTTGTTCCGACCGTCATTTTCGTAAAGCTTCCTTGCCATGACCAACGCGCTGGCCAAATCGACAACGGGGTAATTGGGGCTGCGAACCTTCGCCATCTGGTGATCTCCTCTATTTGGTCCGATTATTCTCACGAGCAGATAGAATAATCAATAGAAGAAACCTCAGCGCTAACTCAGAAGGCCCTTGTCAAGCGATCCATTTTCAATATGCTTCGAGTCGCCGGGGGTTAGCCCGACGATTCGAAGCATGGAGAATGCGATTGGAACCCATATGACCGCTTCCTGATCTGACGAGGTCTGATCCACCTGGTCAGTTTCAGCAGCCGCCGCTGGGCGGTAGGGGCCGGGGCGCGAATGCTCCGGTTCCACTCGACTGTCTCGGAAATAATTCCGGAACAGAAACATGCGACCGAAAATCGGCGCAGCACAAAACGACAATGATTCATCTGAGAATCGGCGTCAATCGATTTTCGGTCGTATCCTTTTCAAGGAGAAAAGGAAATGAACGACCGTAAGGTCACGCCGGATATGGTTCCGGTGATCAAGTTGGCCCGTCACCTCCACGTTCCGTATTCGTGGATTTCGGGTTATTACCCCGGCCTCAACTTTGGCCGGATTGCTGACGTGATGGCGGGGCGTAGGTTCCCCGAAATCCCGCCGGCAACAGAACTCCCCGCTGATTTCCCCTTGCCGGGATCGATGGCGGCCTAAAGCGAAGCAATACAGGGGCGGCCTACTGGTCGCCCCTTTTCAGTTTCCACAGCTTGTAAGGTCCGAATGCGTCGTGATCGTCTGTCCAGCCGCATTCCTCAATCAGCCCTTGGATCACACAGACCTTGATGCAAGCCCCGATGCGTTTCCTTATCGTGGTGACAGTCGCCTCATCGGCGGCTAGCCCACGGTCTGAAACCCATAGCTCGGTAATCTGGCGCGACGTAAGGGGCGCGGTGGCTTCCCGCATGGTGTTGAGGACGAAACGCTTCACAGTGCCTTTCACGGCCCGGTGCTTGGTGACGTACTCTTTCAGGGGAGACGTGTCGGCGTTCGGATCAAAGAGCCTGATAGCCGCGTCCAGATGGTCTATATCGACCGTCAGTTTTTTGATCTCGGCGCGGTACTTCTCACGCAAGGCCACAAGCTCGGCGTGCTTGCCGACAAGGCCGGCTACGGTGTTCGGTCTATCGTAGTCGTAAATGTTCACCATGCACGATGATATATACCTCGTTTACAATGGCGTAAACATCATATTTGGTGAGTTTGCTCCATAATACCGGTGAACTCGGGAAACTCGTCGAGGAACAGCACGCCGTGATGGGCCAGCGACACCTCGCCCGGCCGCGCGCGGATGCCGCCGCCGACCATCGCCGCCATCGAGGCCGAGTGGTGCGGCGCGCGGAACGGCCGCCGGTCAGTCAATTTGCCTTCGCCGAGCTCTCCCGCCACCGACGCGATCATCGAGACTTCGAGCAATTCCTTCGGCGCCAGCGGCGGCAGGATCGACGGCAGCCGCTGCGCCAGCATCGATTTGCCCGAGCCCGGCGGGCCGATCATGAGAAGATTATGCCCGCCGGCGGCCGCCACTTCCAGCGCCCGCTTGGCGGTCTCCTGGCCCTTGATGTCGGCGAGGTCGGGCAAATCCAGCGCGGCGGCGTGGATGCCGGCCTCGGGGCGCGACAGCACCTGCGTGCCGCGAAAATGATTGGCGATGGCAATCAGGCTGCGCGGTGCCAGAATGTCGAAATCCTTTCCAGCCCAGGCCGCCTCAGGTCCGCAGGCGAACGGGCAGATCAGGCCTTTGCCCTCGGCATTGGCGGCGATCGCCGCCGGCAAGGCGCCGGCGACCGCGGCAATCGTGCCATCGAGCGACAATTCTCCAAGCACGACATAGCCGGCCAGCATGTCGCCCGGAATGGCGCCAAGCGCAGCCATCAGGCCAAGCGCGATCGGCAGGTCGTAGTGACTGCCTTCCTTCGGCAGGTCGGCCGGCGCCAGATTGACCGTGACTTTCTTCGACGGCATCGACAGGCCGGATGCATGCAGTGCGGCCTGCACCCGCTCGCGGCTTTCGGCCACCGCCTTGTCGCCCAGGCCGACGATGTGCATGTTGACCTTGCCGGGCGCGATCATCACCTGCACGTCGACCGGCACGGCCTCGATGCCCTGGAAAGCGACCGTGCGAACCCGTGCCACCATTTCTTTGCCCCCAAGGCCACAACCCACGCGATGGCCAAGAAATGGCCCCACGGGCAGACAATCACAAATCCTCGGTCAAATCAAGAACATTACGGGAACATGTGAGCGCGTGGGTTGCAGCCGAATTGAGCGCGGTTGCAAAAACGGAACATGGTTAAGACAAAATGAAAACGGCTTACCCGCGCTTGCCTTCGACTGCATCCCAGAACAGGCTGGCGATGTCGGCGCCGCCGAAGCGTTTGACCTCGCGCACGCCGGTCGGCGAGGTGACATTGATCTCGGTCATGTAGTCGCCGATCACGTCGATGCCGACCAGGATGAAGCCACGCTCCTTCAGCGAAGGCCCGATGCGTGCGCAGATCTCGCGCTCGCGTTCGGTCAGCTCGGTCTTTTCGGCGCGGCCGCCGACATGCATGTTGGAGCGGGAATCATGTTCGGCGGGCACCCGGTTGATGGCGCCGACCGGCTCGCCGTCGATCAGGATGATGCGCTTGTCGCCCTTGCGCACGTCCTTCAGATAGCGCTGCACGATATAGGGTTCGCGGAACATCTGGCCGAACATTTCCAGCAGCGAGGCCAGGTTGCGGTCGCCCTCCAGCAGATGGAAGATGCCGGCGCCGCCATTGCCGTAGAGCGGCTTGACGATGATGTCGCCGAATTCCTTGCGGAAGGCGGCGACCTCCAGCGGATCCTTGGTGATCAGCGTGTCCGGCATCAGGTCGGCAAATTCCGTGACGAAGATCTTTTCCGGGCTGTTGCGCACCCAGGCCGGGTCGTTGACCACGAGCGTCTTCGGGTGGATGCGCTCCAGGATGTGCGTGGTGGTGATGTAGTTCATGTCGAAGGGCGGATCCTGGCGCAGCAGGACGACGTCCATCTCCGACAGATCGGTGCGCACCTTCTCGCCCAGCGAATAGTGGCTGCCTTTCTCGTCGCGCACCTGCATCTCCTCAATGCGGGCAAACACCTTGCCGTCGCGCAGCGACAGCCGATCCGGCGTGTAGTGGAACAGCTCATGGCCACGCCGCTGCGCTTCCAGCGACAGCGCGAACGAGGTGTCGCCGGCGATCGACACGGTGGAGATGTGGTCCATCTGGACGGCGATTTTCAGCTTCATGGCGGGTCTCCGGCGGCTCGGATGGACGACTGTCCTGCCTGTACAGGCTCACTGCCCGTCTGCCAATCGCGACCTTTTGAGGATTGGCATCAGCAAGTCGCAAGCTCGGCCCTGCCGGTCATTCCGTGACAGGAGCCAGGCTGCGCGTCCTCATTGTTCCTTGAGCCCGAATCCACACCTCACATCGATCCTTCGAAACAGGTCGCGGTTGCCCATGGAAAATCGATTTCGCGATACGTTTCCTAAAGGGTTTGCTGCCAGTCTGAAAATAAATTCCGAAGTCACAAAACAGGGACACCGATGCAAACTTCGTTTGGCACCGGTCAGGCAAACAGGGAGAGCACGGATCTGGCGTTCACCGATCCGTTGACCGGGCTTGGCAACCATCGCCGCTTCTTCGACAAGGTCGATCGGCTGATCGCCGACCGAGCCGACGATCCCGCGCCCTTTACCGTCGGGATTCTCGACCTCGACGGCTTCAAGCCGATCAACGATCTGTTCGGCCACAAGGCCGGCGACGACATCCTGATCCAGGTCGCGATGCGGCTGCGCGCCTCTATGGACGGCTATTCCACGGTCTGCCGCATAGGCGCCGACGAATTTGCTTTTCTCTATCCGATGGTATTCAGCGAGGACGCTGCGGCCGAAAAGTCGCGCATGCTGATCGAGATCCTGTCGGCGCCCTACGATGTCGGCGAACGCACCGCCAGGCTTTCGGCCTCGGTCGGCTGCTCGTTGTTCTATTCGGGCGACGAGACCACGGAAATCCTCATCAACAAGGCAGAGACGGCACTCTACCACGCCAAGCGTTCCGGCCGTGGCCGCGTCGTCGTCTACACCCGTGAGATGGAAGAAGCGGCCAAGCGCGTCACCCGCATCGAACAGGCGCTGCGCCGGGCTGTCTCGGCCGGCGAGGTGGAACCGCATTTCCAACCCATCGTCGATCTCGCCACGCGCCGCACCATCGGCTTCGAGACGCTGGCGCGCTGGACCGACCGCGACCTGGGTTCCGTGCCGCCGACCGTCTTCATTCCCATCGCCGAGGAGCGCGGCATCATCGGCCCGTTGTCGCAGCTGGTGCTGCGCAAGGCGACGGAGGCCGCCAGAAGCTGGCCGAAGGACCTGTTCCTGTCGTTCAACCTGTCACCCTCGCAGCTCGTCGACCAGAACACCGGCCTGCACATACTGGCGATCCTCGACCGCACCGGCTTCGATCCGCGCCGGCTGGAGATCGAGATCACCGAGACCGGCCTGATGAACGACCCGGCCTCGGCCGCGCAGATCGTCGAGGATCTGCGCCGCGTCGGCATCCGCGTCTCGCTCGACGATTTCGGCACCGGCCAGTCCTCGCTCGGCCGCTTGCGCGAATTCCATTTCGACAAGCTCAAGATCGATCGCGCCTTCGTCTCCTCCATTCTCGACGACAGGCCGTCGGAACACATCATCCGCGCTATCCTCGCAATGTGCGAAGGGCTCGGCATGGACGTCGTCGCCGAAGGAATCGAGCAGGAAGCGCAGGCCGATCGCCTGGTCCAGTTTGGCTGCGCCGGCGGACAGGGCTATCTGTTCGGCAAGCCGGTCGATGCCGACGCCACGCTCGGCTATCTCCGCGGTTCCTTCCGCGGCGCCCTGCGCGCCAAGGCGATCTGACCGGCGGTCCTCCGAGATCCCCAACCCCGACGGTGCTGCCGTGCGCATCCGGTGCGGCGCATTGTCGTTTTGTCTGACATAAGCCCTGAAATTCGGCGGTTCGCCCTTGCCCGCGCGCCTTGCGTGGCTAGGATGCGCGCCGATCACGCTACGGCGCCGCGCGTCTTTCAAGACGCGCAAAGGACGCTGTAGCATTTAACATTTGCGCATGATCCCTTTCCGAAAATCGATCCGATTTTCGGGGTCATGCGCTGGGAGACAACAACGATGATGCCATCGGCGCATTTTGCCGACCTCGAAGGAGCCTCGGTGCTGATCACCGGCGGCGGCTCCGGAATTGGCGCGGCACTGACCGAGGGTTTTGTGCGCCAGGGCGCCAATGTCGCCTTCATCGACATCGCCGACGGCCCAAGCACAGCTCTTGCCGACCGCATCGAGAAAGAATTCGGCCGCCGGCCGCTCTATCTCAAGACCGATTTGCGCGATGTCGAGGCCCTGCGGGCGTCCGCCGCGAAGGCTGCCGAGGCGCATGGCGATGTCACCGTGCTGGTCAACAATGCGGCCTGGGACGAACGCCACGCCGTCGAAGACGTGACGGTCGAGTTCTGGGACAACAACCAAGCCATTAATCTGAGGCCGCATTTCTTCACCGCGCAAGCGGTGGCGCCGGGCATGAAGCGGGCCGGCGGCGGCTCGATCATCAACTTCACCTCGACGTCCTATCTGATCAACCACCCCGACATGCCGTCCTACACGGCCGCCAAGGCCGGTATCCTCGGTCTGACCAAGGGGCTGGCCGGCAAGCTCGGTGTGGACGGCATCCGCGTCAACGCTATTGCGCCCGGCTGGGTGATCACCGAGCGGCAGAAGGAGCTCTGGGTGACCGAACAGGGGCTTGCCGCCCATGTCGCCAAGCAGTGCATAAAACAGGTGATGCAGCCGGACGACATCGTCGGCACGGTGCTGTTCCTGGCCTCGGACGCCTCGCGCATGCTGACAGCGCAGATGCTGGTCGTCGATGGAGGCTTCCTGTGAGCCAAGCCGGCAACGCACCGGCGGTCGCCGCCGTCGACTGGGGCACGACCCGTATGCGGGTCTGGCTGATCGACGGGCAAGGCAAGATGCTTGCCGAACGCCGCGGCGATGACGGCCTGATCACCGCGCAGCAAAAGGGCTTTTCGACCATCCTCGAAGGGCATCTGGCGGCGATGGGAGCACCAGCGGCGCTGCCCGTCATCATCTGCGGCATGGCCGGGTCCCGCCAGGGCTGGCTCGAAGCGCCCTATGTCACCGTGCCGGCGCCGATCGGTGCCATCCTTGCGGGTGCCGCCAGGGTGCCCGGCCAAAGCCGCGACATCCGCATCGTTCCGGGCCTTGCCCAGCGGCTGACTGACGCGCCCGACGTCATGCGCGGCGAGGAAACCCAGCTTGCCGGCGCCGGCCTGCCGGCCAGGGGGCGCCAGCTGGTCTGCATGCCCGGCACCCATTCGAAATGGGTGCTGGTCGAGGACGGCGCTGTCACCGGCTTCGGCACCTGGCCGACCGGCGAGCTGTTTTCCGTGCTTGCCGCGCACTCGATCCTGCGCCACTCGCTCGGCGAGCACCCCAAGCCGGTCACATCGGACAATCCGTTCTTCCGCCGCTGGTGCGAAACCGCATTGGGCGAAGGCGGCGATGTCGCCTCGCGGCTGTTTTCGATCCGCGCCGCCGGCCTGCTGCAGGATCTGAAAGCCGACGATGCCGCCGCCTGCCTGTCCGGCCTTTTGATCGGCGGCGAGATCGCCTCCGCCAGCCGCCGGCATGGCGCCGGCGCCGAACCCGTGGTGCTGATTGCCTCCGGCGCGCTGGCCGCACTCTACCAGGCCGCACTTGGGCTTGCTGGGCTTGAGGTCCGGGCCGTCGACGCCGACGAGGCAGTGCGTGCCGGTCTCGTCGAGGCGGCGCGCGAGAACGGCATGATCGCCAGAATTGGAGCAGCCCGATGAGCCAGACCGCACCGTTTCCAAAACTCAAGCGCGGCCTGGTTGCCATCCTTCGCGGGCTCAAGCCCACCGAGGCGATGGCCATGGGTCAGGCGCTGTTCGACGCTGGCATCGAGGCGATCGAAGTGCCGCTCAACTCGCCGCAACCGTTCTCGTCGATCGCTCGCATCGTCCAAGTGCTGCCGAAAACGGCGCTGGTCGGCGCCGGCACGGTGCTGACCCCGGCCGATGTCGATGGCTTGCACCAGGCCGGAGGGCGGCTTCTGGTCAGTCCCAACATCGATGCCGAGGTGATGGCGCGCGCCATGCATTACGGCATGGTGACGATGCCCGGCGTGTTCACGCCGACCGAAGCCTTCCTGGCGATCAAGCTCGGCGCCTCGGCCCTGAAATTCTTCCCGGCGAGCGTGCTGGGCGCCGGCGGCATCTCCGCGATGCGCGCGGTGTTGCCGGCGCAGACATTGGTCGGCGCCGTCGGCGGTGTCTCCGAAAAAGATTTTGCCGGCTACAAGGCTGCCGGCGTGACCGCCTTTGGTCTGGGCTCCAGCCTGTTCAAGCCGGGCATGAGCGTCGACGAGGTGGCCGCGCGTGCGCAAGCTGCCGTCGCGGCCTGGGATGCGGTGTTCGGAGAAGCAGGATGAGCGAAGCGATCGTTTCGGTTTTTTCCGATCACGTCTGCCAGCTCGGCGAGGGGCCGAGCTACGATCCCGCCACCGATACGCTCTACTGGTTCGACATCGTCAACAGCCAGCTTCTGGAAAAGCGGCTGTCCGGCGGCGCGACCACCGTCCATGAGCTTGGCCAAATGGCGAGCGCCATCGCCGTCATCGACGACAAGCGCCAGTTGATCGCCGCCGAGACCGGCCTTTATGTCCGCGATGTCGCGACCGGCAAGCTGACGCTGCACACGCCTGTCGAGGCCGACAATCCGGTCACGCGCTCCAACGATTCCCGCGTCCATCCCTGCGGCGCCCTGTGGATGGGCACCATGGGCAAGGGCGAGGAAAAAGGCGCGGGTTCGATCTACTGGTTTTTCAAGGGCGAACTGCGCCAGCTGTTTTCGGACATCACCGTCTCCAATTCGATTTGTTTTACCGAGGATGGCGCGATCGCTTACTACACCGACACCTCGACCGGGATGCTGATGCGCGTCGCCTGCGACCCGGCGACCGGTCTGCCTGCCGGTGAGCCCAAGCTGTTCGTCGACCACCGCTCGGCCAAAGGCTATATCGACGGGTCGGTGCTCGACCGCGACGGCATCCTGTGGAACGCCGTCTGGGGCGGCAGTGTCATCGAAGCCTACGGACCCGACGGCAAGCTCGTCCGCACGGTCGCCATGCCGGTGACGCAGCCATCCTGCCCAGCCTTCGTCGGCGCCAAGGCCGACCGGCTGGCGGTCACCTCCGCCTGGTCGGGCAAGGATGAGAAGCAGCGTCTGCTGGATCTGCAGGGCGGCATGACCTTTCTGCTCGATATTCCCGTCAACGGCCGCTTCGAGCCGCGCGTGCTGATCGCCTGATCGAACTGGATTCTACGGTCGGACGGTGCGTTGTCACACCACCGCCCGCACCGTGTCGGTTTCGCGAGAGCCTGACGTCTCGACCATGCGATGGTAGGTGATCGTACCGCCGGGGATCGTTCATCTCATGCCAAGCCGTAAGCCGAAACTGATACTCGTCCATGAGCCGGAAAAGGCTTGTTTCGACCGTCTGGTCGCCGACGGCCATGCGCCGCAGCGCGCAACCGAAATCGCGTCCTATCTGGCGCAGTCGACCGATCTCGCTCCTGAATTCGACGTGCTTGGCCGTGCCTGCCAGGCACGCGGCCTGTCGTTCGCGCCGGTGGCGCTCGACGACGCTGGCAGCGTGCTCGCCGGTGAGCATCCCAGCACAACGCTGGTCTGGACGCTGACCGACGGCATCGCCTATTTCCGCGGCGGCGCGGCGCCCGCTTTGGCGCGACTGGGCGGTTTCAAGACAATCGGCGCCGACGATGCGCTGTTCGCGCTCTGCCAGGACAAGTTCCGCTCCGGCGCCGTGCTCGGCGCGCTCGGCCTGCCGGTGCCACAGGCTGGGCTCGCGCGTGACGGCCAATGGCTGGTCGAGCCGCCGGCCTCGCCCGCCGGCTGGTTCGTCAAGCCCAACCGGCTCGGCGCCAAGATCGGCATCTGGCCGGAGTCGCGCTGCAGCGATCTCGCCCACGCTTTGGAGCTCAGCCGGCGCGTGTTTTCGGCCTATCGCGACGATGTCGTCGTCCAGCCCTACGTCGCCGGCCGCAACGTGCGTGCCAGTTTCCTCGGCCTGGTACCAGATGCCGGGGTCGAAGCGCTTGGCGTGGCCTTTGTCGATTCAGGCGCCGATTTCCAGACCATGGCCGACAGCCTGGCGCTCTACGGCGACACTGGCCAGGCAGCGAAAGCGGCGGGACATTACGCCGAGCCGGAGCTCGTCGCGGTCGCCGACAGCCAGCCGGCCGCCGACGCCAGGATTCGTGCGATCGCCGGGCGGCTGATGAGCGGGCTCGGCCTGCGCGACGTGTTTTCCATCGATCTCAGGGTCGAGGCCGACGACACCGTCCACCTCGTCGAGTTCGAGGTCTGCCCCGGCCTGCCCTGCTTCGATTTCCGCGCCTATTGCCGCCAGCAATGGAGCCTCGAGCTTGCCGATGCCATAGCCGAGACAGCGGCGAGCCGGCTGATCGGCCAAGAGCATCGCGCCTGAAGGCGCGACGGCAGATCGCGGGCCGACGGCGGACGCGTTTCACTACGGCATTCGCTCGACCGCCTGCAAGGCGGGATCCATCTTGTCCCAGGCATGGCCGTGGCTCGTGTAAGTCACCATCTGTGGACTGAACTGTTCCGGATCGTCGAGGCTGGCCGCATGGACCGCTATGAATTCCGGCATGGCGACGGATATCAGAAAGACCGGCGTTCCGCAGGTTGGACAGAAGGTGTGGATTTTTTCATTGCCGCTGGCGCCCGCCACGCGCCAGGTGCTCACCTCCCCGGTAATGGCCATATCGGCACGCTGGCCGAAGGTCAGGTAGGATCCGTGGCCGGTGCCTGAGCGCTTCTGGCAAGCGCTGCATTGGCAGTGGTTCTGGAAGATAGGCTCGTCATTGGTCTCGTAACGGATCGCGCCGCATGCGCAGCCGCCGGTATAGCGCTTGGTCATTGTCGTTCTCCACGGGTCTGATTCTGCTCGAGGCCGCAACATCACGCCGATTTCGGCTTGGCGAAAATATCGATGCCGCTGCCGGTTTCGAGGAAGGATTTCAGGCTGGACAGCACCGCCGGCCAACCCTGGCTGACGCCCTTCGCCATGCCGCTGCCGGCCTCGAGCTCGTCATGGCTGACGGTCAGCCGCACCATGGTGTCGTATTCCTCGATGGCGAACGTCACCCGGCTGGTTTTTGACGGATCGTCCGCCTGCGAAGCGTTCGCCCAGGTGATGACGAGGCGGGTCGGCGGCGAAATCTCGACGACCTTGCCGACGAGTTCGACAGTCCGTTCGTCATTGGCGCGGATGTGCTCCCATTTCGAGCCCGGCGTCCATTCGGAGACGTTCTCGTGGCCCCAGTAGCGCTTTGCGATCTCGGGCTTGATTATGGCCTCGAACACCTTCTGCGGCGTCGAGCGGATATAGGTCACGTAGACAAAGCTGGTCGTTTCCCGGGTCATTGGTCTTCTCCTTCGAGTTCTTGCTTCAGGTCGTGCAGCAGGCTGAGCCGCTGCCGTTCGAATTTCCGTACCCAGCGCTCGTAGACTTCGTGCAGCGGCACGGGATTGATGAAATGCAGCTTTTCGCGGCCGCGCTTGACCGTGCTCACCAGATTGGCCGCCTCCAGCAGGTCGAGGTGCTGGGTGGCGGATTGCCTGGCCATGTCCAGATGGTCGCAAAGCTGACCGAGCGTCTGCCCGTTCTGCTCGCACAGAAGGTCAAGCAGCCTTCTGCGTGTCGGGTCGCCCAGCGCTTTGAAAACCTTGTCGGCGTCCATCTGCCTCACTCTGTTGTAAGGCAGAATATGCAGGTAAATACCTGCATGTCAACCGGCAATCCGACCGGCGTTGAATGACCGCTCGTCGGCACGGCTCCGCACCTGGCAACTGCGCCAGGCAGATCACCGTGAAATCGCGGAGCAAAGATATGTAAAAATGAGCCTGCGAGGCTTCAAACGCCGCCAGGCTCTATCCGATTTTGAGCACGTCTCCGGCTAAAACCGGAACTACGCTTGCAAGGGACCTCAGGCGCCCTCGACCAGGACGATCTCGCCATCGGCGACCTTCTGGCGGATGGCGGCGGCGCGCTGGTATTCCGGCGAGTGGTAGCAATCGTGTGCGGCAGCCAGCGATTCGAACTCGATGATGACATTGCGTGCGCGGCCGGGGCCTTCGGCCTTTTCGTGCTCGCCGCCGCGCGCCAGGAATTTCGCGCCGAAGCGCTCGAAGGCAGGTTTGGCGGCGGAGACATAGTCCTTGTAGCCTTCCGCGTCGCGCACATCGACACGAGCGATCCAGTATCCTTTGGGCATTTTCTTGGTCTCCGAACTTGTTCCTGGAAATCTCAGGCCGAGCGCATCTCGTCGAGGATGGCTTCGGCCGCTTCCCGTTTGTTGGCCGCAGCAATGATCGGACGGCCGACGACGAGGTGGCTGGCGCCGTTGCGAATCGCCTGGCCCGGCGTCACCACGCGCTTCTGGTCGCCATGGTCGCTGCCCGCCGGCCGGATGCCGGGCGTCACCACCGCCATGTCGGGTCCCACGATCCGGCGCACCGCCTCGGCCTCCGCGGCCGAGCAGACGATGCCGCCCATGCCGGCATGCAGCGCCTGTTCCGAGCGCCTAAGCACCAGCGTATGCGGATCGTACTCATAGCCGACGTCGATCATGTCCTGCTCGTCCATCGAGGTCAGAACGCTGACGGCAAGCAGGCAAAGGTCGCTGCCTCTGGCCGCCTCTACGGCGGCCTGCATGGCCTTGGGATAGGCGTGGATGGTCAGCATGGTCACGCCCATCTTGACGATGTTCTCGACACCCTTGGCCACCGTGTGGTCGATGTCGAGCAGCTTCATGTCTAGGAAGACGTTGGTGCCGCCGCTGGCCAGCTCCCTGGCGAAGTCGAGCCCGCCGGCGAAGGCAAGCTGGTAGCCGATCTTGTAGAAGGAGACGATGCCGTCGAGTTCGCGCACTGCCTGCTCGGCTTGCTTCACTGTCGGCACGTCGAGGCCGACGATGAGCCGGTCGCGCATGCTATTGGCGATCATGCCTCGATCCGGGTGGACAGCAGGCGCGAGGTCTCGATCAGCGTGCGGCATAGGTGCTCCATCGATTTGTGCAGTCTTTCGTCACGGAAATTTCCATCCTCGTCGAAGGCGTCACCGCCGTCGGGCACCGAGCATTCCGGCGTCACCACCTCCATCTGGCAACGCACCAGCACCGCGCGCAGATGGTTGATGCAGCGGATACCGGCAAAGTGCCCGTTGGAGGACGAGCAGAGGCCAACGACCTTGCCGGCCAGCGGCCTGACTGGCCGGCCACCATCCCTGCGCACCCGGCTCACCCAGTCGATCGTGTTCTTGAGCAGCGGCGGAATGGAGCCGTTATATTCGGGTGTGGCGATCAGCAGCCCGTCATGGGCGATGATCAGACGGCCGAGTTTCTGGGCGTTTTCGGGAACGCCTTTTTCCTTTTCCAGGTCCTCGTCCATGATCGGCAGGGGGTAGTCGGCGAGCGAGATGCGGGTCACCTCGGCACCTTGCATGGCGAGTTCCTTTTGCGCCACGTCGGCGGCCCTGCCGCTATAGGCGCCGCTGCGCACCGAGCCGGCGAAGACGAGGATTTTCGGGATCACTGCCATTGGCCACCCTTGTTCCCGGACAGGTACAGCCAAGGACGGCTCAAATCAACGGCTCGATAGGGGAATAGGGCAGTAGGGAATATGGGAGTAGAAAATAGCCTGGAAATGGAACCCTTCATCCCTACTCTCTTACTCCCCTATTGCCTTATTCCCTTCTCACTAGTGCGCTTCGCGGCGATAGATCCACAGCTGCGTCGGCGGAATGTTGCGGAGGATGAAATCGAAATGCTTGACCGTGTAGTCACCGCGGCCGGCCGGGATCGGCGACATCGGTCCGTAGGTCAGCTGCACAATCGGCCGTCCGGCCGGGATGCGGTCGAGCAGGCTCTCGATATAGGCGATGCGCTGGGCGACCGGAAAGTTGAGCAGCGGCACGCCCGAAACGACGGAATCGAAGATCATCCCGCTCTTGTCGCCAAGCGTGGCGTTGAGGTTGAAGGCGTCGCCCTCGATGACGTTGACGCCGGGATAGAGCCGCCGCAGGTGACGAACGAAATCCGTGGAATATTCGACAGCGTAGAGGTTTTCGGGGCGTACGCCCTGGGCGAGGATGGCGCGGGTGATGACGCCGGTACCGGGACCGACCTCGAGCACTGGCAGGCCGGATTTAGGATTGACGATCGAGGCCATCTTGCGCGCGGTGATCGAACTGGTCGGCACGATCGAGCCAACCGTCTTCGGCTTGTCGATCCAGCCCTTGAAGAATTTGAGTTCGTCGTCGAACTTTTCGACAAGCGCCTTCCGCAGTCCAGGGCCACGTGTCATGCAAGCTCTCCTCAGCGCTCCCCGCAAAGTTACTTAGCACCTGAGCGGTGCTAGGCAAGGCGCGGCCGGACGCATGTCGTGGATAAGATAATTTTCGTCGCGTCTCAAGGGGTGACGCGATTCAAGGATTTACACGTCGCAAATCGGCTTACGCGGGCCAAAGCGCATCAACGCTCGCCGAAAGACTCGAAGAAATCCTTCATACGGGCGAAAAAGCCGCTCGATTGAGGCGAATTGTCCTGCGAGGAGAGCTGTTCGAACTCCTCCAGAAGTTCGCGCTGGCGCCGGGTCAGGTTCTGCGGCGTCTCGACCGCGGTCTGGATGTAGAGGTCGCCGACATTAGGCTGGCGCAGCACAGGCATGCCCTTGCCCTTGAGGCGGAACTGGCGCCCGTTCTGTGTGCCTTCGGTCACCTTGACCTTGGTCTGCGTGCCGTCCAGCGTCGTCACCTCGAAGGAGCCGCCAAGGGCTGCCGTCGTCATCGAGATCGGCACCTTGCAATAGAGATCGGCGCCGTCGCGTTGGAAGAACTCGTGCGGTTTGACCGCCAGGAAAATATAGAGGTCGCCCGAGGGCCCGCCGCGCAGGCCGGCTTCGCCCTCATTGGCAAGGCGGATGCGGGTGCCGTCCTCGATGCCGGCCGGGATGTTGACCGACAGCGAACGCTCCTCGGTGACGCGGCCCTGGCCGGCGCATTTCGGGCACGGGTCCTTGATCGTCTGGCCGCGCCCCTGGCATTGCGGGCAGGTCCGCTCGATCGAGAAGAAACCTTGCGTGGCGCGCACCTTGCCGTGGCCGTTGCACATCGAGCAGGTGACGGGCTGGGTGCCGGGCTTGGCGCCGCTGCCCGAACATTCAGAGCACGAGATCGACGCCGGCACCCGGATCTGAGCGGTCTTGCCGGCAAAAGCCTCTTCCAGGGTGATTTCCATGTTGTAGCGCAGGTCGGCGCCGCGCTCGCGGCCGCCCGACGAGCGGCGCTGGCGCCCGCCCATCATGTCGCCGAAAATGTCCTCGAAAATGTCGGCGAAGCCGCCGGCGCCAAAGCCCTGGGCCCCGCCATTCATGCCGCCCTGTTCGAAGGCGGCGTGGCCGAAGCGGTCATAGGCCGCGCGCTTCTGCGGGTCTTTCAGCGTCTCGTAGGCTTCGTTGATTTCCTTGAACTTGTGCTCGCAGGAATGGTCGCCGGGGTTGCGATCGGGATGGAACTGCATGGCGAGCTTGCGGAAAGCGCTCTTGAGCTCCTTCTCATCGGCGCCTTTTTGCACGCCCAGCGTCTCGTAGAAATCAGCTTTCATTTTTTCCCGCTGTCCGGATGCTCAACGTCTTGAAGCATTGTTGCGTCTCTTGCCGGCACTGACGCTTCGATTTAGGTGCGATGGAAGGGGGATGCCAGTGTCGACGCGGCTTTGCCTGCATTTTTTCAGCAAGGCCCGCTGTTTTTCTGCAAGGGGTTGCAAAAAAGCCCGGCCTTCGCCGGGCTTTTCGCTTTATCTTGCCGTCAAACGGTTCAGGCCGACTTCTTCTTGTCGTCGTCCTCGTCGATTTCCTCGAAATCGGCGTCGACAACGTCACTGTCCTTGGCGGCGTCCGCCTTGGCGTCGGCTTCCGCCGCTTCCTTCTGCGAAGCCTCGTACATGGCCTGGCCAAGCTTCATAGAAGCCTCGGCCAGCGCTTGGCTCTTGGCTTCGATGTCGGCCGCGTCGTCGCCTTCGGTCGCGGTCTTCAGCGCCGCGATCGCGTCGGAGATCGCCGTGCGCTCGCCTTCCGAAACCTTGTCGCCATATTCCTTCAGCGACTTCTCCGAGGAATGCAGCAGCGCTTCGGCCTGGTTGCGGGCCTCGACCAGCGCACGCCGCTTCTTGTCGGTCTCGGCATTGGCCTCGGCGTCCTTGACCATCTTCTCGATGTCGGCGTCCGAAAGACCACCCGATGCCTGGATGCGGATCTGGTGCTCCTTGCCGGTCCCCTTGTCCTTGGCCGAAACGTTGACGATGCCGTTGGCGTCGATGTCGAAGGTGACCTCGATCTGCGGTACGCCGCGCGGCGCCGGCGGAATGCCGACCAGGTCGAACTGGCCGAGCGCCTTGTTGTCGGCGGCCATTTCGCGCTCACCCTGGAAGACCCGGATGGTCACTGCCGACTGTGAGTCCTCGGCCGTCGAGAACACCTGGCTCTTCTTGGTCGGGATCGTCGTGTTGCGTTCGATCAGGCGGGTGAACACGCCACCCAGCGTCTCGATGCCGAGCGACAGCGGCGTCACGTCGAGCAACAGCACGTCCTTGACGTCGCCCTGCAGCACGCCGGCCTGGATGGCGGCGCCGAGAGCGACGACCTCATCCGGATTGACGCCCTTGTGCGGCTCCTTGCCGAAGAACTGCTTCACGATTTCCTGGATCTTGGGCATGCGGGTCATGCCGCCGACCAGGACGACTTCGTCGATCTCGCCCGCCTTCAGGCCGGCATCCTTCAACGCCGCCTTGCAAGGGGCAATCGTGCGTTGGACGAGGTCGTCGACCAGCTGCTCGAACTTGGCGCGCGTCAGCTTCAGCGTCAGGTGCTTCGGCCCGGTCGCGTCGGCGGTGATGAAGGGCAGGTTGATTTCGGTCTGGGTGGTCGACGACAGCTCGATCTTGGCCTTTTCAGCCGCCTCCTTGAGGCGCTGCAGGGCAAGCTTGTCGTTCTTCAGGTCGATGCCCTGTTCCTTCTTGAACTCGGCCGCCAGGTATTCGACCAGGCGCATGTCGAAATCCTCGCCGCCGAGGAAGGTGTCGCCATTGGTCGACTTGACCTCGAACACGCCGTCGCCGATTTCGAGAACCGAAATGTCGAACGTGCCGCCGCCAAGGTCATAGACGGCAATGGTCTTGCCTTCCTTCTTGTCGAGGCCATAGGCAAGCGCTGCCGCGGTCGGCTCGTTGATGATGCGCAGCACTTCAAGGCCGGCGATCTTGCCGGCATCCTTGGTCGCCTGGCGCTGGGCGTCGTTGAAATAGGCCGGAACGGTGATGACCGCCTTCTCGACCTTTTCGCCGAGATAGGCTTCCGCCGTCTCTTTCATCTTCTGCAGGATCATGGCCGAAATCTGCGAGGGCGACTGCTTCCTGCCGCCGGCTTCGACCCAGGCATCGCCATTGTCGCCCTTGACGATCTTGTAGGGGACAAGCTTCTTGTCCTTCTCCGTCACCGGATCGTCATAGCGGCGGCCGATCAGGCGCTTGACCGCGAAGATGGTGTTTTCAGGATTGGTGACCGCCTGGCGCTTGGCCGGCTGGCCGACCAGACGTTCGTCGTCGCCCGAGATGGCGACGATGGAAGGCGTCGTGCGCGCGCCTTCCGCATTCTCGATTACCTTGGGCTCCTTGCCATCCATGATGGCGATGCAGGAGTTGGTGGTGCCGAGATCGATACCGATTACTTTTGCCATTTCTCTAGTCTCTCCGCTAAGCAGGCTCTCAGGACCCGTACAGGCGTTCCGACGAAAGCCCCTGTTCACAAGAAATCCCGTTCCGGCAACCGGCATTCCGGCGCCGAACGGCTTGGCGCGTATATAAGAACAGGCGGCATCGCGCGCAAGCATTCTGCGCAGGCCTTCCATGAACCTTTCCATCTCCGCCCGCGACTGATCTCCAGGTGCCGCATGGTGCGGCCCGGAAAGGAAGCCCCCATGACCAATAACCCAGAGGCTCTGAGGTCTCCGGGAACAACAGGAGCTCGGCGCGACCACCGCCTTCGGGACGGGGTCGATGCGCTGGGCTTTCCGCTGATTCCGTTGACCCTGCGTAAGACCAGGCGTATCGTCGTCTTGAGGAAAGCAGACAATTCGATCAGGGAAGAACGAGCCGGACCGCCGCGCCTTGCCCTGATTTGCGCGGCCAGCCCCGACGTTCTCCCGTCGACTACGGGGGGTAGTGTCATGTCTCGCATCCGCGGCTCGTTCGTGTCGTCTCTTGATGGCGGCTTGCGCCGTGCTGTGCATCCAGGCGGGTTGCTGGCGCTGGCGCTCGGCCTGTGGCTGGGCGCCGCGCAGGCGCAGGAAACCCGGATCATCTATCCCGGCTCGATGGCGGTGACCGGATTCTCCGGCACCATCATTCCCAATTTCGACCCCCCTGATTCCGAAAAAGAGGGCCTGCCGCCCGGCGTCGATCCGGTCGACGAAACCTTCATCGACCCCACGCGCGCCACCTTGCGCGTGTTCGACGTTTCGCATCTGGGCGGCCCAGCCTCCGGCCAGCTGGTCAACACGCCGCCGCCCTTCGAGGTGACGGCGGAGCAGATCGGCCAGGTGTTCGGCGTCACCTATGATGACGGCGTGCGCGACGGCGTTCCATCGGGCATTCCCAATCTCTATGCCGGCGCCACCTCGCTGCACGGCATCCGTATCGTCACCCCGGATGCCGACGATGACGGCCGCCCCGAGAGGCAGCGCCGCGGCGCTGCCGGCGCCACCTTCATGGATGGCCAGTTCGGCACCGAAAACGGTGGCGGGCCGGGCACCGTCTGGAAGATCGACGGCATCACCGGCCAGGTCTCCAAATTCGCCGACATCGACACCAACAGCGGTCCCGGCATCGGCAATCTCACTTTCGACGCCACTCACCGCGAGTTCTTTGCGTCCGATCTCGACACCGGCCTGATCCATCGCATCGACGCCGAAGGCAGACTGATCGACAGCTTCGATCACGGCGTTGCCGGCCGGCCCACGCATGGGCTCGCTCCCGTCGCCGACGATGGTTCGGTGATGGACATACAAGGTGCCGCCTTCGATAGCGAAGACCCCGACAGCTGGGGCTACACGCAGGACGAGCGCCGCGTCTGGGGTGTCTCCTACCATGGCGGCCGGCTCTACTATTCGGTCGGCGAAAAGTCGGAAATCTGGTCGGTGGGCATCGCTCGCGACGGCAGTTTTGTCGGTGACCCGCGCTGGGAACTGACGGTCAGGGCCGACAAGGACTACGCCGTCACCGACATCGCCTTCGACAATAGCGGCTTCATGTACCTGGCCCAGCGCGGTCCGGTCGAGAACCGTTACGATTACAGCCAGTTCGCCGATTCCGGTAAAGGCGAGGTCATCCGCTACTTCCGGGAGAACCCGGACGATCCGGAAACGGAATCGGTCTGGGTCGAAGTGCCGCAGGAATATGCGGTCGGCTTCCCCCAAGGCAACCGGCAGTCGGCCGGCGGTCTTGATCTGCAATATGGCTATGATGCCGACGGCAATCTCGACAGCTCCGTCTGCACGCAGACGCTGGTCAACACGGGCGACAAGCTGCGCGACAATCCTTCACTCGCCGAACAGCTCGCAGCCGGCGGGCCGCTGGCCGTACACGGTGTGCAGATCACGCCGAAAGAGCTGGTCAAGCCGGCCAATGTGCCGCCCTTCGGCTCATGGTTCGTCGACTTCGACGGTTATTTCGAAGACCCGGAGGTCGAGGGCCATGTCGGCGATGTTGCCGTCTGGCACCCTTGCGAGGGCCGCGCCGGCTATTACGAGGAAATCCCGGGCGGCTACCTGCCCCCCTTCTACCCGCCGGATTTCCCACCACCCGGCAACCTGCCTCCATGTCTCGACGTCGACGACGTCCAGTATTACTGCACGCCTTCCGGCCTCGAGGCCGATCTCTATCTCCATGACCATGCCGGCTTCGGCGGCGATTCGATCAAGGTCCAGTCCAGGACGCCAGGCGTCGGGGTGACATCATCCCAGTCGCATGCGCCCGGCAAGCCCTACACGATCGACATCACCGGCCACTATCCGGGCGACACAGTCGATGTCGGGCTCTGCTTCTACAGGAAGTCCGACAAGGACAAGGGTGGCTATTACCCTTGCTGCAAGATGACTTTGCCGCTCAGAACCCCAGCCGCCAGCTGCGAACGTTGAGGAGGGGAAGATGAAAAATCTCGCACTCTCCCCGCTCGCAACGAACGCCCAAACAACCGTCATGGAGACGATCATGAAACCCCTGTCATACGCCAGGCGCGGCGCGCGCTGGCTGATGGCGGCCGGTATCGCGGTCGCCATGTTCACCCCGGTGCAAGGCTTTGCAGAAGACGCTGCCTCGATCACCCCGGAGCTGAAGCTCGATCTCGACAGTTCGCGCGTCGTCACTCCGAGGCCTGACCAGGTGGTGCCTTTCTTCACCAAGACAGGCACTCAAAGAGGCTGCGATTACGTCGTCTACTCGCTGAGCTTCGGCTTGCGCGGCGATCCGCAGGGCCTTGCCGACCCGAGCCTCGAGGCCAGGCTGAAGAAGGTCAGGATCGACTTCAAGGACCAGCTTCCGCACGGCCTTGCGATCATCAACGTCAACGTGTCCGGCGACGGCACGGATTCGTCCGGCGGACCACTGCCGGGTGCAACGATCAGCACTTCGGCAAATCCGAACGATACTGCCACGGTTTCCGATTTCCGCATCTCCACGTCCGATCTCGACGGCGTCGGCGCTGCCAACGAGCGTGTGATCAACTTCGCGATCACGGCCAAGATCGATCGTGCGGCATTTCCCGCGCCGACGATCGTCGACAACCAGGGCATGATCAAGGTGACGGCCGGACCGGGCACCGGGACCATCATCCCGTCGCAGGATCCGGGCAAGCCCGACGACGGTGACTTCAAGACCGGCGTGAAGACCTCGATCAAGATCGACGTCACCAAGTGCAATCCGCCACCGCCACCTCCCGGCAAGGAATGCTTCAAGGTGGAACGCGGTACGGTCGACTGCGTGCCTGGCGGCGGCGCCTTCATCTATCACATGCCGGTCGGCCCGGAGATGGGCGGCAAGTGGGTGCAGGTGTCGACGAGCACGCCAGGCATCAACATCATCCCCGATACCCAATTGGTGCCGGCGGGCGGCGGTGTGCTCAACTGGAAGATCGTCGGTGCCTCGCCCGGCGACGTCATCCACCTCATCGTCACCGGCATCGAAACCTATGCCGGTCCGAAGGAAGGCTGGGGCCTGTGCTGCACGCAGACGATCGACATCGTCATCCCGCGTGACCAGAGGTGCCCGCCCAGGGACAAGGAGCCGGACCTCAAGGTCGAGAAACGCGCCGACGTGACGCGTTGCACGATGGGCGGCGGCTGCGACTTCACCATCAGGGTCACCAATGTCGGGACCGGAGCCTACCACGGCAAGATCGTGCTCGACGAGGTGACGCTGCCGGCCGGCTCGACGCTCGATTCAGGGCCAAATCCACCTTGGGTCTGCATACCCGGAACCACCCCGATGACCTGCACCTATCCGGTGACCACGCTCAATCCGGGGGCCTCCGTCGACCTCAAGCTTGGCTTCAAGCCGGCCGGAGGCTGGCAAGGCGGTGCTTTACGCAACTGCGCCACCTACAATTATGGCGCCAGCGGCAAGCCGCTGTTCGGCAGCCAGTCGAACGATCGCGGCTGTGCCTCGATCCCGATCTGCCGGCGCGGCGACCGTGACCGCGACTGCCGGCCGCCGGTGGAGAAGAAGGTCGACCTGATCCTGAAGAAGCGTGCCCGCGTCCCGGTCTGCTCGGCCGACGGCATCTGCACCTTCGTGATCGACATCATCAACAACGGCAGCGCCACCTACAATGGACCGCTGACGGTCATCGACAATTATCCCGGCGGCGCGCCGTCGTCCTCGACCTTCGGCCCGAACCCGCCCTGGACATGCGGACCGAACGGCCCCGGCCAGTTCCGTTGCGACAATGCCGGCATCTCGCTGCCTGCGGGCGCCTCGACGCCGATCTTCGTGAAGGCGGTCATGCCGGCCGGCTACCAGTCGGACACTGTCGAGAATTGCGCTGAGGTGAAGCCCATCCCCGGTGAAAACGACCTCACCAACAACAAGGCCTGCGCCAAGGAACGCTTCCGTCATCCCAATGGCGGCAAGCCGACCCTGCGCATCACCAAGGTGTGCAACGGCTCGCTCGCCGGTGCCGCGGTCGTCTCTTGCCGCATCACCGTCATCAGCCTTGGCACCGCTGCCCCCAACGGTCCGGTGCGGGTCAACGATGCCGCCACGCTGGTGGCCGGCGGCGCGCCCGTCCAGATCCAGACCGTCACCCCCGACGGCGCGGAATGGGCGTGCGGACCGGTTCCGGCCAATGCGCTGTCGTGCCAGATTCCCGGTGCCGTCATGACACCTGGAACCAGCCGCCACTTCGACGTGACGGTCTCGGCGAATGGCGCGTTCGAAAACTGCGCGCGCGGCTCCTATGGGCCTGCGCCGGGCGACGACGTCGTCTATCCCTTTGGCCAGGCCTGCGCCAAGGGCGGCGGTTCTTCGACCATCCGTGTCGAAAAGACCGGCGACCGCGAATGCAGGCTCGGCCAACCCTGCTCGTTCGAGATCACCATCGCCAATGACGGAGCGACCGCCTTCTCCGGGCCGGTCCGCATCGGCGATGCGATCGGCGTGGAGGGGCTCGGCAGGCTGGAAGGCGTTGAGATCACCTCGATCGATCCGCCCTTCGGCTGCTCGCCGGAACCGGCAACCTTGCCTGCGTCCTGCATTGCCAACCTGACGCTCGGCGCCGGCCAAAGCCGGGTGCACCATGTCACCGTGGTCATTCCCGACGACGGCCGCCTGGCCAATCTGCAGGGCAATGTCAGCGGCCAGAATTGCGTCGGCGTGCTGTCTCCCGACACACGGGTGCAGGGCGGTGGCGACGTGCTTGGCGGCGATCAGACCAATGTGCAGGGCGATCGCGGCAAGGCCTATGCCTGCCATCCCTTCACCATCAGCCAGGAGACGAGGAAGGAATGCTCGCAAGGCTTCGTCATGAACGATGCCGGCCGCTGCGTCTGCCCCGAAGGCACCACCTACCGCAACGGCCAGTGCTCGCCGGGCGGTGGTATCGTGCCGAAGCCGGAACAGCCGAAGCGCTGTGTGCTGCTCGAGGGCCAGATCCGCACCGAGGACGGACGCTGCGTCTGCCCACGCGGAACCGGGCTCGAGAACGGCAGGTGCGTCAGGACCGACAAGCCCGAGCAGTGCACTATCCGTGGCCAGGTCCACAATGCGGATGGCGATTGTGTTTGCCCCAGGGGAACCGAGATCAGGGGCAATGCCTGCCGCCCGATCCAGCCAAAGCCGGAGCAGTGCACGATCCGTGGCCAGGTCCACGATGCCGATGGAGACTGTGTCTGCCCGCGAGGGACCGAGGTGCGCAATGGCGCCTGCCGTCCGATCCGGCCGAAGCCTGAGCAGTGCATCATCCGTGGCCAGGTCCACGACGCGGACGGAGACTGCGTCTGCCCGCAAGGCAACGAGGTCAGAAACGGCGCCTGCCGCCCGATCCGGCCAAGGCCTGACCAGTGCACCATCCGTGGCCAGGTCCACGACGCCGACGGCAATTGTGTCTGCCCGAGGGGTACCGAGGTGCGGGGCAATGCCTGCCGGCGCAAGCAGCCGACGCAGGAGCAGTGCGACATACGCGGCCAGGTCCATAACAAGCGCGGCGAATGTGTCTGCCCGCGCGGCACCGAGGTGATCAACGGCGCATGCCGCAGGCAGGAGGTGGAATGCGCACCGGGCTCGCAGATGATCGATGGCCAGTGCCAGCCGATCATCAGGAGGCGCTGCCCGGAAGGCACGATCGGGCGCTACCCGAACTGCCGGGCGGTCCGCGGACAACCGTCGCTGGAGCTGAACCCCGGCCTGCTGCTGCAGCAGGTGCTGCCACGGCGCAGGCCGCAGGTCGAACAGCGGCAGGACCAGGTTCCAGACAGAATCCTGAAGCTCCAGCAGCAATAACCACCTGCTCGACACGAGACCAGAAACCCCGCCGGAGCAATCCGGCGGGTTTTTCTTCGCTGCTGTGGGGGCAAGCGGAATTGGCCGCACCATGATCGCGTATAACGGCACGCGTCCAAGCCTGCGCGTCGACCGCGCCTGCACCCTCGACAAGTCGGCTGCGGCGCATTAGGCAGTCGATAGGGTGGCCAACGAGAAGGACACTCGGAAAGGCCGCATCCATGAGCAGAAAGACCCTGATTGCACCATCGGTGCTGGCATCGGATTTTTCCAAACTCGGCGATGAGGTCGAAGCGGTAGCGGCAGCCGGCGCCGACTGGATACATCTCGATGTTATGGACGGGCATTTCGTGCCCAACATCACCTTTGGCCCGCCAGTGATCAAGGCGATCCGCAACCGCACCAAGGCCTTCTTCGACTGCCATCTGATGATTGCCCCGGCCGACCCCTATTTGGCCGCTTTCGCCGAGGCCGGCTGCGACGGTTTGACCGTCCATGCCGAGGCCGGCCCGCATCTTGACCGCTCGCTGCAGACCATCAGGAATCTTGGCAAGAAGGCCGGTGTGTCGCTCAATCCGGCGACGCCGGAAAGCGTGGTCGAATACGTGCTCGACCGGCTCGACCTGATCCTGATCATGACCGTCAATCCGGGCTTCGGCGGCCAGGCCTTCATCCCAGCGATCGTCGACAAGGTGAAGCGGGTCAAGGCCCTCATCGGAGGCCGGCCGATCCGAATCGAGATCGACGGCGGTGTTTCAGCCGAAACCGCGCCGCTGGTCACCGCTGCCGGCGCCGACGTGCTGGTGGCGGGCGCCGCCATCTTCAAAGGCGGCAGCGTCGAGGCTTATCGGCAGAACATCCAGGCGATCAGGACGGCAGCCGATAAGACAGCCGGTTGACCAGCAGTGTTCCCGCGTCGGTCCTGCATGCCGGCTAAGGTTCTGGTGCCGGGCGGGTTTGTGAAGCTTTTGGGGCAACGGCATCGGATGTGAGCGATTGCCTGATTCGGTTTTCAGGTCCGTCGTCTATGCCCAAAGCAGACAGTTGATCTCGCGCGAATACAAAAGAACAAAAAGAACAGATTCTCCTGCGTGCATACAAAACATGTTAAGTGCCCGCAGGTTGTGAAAAAGCGCGGAATTACAGCATTGAATCCCAAATGCCGCACATTCCTTTGTGCTAAAGTACAATAACGTGATCTTCTGCTTGAGCAGGCGAATCTTCGCGCTGTATGGTACAAGTACGAGAAGGCGAATGCTTTCGGACTCGAATCGCCCGGGACAAGTCCTGGGGGGACAAGGAGTCGCTTTGACATACGGAGCTGCCAATCTGAACGACGACGCTGCCGGACCGAAGAGCACGCTTGCCACTACGGTCTATCAGCAATTGCGGGACGATCTTCTCGGCGGTGTCCTTGAAGCCGAGAGCAAGCTGCGGGTCGAGTGGGTGGTCTCCAAATATGGGGCCGGCGCCTCGCCTGTCCGCGAAGCCCTCAATCGCCTCGCCTCGGAAGGACTTCTCGGCCGGCACGACCAGCGCGGCTTCTTCATCATGCCGGTCAGCGCCTCGGAACTCGAGGAGCTGACGCGCACCCGCTGCTGGCTCGAGGAGCGAGCGCTTCGCGAATCCATCGCCCACCGCACCGCCGAATGGGAAGAACAGCTCGTGCTGGCGCTGCATCGCCTGGGACGCGCGTCACGTCTGGCACCGCAGAATCTCTTCTCGCTCAATCCCGATTGGGAGAGGCTGCATCGCATCTTCCACAGGGTGCTGATTTCGGCCTGCCGGTCGCAATGGCTGGTGGGGTTTTGCGACCAGCTCTCCGATCACGCCTATCGCTACCGGCAAATGGCCAATGATGGCGAAGGCGTCCAGCGCGACGATTTCGGCGAGCATCGTCTGATCGCCGAATATGCCCTGGACGGCAATGCCGACGGTGCCGTCGAGGCCCTGCTCAACCACTACCGCTTGACTGCGGCCATGTGCATGAAGCGCTTCGAGCAGGACGAGGAAACGAAAGAAATCGCCGGCAAACGCGCTCGGCGATAGAAGTCGTTTCCTGGCGGGTCTCTTGTGCTCGTTTCTTGCACGCAACCTGCGTCGGCGACCGCTGTCGGCGGGCTTGACGGCGCGGCCAAGAACCGCGAACTCTCGCCGCCGAGGCATGCCGCGACAGGCGCATGCTCAGCGCCGCAGCACCCCAGGGAAGTCTTCATGAGCAATCATCTGTTCGATGCGTTCCGGTTCCGGATGCCGGCGCCAGCGCGCTTGCTGATGGAAACCGATGATGGCCGCTCGATCACCTATGGCGATATGCTGGCCCGCTCGGCGCAGCTTGCGCATGCGCTCCTGCAACTGGATGTCGAACCCGGTGACCGCGTTGCCGTGCAGGTCGAGAAGAGCCCGGAAGCGGTCATGCTCTATCTCGCCTGCCTGCGCGCCGGCGCCGTCTTCCTGCCGCTCAACACCGCCTACACGCTGGCTGAGCTGGAGTATTTCTTCGGCGACGCGGAACCACGCCTGGTCGTCTGCGATCCGGCAAGAGCGGTCGACATCGGCGCGCTGGCGGAAAAGACGGGCGCCGTCACCGTCACGCTCGGCCGCGATGGCCGGGGATCGCTGACCGACCAGGCCTCGCGGCTGCCGACGGATTTTCATGACGTGGCGCGCGGGCCGGATGACCTCGCGGCAATCCTCTACACGTCGGGAACCACCGGTCGTTCGAAAGGCGCCATGCTCAGCCACGAGAACCTTGCTTCGAACGCGCGCGTGCTGGTCGAGCACTGGCGTTTCACCGGAGACGACGTGCTGATCCACGCATTGCCGATCTTCCACACGCACGGCCTGTTCGTCGCCACCAACGTCGTCCTGATGGCCGGCGCCTCGATGCTGTTCGAGCAGAAGTTCGATCCGGCCCGCATCGTCTCGCTGCTGCCGCGTGCCACGGCCCTGATGGGGGTGCCGACCTTCTACGTGCGCCTGCTGCAGCATGAGGGGCTGGACCATGAGGCGGCGAAAAACATCCGTGTGTTCATTTCCGGGTCGGCGCCGCTGCTGGCCGAGACGCACAAGGCCTGGCGCGAGCGCGCCGGCCACGCGATCCTCGAACGCTACGGCATGACCGAGACCAACATGAACACCTCGAACCCCTATGAGGGCGAGCGGCGCGCCGGCACCGTCGGTTTCCCCTTGCCCGGCGTCACGCTTCGCATCGCCGATCTAGACAGCGGCGCAGCGCTTGCGCAGGGCGAGGTCGGCATGATCGAGGTGAAGGGCCCAAATGTTTTCGGCGGCTATTGGCGCATGCCGGAGAAGACCAAGGCGGAATTCCGCGCCGACGGTTTTTTCATCACCGGCGATCTCGGCATGACCGACGCCGACGGTTATGTCCACATCATCGGCCGCGGCAAGGACCTGATCATATCGGGCGGTTACAACATCTACCCGAAGGAGCTCGAAAGCGAGATCGATGCGCTCGACGGGGTTAGCGAAAGCGCCGTCATCGGCGTTGCCCATCCGGATTTCGGCGAAGGCGTCACCGCCGTCGTCGTGCGGGCGCCGTCATCGCGGATCACCGGTGCCGAAATTCTCGGCGCTATCGCCGGACGGGTGGCGAAATACAAGCATCCGAAGCGCGTGATCTTCGTCGATGAACTGCCGCGCAACACCATGGGCAAGGTACAGAAGAACCTGCTGCGCGACACCTACAAGGACATATACGCATCATAGTTGCGCGGAGCCCGGGGCAGCGGCGCCTTACTCCTTGCGCGCCCTTTCGACCCGACTGCCGGAGCCCCACAAGGCGCGCTTCAGCAGGTTGCGCTTGCGCGGCACGAGGTTGATGTCGCTGACAAGCTTGGCGCCGCCCTCGCGCCGTTCGAGGGTGATCTTGCGGCTGTGGAAGGCTTCCAGCTCGGCACGGTGCGCCACGCTGATGATGGTGACATCGGGCAATTCGCGGATCACCGTCGCCATCATGGCGTCCTGGCTCTTCTCGTCGAGCGCCGAGGTTGCTTCATCCAGCACGACGATATCGGGGCGGTGCAGCAGCAGGCGCGCGAAAGCGAGACGCTGCTTTTCGCCGCCCGACAGCGTCTGGTCCCATGGCGCTTCTTCCTTGATCCTTTCGGCAAGATAGGCCAAGCCGACCTTGTCCAGGGCGGCCTTGATCTGTTTGATCGTCCACTTGTCCGCGGCCGCGGGATAGGCGACCGCGCGGCGAAGCGTGCCCGAGGGGATGTAGGGACGTTGCGGCAGCATGAACAGTCGCCTGTCGGCATGAAAATTGACGCTGCCGCCGCCCCACGGCCACAGGCCGGCAACGGCCCGCACCAGCGTCGACTTGCCGGAGCCGGATTCGCCAGCCACCAGCACACGCTCGCCCGGTTCGATCGCAACCTCGGTTTCCTTGACCACGGAGGTGCCGTCGTCGAGCGTGACGGAGAGATCGTCGAGGCTGAGCATCGCACCGTCTTCGGTTTCGCCGTGCTGGATGCGTCCGAGCGCGTCGCTCTGCTCCGCACGCTCGAGCCCGTCGAGCGACATCATCAGCGAGGCGATGCGCCGCGCCGAGGCGTTCCAGTCGGCAAGACGCGGGTAGTTGTCGACCAGCCATCCGAACGCGCCCTGCACGATGGCGAAGGCGGAGGCAGCCTGCATCACCTGTCCGAGCGACATCGAGCCTTCGAGGAATTTCGGCGCGCAAAGCAGGACCGGCACGACCGGCGCAAACAGGCTCGATCCCTGCGACACCAGCGCCGTGCGCATGTGCTGGCCCGTCAGCAGCGCCCATTGCCTGAGCACATGACCGAAATTCCTGTCGATGCCGCTGCGCTCCTCCTCCTCGCCGCCGAGCAATGCGATGCTCTCGCCGTTTTCGCGTACCCGCGTCAGCGTGTAGCGGAATTCGGCTTCCGCCTGGTTCTTCTGCTCGGAGAGGCGGACGAAATGCCGGCCGATGACCACCATCGACGTGGAGGTGATGGCGGCATAGATGACCGCGGTGATGACGAGGAAGCCGGGAATGGTCAGGTTTTCGCCACCGATCGGCAAAGTGAGCGCGCCGCCGATCGTCCACAGCACCACGATGAAGGTCGAGGCCGACAGGAACGCATTGAGGACGCCGGAGATGAAATCGACCGGTGACTCGGTGGCGATCCGCAGATCCTCCGTGAGGCGGGCTTCGGGGTTCGAGTGGTCGCCGGCGACGAGGTTCAACTGGTAGTAGCGGCCATTGGCAAGCCAGCGTGCGATGACGGCGGTGGTCAGCCAGGAACGCCAGCGGCGCTGGATCGTCATGCGCAGATAGACCTGCGCGACCACAAGGCCCGCGCTTCCAGCGACGAGCGGCAGGAATATGGCGCTAAGCACATAGACGGTGTGGACGTTGCGTTGCTCGATGGCGTCGAAGAAGGAGCGGTTCCAGACGTTGATCCCGTACTGAAAGCCGACATTGACGCAGATCAGGATCAACAGCCCGATCGTGAGCGGCCAGGCAAGCCCATCGCCCCGCCTGGCCCAGTAGCCGCGCCCGCTGATCCAGAAACGCCGCAGCAGGTATTTCCGGCGCGCCTGCTCGGCTTCTTCGGGCGTCAGTTGCGGATCCGGCTCGACAGCCTCCGGTGGCGGTCCCGGCTGGCCGTCGACCTCGGGGGCAGCTTCGGCAGTCGGCGGTTTTTTTTCGCGCAGATCCTCGTGGCGCGGCCTGTGGTCACGCGGCGCTTGCTGTCGCGGCTTCAAGGCACCGCGCGGTTTGATGCCGTCGGCCTGTTTCAATTTGGGTTTCGCCTCGGACATACGCTCCGACAACGACCTCAAAATCAAAAGGTTTCACGACGACAGCCGATATCAATGCGCAGTGCCGTAGCCGGCTCCAAAAACCTTTTCGCCGCCGATCCAGACGCCCTTCGGGTCGAGATCGTCCGACAGCGCGACAATATCCGCAGCCGTGCCGTTGGCGAATCGGCCAAGCCGGTGCGACTGGCCGATTGCTTGCGCCGGATAGAGCGAAGCCATGCGCAAGGCCTCGGAAAGCTCGACCCCGATGACGCGGTGGGTGAAACGAATGGCCGAGATCATGTCGAGATCGGCGCCCGCCAGCGTTCCGTCGCCGAGCCGCAGGCTGCCATGCCTGCGATAGATGGTACGGCCGTTGAGCGTGAACGACGTCATGTCGGTGCCGATTGTCGCCATGGCGTCGGTGACCAGAACAATCCTGGCCGGCCCCTGCTTGGCGCGCAGTGCGATCTTGATGGTGGCCGGATCGACATGGATGCCGTCGGCGATGAGACCGGCCGACAAGGTGCCGATGTCGATGGCGGCGCCAGCCAGGCCAGGCTCGCGATTGCCGATCTGGCTCATCGCATTGAACAGGTGGGTAACCATCGAGGCACCCGCCGCGGCAAAGGCGCTGGCGGTGGCGTAGCCGGTGTCGGAATGGCCAAGGCTGACGATGACGCCGGCCTTAGTCAGCGCCGCGACGCGAGCCGGCTCGACGGATTCGGGCGCGATGGTGGTCAGCAGCACCGGCAGCTTTTGCCGAGCCGCGATCAGCATCGCCTGGTCGGCATCCGTCATCGGCCGGATCAGCGCCGGATCATGCGCGCCCTTGCGGGCGACCGACAAATGCGGGCCTTCGAGATGCAGCCCGAGAAACCCAGGCACCTTCTGGCGCGCCGCCGCCTCGCCGGCGGCGACAGCGGCAGCCGTGATTGCAGGCGTGTCGGTGATCAGCGTCGGCAGCAGCGCCGTCGTGCCGAAGGGCGCGTGCGCGCGGCAGATGGTCTCGATGGAAGCGACATCGGGATGGTCGTTGAGCATGACGCCGCCGCCGCCATTGACCTGCAGGTCCACGAAGCCCGGCACCAGCAGGCCGTCACCGGCATCGACGAGGGCGATGTCCGAGGGGACGGCGCCCGTGGGCAAAATGGCCTCGACGAGACCGTCGCGCACGACCAGCGCGTGGCCTTCATGCCAATCGTCGCCGTCGAAAATCCGGGCGCCAGTCAGGGCAAAGCGATTGCTCATACGGTCTCCGTCACCTTGCGAAGATTGCGCGGCGTGTCCGGGTCGAGACCGCGATGGCGGGCAAACGCCTCGACGAACATGTAGAAGGAGACGATCAGCGTCAGCGGATCGGTCAGCGGATGGCCTGTGGCGACATGCGGCAGGCGCACGGCGCGTTGGGCAAGTGCCGAGGTGACGAACACCGGCGCGCCCTTGGCCGCCAGGCTGTCGGCGGCCTCGGCAATCGACGGTTCGGACGCGTCGCGCGCGGCCAGCGCCAGCACCGGAAAATCAGGGCCGACCAGCGCCAGCGGGCCATGCATGACCTCGGCGGCGCTGTAGGCTTCCGCATGCATGCCGCAGGTCTCCTTGAATTTCAGCGCAGCCTCATTGGCCATCGCCGCCGACGGTCCGCGGCCGAGGATGAACAACGACTTCTGCTTCTCGATCGTCTCAGAGAGCACGCTCATCCAGTCGCAGGCGATCGCCTTGCCGAAATGCTCCGGCAGGCGGGCAAGCGCCGCCAGCAGCGCATCGTCGCCGGTGGCATGCGCCATCAGAGCGAGGCCGGCGACGGCCGAATTGATGAAGGTCTTGGTGGCCGCGACGCTGCGCTCGGGGCCGGCCAGGATGTCGATCGCATAGTCCGAGGCACGCGCCAGCGGCGAATCGGCGGTGTTGGTGATGGCGACGGTCAGCGCGCCTCCCGCCCGCGCGGTTTCGGCCATGGCGACGATGTCGGGGCTCTTGCCCGACTGCGAGATCGCCAGGCAGGCCGAGCCGGCGAGCCTGAGCTTGCGGCCATAGATCGAGGCGATCGACGGCCCGACCGATGCGACGGCCAGGCCCGCGGTCAGCTCGACGGCGTATTTCATGAAGGTGGCGGCATGGTCGGACGAGCCGCGCGCCACGGTGACGACGAACTGCGGGTCGCGTTCCCGGATGCCGCGCCCGGCTTCGGTCAGCACGGCGCCGGAGCCGTCGAGCAGGCGGGCGACGGCCTGCGGGACCTCCTCGATCTCGCGCCGCATATGGGTCATCTCTGTCGACATGGTCGGCTCTGTCGTGCTCATGGTCGGCCCTCTTCGCTCGGCCCTGTCAGCCGCAGTTCGGCGACGAAATCATAGGCGTCGCCCCGGTAGATAGAGCGGGTGAATTCGATCACCTTGCCGCTCGCCAGATAGGAAATACGTTCGATGTGCAGGCCGGCAATGCCTGGCGGCACTTCGAGCAGGCGCGCGTCGCTGTCGCCGAGATTGGCGGCGGAAATGCGCTGCACCGCCCGCACCGGCCGATTGCCGGTCAATTCCAGCGCGGCATAGAGCGAGGAGCCTATGTCGGCCGGGTCGGGCAACACGCTGGCCGACAGCGAGGCCCGCTCGATCGCCAGCGGCGTGTCGTTGGCAATGCGCAGGCGCGCCACGCGCGCCACCAGTTCGTCCGACGACAGGCCGAGCACCATCATTTCGTCGGGCGAAGGTGCGTAAAGGCCGCGGTCGAGCCATGCCGAACGCACCACCATGCCGCGCCGCGCCATGTCCTCGGTAAACGAGGTCAGCCGCGACAGCGACTGTTCGACACGCTCCATGCGCGGCGCCACGAAGGTGCCGGAGCCGTGGCGCTGCACCAGGATGCCGCCCTTGACCAGGTCCTGCACCGCCTTGCGCACGGTGACCCGCGAAATATCGGCCTTGGTGGCGATGTCGCGCTCGGAGGGCAGCGCGTCGCCCGGCCCGATCAGGCCGCGATTGACCGCGTCCTCGATGCTCTTGCGCAACTGCAGATAAAGCGGCGCGCCGCTTTGCGCCTGATGTTTCAGCGTGGCGAAGATCTGGTCGGCGGCCTCGCTCATCGAGTTGCCTCCGCGTGTCCGGCGAAAAGGCGAACCGCCATCTGCACCGCGCCGCCCAGCGCGTCGTCGAGCGGCGGCTTCAGCAGCGCCCGGTAGCGGGCAGACAGGCGCGGCGCGTAGAGCGGCGCCAGCCCGCCGAGCAGGCACAGCGGCGCGTCGTCGGCGAGATCGAGCGCGCCGAGCGAGGCTTCGACATCGGCAACCACCCTGTCGAGGATCCAGTTGGCGACGCTGTCGCCCTTCTCGGCGTGTTCGAACACCTTGGGTGCGAAGCCGCCGAAATCGCCGGGCTTGGCATTGGTGGTGAATTCGACGACATCCTCCGGGTTGTTGCGGAAGACGGCCAGCATGCTCTGCGTCAGCGGCGAGCCCGCGCGGACGCCGTCATAGGCAAGCAGTGTCTGTTCGAGCAGGTCGCGGCCGATACGGGCGCCGCTGCCCTGGTCGCCAACCTGGAAGCCCCAGCCGCCGATGGCGCGCGATTTGCCTTGTCTGCGCGCCATATAGGCGGTGCCGGTGCCGAGGATCGCCATGGCGCCGTCACCGGCGCCGACAGCGCCTTCCAGCGCGATTTCGGCGTCGGTCTCGACGCGGCTGATGCTGAATGGCAGGATCGCCTCAAGCTGCTGCCGGTAGGTGCCGACATTGGCGCCGGCAAGGCCGAGAATTGCGGGCGTTCGCGGGATCAGTTCCGGATCCTGCCCGGCGACGAGGAACGCCTGCCTGGCGGCCTCGACGATGTTCGAGCGAGCGCCGGTCAGGTCGGTGCGGATGTTGGCGGCGCCGCTTTTGGCGCGGCCGATCACCGTGCCGTCCGCCGTTGCCAGGGCGGCCCTGCAGCTGGTGCCGCCGCCATCGATTCCGAGCACGAAATTCACGTTGATTTCTCCTCCGGGCGGATAATACCAATAAAATACCAATAGCCAAGAGTTAATTTCCGTTTCAAAAAGTTTAAGCCGTATTTTATTGAAAAATCTGCGTATTTCGGCCGCTCAGCGATTTCCAGCCCGCGAATTCGTTAATGCGTGTGGACAAGTGGTATTTTTTTGGTATTGTTCTGGTATTGGAGGAACCGGGATGGCCGAAACGCGCACCGAAGCGCTTCACAAAAATGCCGAGGGGCTGGATATCCAGCCTCCGGACGCCATCCTTTCCTATTTGGCCGATGCGCAGATCGAAGCCGCCAAGGTGGTGCGCCATGCCATTCCATCCATCGCCAGGGCCGCCGAGATCATCGCCGGCAGGCTGAAGAGCGGGGGCAAGCTTGCCTACGCCGCGGCCGGCAGCTCAGGCCTTATGGCACTGGCCGATGCGCTGGAGCTGCCGGGCACCTTCGGCATTCACCGCGACCGCATCGCCATCCTGATCGCCGGCGGCGACGACGCTTTCCGCACGCTGGCCGGCGGGCCGGAAGACGATACCGAGGAAGCCGCGGCAGCGGTCGCCGAGGCCAGCCTCGGCAAGGGCGACTGCCTGATCGCCATTTCCGCCAGCGGCACGACGCCCTATGCCGTGCGGGCCATCCAGGAGGCTGCCCGCCGCGGCGCTGCCACCATCGGCATCGCCAACAACAGGGACTCTGCGCTGCTGCGCCAGGCACAAACCGCCATCCTGCTCGAAACGCCGCCGGAACTGATCGCCGGCTCCACCCGCATGGGCGCCGGCACTGCCCAGAAGATCGCGCTCAACATGCTGTCGACGCTGACCGCCATCCATCTCGGCCATGTGCATGACGGCTACATGGTCAATCTCATGGCCGACAACATCAAGCTGCGCGACCGCGCGGCGCGCATCGTCGCCGCCGTCAGCGGGCGCGGCACGGACGAAGCGGCCCGCCTGCTCGAAAAGAGCGGCGGCGCGGTCAAGACCGCCATTCTGCTCGCCGCCGGCGCCGACAGCACTGACGCGGCGCAGAAGATACTGGAAGAGGCCGGCCAGAAGTTGCGGCCGGCCCTTTCCGCTATAGAGGGGAGCAAGGGCTCAAAAGCCTCTGTTCTCATCAAAACCGAACCTGAAAAAGGTCAACAGGGAGACTGAGCATGACAACGAAACTACTGACGGCACTGCTTTTGGGCACCAGCATTCTCGGCTCGGCCGGGTTGGCTCACGCCGACGACGTAACGCTCAACATCGAAAGCTGGCGCGGCGACGACCTTGCCATCTGGAAGGACAAGCTGATCCCGGCTTTCGAAGCCAAGAACCCGGGCATCAAGGTCGTGTTCGCACCGTCGGCTCCGACCGAATATGACGCCGCGCTCGGCGCCAAGCTCGCCGCCGGCTCGGCGGGCGACCTGATCACCTGCCGCCCGTTCGACAAGTCGCTTGAGCTGTTCAAGAAGGGCAACCTTGCCGATCTCTCGGCGCTGCCCGGCATGGAGAACTTTTCGCCGGTGGCCAAGTCCGCCTGGCAGACCGACGACGGCAAGGCGAGCTTCTGCGTGCCGATGGCTTCGGTCATCCACGGCTTCATCTACAACAAGGACGCCTTTGACAAGCTCGGCATCAAGGTGCCGGAGACCCGCGACGAGTTCTTCGCCGCGCTCGACAAGATCAAGGCCGACGGCACCTACATCCCGATGGCGATGGGCACCAAGGATCTCTGGGAAGCCGCGACCATGGGCTACCAGAACATCGGCCCCAACTACTGGAAGGGCGAAGATGGCCGCGCAGCACTGATCAAGGGCGATCAGAAGCTGACCGACAAGGACTGGGTCGCGCCGTATGAGGAACTGGCCAAGTGGAAGCCTTATCTCGGCGATGGCTTCGAGGCGCAGACCTATCCGGACAGCCAGAACCTGTTTACGCTCGGCCGCGCCGCCATCTACCCGGCCGGCTCGTGGGAGATCGGCCTGTTCAACACCCAGGCGCAGTTCAAGATGGGCGCCTTCCCGCCGCCGGTCGAGAAGGCCGGCGACACCTGCTACATCTCCGACCATACCGATATCGGCATGGGCCTGAATGCGGCTTCGAAGAACGCCGATGCGGCCAAGACCTTCCTGTCCTGGGTCGCCTCGCCGGATTTCGCCACCATCTACGCCAACGCACTGCCGGGCTTCTTCAGCCTGAACTCCTCGCCGGTGAAGATGGAAGACCCGCTGGCGCAGGAATTCGTCTCCTGGCGCGGCAAGTGCAAGTCGACGATCCGCTCGACCTACCAGATCCTGTCGCGCGGCACGCCGAACCTCGAGAACGAGACCTGGGTTGAATCGGCCAACGTCATCAACGGCACCGATACGCCGGAAGCGGCGGCCAAGAAGCTGCAGACCGGCCTCGACAGCTGGTACCATCCGGCCAAGTAAGAGCTCAGGTAATGGAACCGGCCGGCGCACGCCTGGCCGGTTCCGGACTACCTCATTCAAAGTGCGCCTATTCAGATTGCGATTGTCGGCACCGCCTCCCGGCCTTACCCTCTCTTCGGGGAAGGCTAGCTGATCAGTCGCAGGCCTTTGTTCCTGCCGCATCGGCAGGAATGGTCGGGCCGTGCATCGAGGCATCATCTAGATCGATACCCTTTGGAACCGAGAGACGGCGGGGACCGAACTCATGGCCGCAGATATCAGACCGAAAAGACCGTTCCGCTGGCATATAGGCGTCTTCCTGGCGCCGGCGGTGCTTGTCTACACGGCAATCATGATCCTGCCGCTCGCCGGCACGCTGCAGCTCTCGCTGTTCCGCAACATCGAGCAGCACCAGGTCTTCGTCGGGCTGGAAAACTTCCGCATGCTGTTCGGCGATCCCAACTGGTCGGTGGGTTTCTGGAACGCGCTGAGGAACAACACCTGGTTCTTTATCATCCACATGCTGGTGCAGAACCCGATCGGCGTCATGCTGGCGGCTTTGCTGTCCAGCCCGAGGCTGAGGTTCGCGGCCTTCTACCGCACGGCGATCTTCGTGCCGACCATCCTGTCCTTCGTCATCGTTGGTTTCGCCTGGAAGCTGATCCTGTCCCCGTTGTGGGGCGTGGCGCCGCATCTGATGGATCTCGTCGGCCTGAAAAGCCTGTTCACGCCATGGCTCGGCAAGGAGCAATATGCGCTCACCGCACTCAGCCTGATTTCGGTGTGGCAGTTCGTCGGCATCCCGATGATGCTGATCTACGCTGCCCTGCTGTCGATCCCCGAAGAGGTGATCGAGGCCGCCGAATGCGATGGCATCACCGGCCTGGCGCAGTTCTGGAAGATCAAGCTGCCGCTGATCCTGCCGTCGATCGGCATCATCTCGATCCTCACCTTCGTCGGCAATTTCAACGCCTTCGACCTGATCTACACCGCGCAAGGCGCGCTCGCCGGGCCGAACTATTCGACCGACATTCTCGGTACCTTCCTCTACCGCGCCTTCTTCGGCTTCCAGCTGCAGGTCGGCGACCCCAATATGGGCGCAGCGATCGCCACGATGATGTTCCTGATCATCCTCGGCGGTGTCTGCGTCTATCTCTTCCTCGTCCAGACGCGCCTGCGTCGCTACCAGTTCTGAGGGCCGAGAGATGAGCACCGCCACCCGTTCCGTGCCCCGCACCATCGGCGCCCATGCGATCCTGTTGACCTACACGGTGATCGCGCTGTTTCCGGTGATCCTGGTGATCATGAACTCGTTCAAGTCCCGCGCCGGCATCTTCGGCGCGCCGCTGACGCCGCCGACGCCCAAAACCTTCGACCTGATCGGCTACACCACCGTCATCGGCCAGGGCGACTTCATCCACTATTTCCAGAACAGCCTCGTCGTCACCGTCGCCTCGCTGTTCCTCGTGCTCCTGTTCGGCGCCATGGCGGCGTTCGCGCTGTCGGAATACCGCTTCCGCGGCAACTCGCTGATGGGCCTCTATCTGGCGCTCGGCATCATGATCCCGATCCGGCTGGGCACCGTCGCCATCCTGCAATTGATGGTGGCGAGCGGGCTGGTCAACACGCTGACGGCGCTGATCCTGGTCTACACCGCGCAAGGCCTGCCGCTTGCCGTCTTCATCCTGTCGGAATTCATGAAGCAGGTGTCCGACGATCTGAAGAATGCCGGCCGCATCGACGGCCTGTCCGAATACACCATCTTCTTCCGCCTGGTGCTGCCGCTGGTCAGGCCGTCGATGGCAACCGTCGCCGTCTTCACCATGATCCCGATCTGGAATGACCTGTGGTTCCCGCTGATCCTGGCGCCGTCGGAAGAAACCAAGACGGTGACGCTCGGCGCGCAGCTCTTCCTCGGCCAGTTCGTCACCAACTGGAACGCTATCCTGGCGGCGCTGTCGCTGGCGATCATGCCGGTGCTGATCCTCTACGTCATCTTCTCGCGGCAGCTGATCCGCGGCATTACTTCCGGAGCGGTGAAGTGAGCGGCGGGGAAGAAGCTATCGTACAGGCCCTCGTCGAGACAGCGAGCCACTATGGATTCCGGGGCGTTCGCGCCAAAAATTTCTACCGAGAGTGGCCGGAGACGATCTGTGTGCTGAACCTTCAGAAGTCTTCCTGGGGTCCGCAATTCTATATCAACGCTGCTGTCTGGTTTGCACGGCTTGGGCCGGAGCGCCGGCCGAAGGAATACAATTGTCACATTCGTTGGCGCGTCAATTCCCAGATGGAAGACGAGCAGTCGAAAGCGTTCGAGCAGGCGCTCAACCTTGAGCATCCCTTGCCTGATGATCAGAGGCTTTCACTGATCAAGGACGGAGTTGATGCCTATGGCTTTCGACTTTTGTCCCGGTGTGACAGCGAAGAAGCAGCCCTGCGGGTCGCAGATGAATGTGAGCCACAGGTGATGGTGGCTCTCGCAGCCCGCAGTCAAGAAAAGGCG
Organism: Mesorhizobium sp. AD1-1; assembly: GCF_020164655.1. Classification (NCBI taxonomy): domain Bacteria; kingdom Pseudomonadati; phylum Pseudomonadota; class Alphaproteobacteria; order Hyphomicrobiales; family Phyllobacteriaceae; genus Mesorhizobium; species Mesorhizobium sp. AD1-1. Next base: position 41,164 of record NZ_JAIUGP010000009.1, read on the forward strand.
AATTGAAATGGCCCAACCCCTGCGTGTCGTCGTCGCCGGCCTCGGCAATATGGGCCGCAGCCATGCGCTGGCCTACCATACCAATCCAGGTTTCCAGATCGCGGCGCTGATCAATCGCTCCGACGTGCCGCTGCCGGACGGGCTGTCGGGTTACGGCATCAGGCGCTCCTTCGACGGGGCATTGCGTGACGAAAAGCCCGATGTCGCCTGCATCGCCACCTATTCCGACAGCCATGCCGACTATGCGGTGAAGGCGTTCGAGGCCGGTTGCCACGTCTTCGTCGAAAAGCCGCTGGCAACGACGGTGGCCGATGCCAGGCGCGTCGTCGCGGCGGCCAAGGCCAACGGCAGGAAGCTGGTGATCGGCTACATCCTGCGCCATCACCCGTCCTGGATCCGGTTGATCGCCGAAGCGCGCAAGCTCGGCGGCCCCTACGTCTTCCGCATGAACCTCAACCAGCAATCCTCGGGCCATACCTGGGAGACGCACAAGCAGTTGATGCAGACGACCTCGCCGATCGTCGATTGCGGCGTGCACTATCTCGACGTCATGCTGCAGATCACCGATGCGAAGCCCGTGGAAGTGCGCGGCATGGGCGTGCGGCTGACCGACGAGGTCGCGCCCTCGATGTACAATTACGGCCACTTGCAGGTGCTGTTCGATGACGGTTCGGTCGGCTGGTATGAGGCCGGCTGGGGGCCGATGATTTCGGAAACCGCCTTCTTCGTGAAGGACGTCATCTCGCCCAATGGCTGCGTGTCGATCGTCATGAAGGAAGGTGTGAAGTCCGATGACATCGACACCCACACCAAGACCTCGACCATCCGCCTGCACAATGCGGCGACCGACGCGGACGGCAAGTTTCTCAAGGCCGACGAAATGCTGTCGATGGCAGGCGAACCCGGCCATCAGGACCTCTGCGACCTCGAACAGGCCTTCGTGCTGAAGGCAATCCGTGAGGATCTGGACCTCGCCAAACACATGGACGACGCGGTCAAATCGCTCGCCGTCTGCCTTGCAGCCGACGAGAGCGTGCGCAGCGGCGCCGCCGTCAAACTCTAGAACAGGGACGAAGCCGTGGGCTCGCTGAACATCGAGAATGTGAAGAAGGCCTTTGGGCCGGTCGAGGTGCTGAAGGGCATCAACCTCGAAGTGAACGACGGCGAGTTCGTCGTTTTCGTCGGGCCGTCCGGCTGCGGCAAGTCGACCCTGCTCAGGGTCATCGCCGGACTGGAGGACTCGACTTCGGGCCGCGTCGTCATCGACGGCGCGGACGTCTCGGCCACGCCGCCGGCCAAGCGCGGCATCGCCATGGTGTTCCAGACCTATGCGCTCTATCCGCATCTGACGGTGAAGAACAATATGGGCCTCGGCCTCAAGCAGGCCGGCACGCCGGCGGCCGAGATCGAGCGCCGCATCGGCATCGCCTCGTCGATGCTGTCGCTGGAGCCCTATCTCGAAAGGCGGCCGGCCGAACTCTCCGGCGGCCAGCGTCAGCGCGTCGCCATCGGCCGCGCCGTGGTGCGCGAGCCGAAGCTGTTTCTGTTCGACGAGCCGCTGTCGAACCTCGATGCCGCGCTGCGTGTCAACACGCGGCTCGAGATCGCGCAATTGCACCGCCGGCTGAAGGCGACGATGATCTACGTCACCCACGACCAGGTCGAGGCGATGACCCTGGCCGACAAAATCGTGGTGCTCAACGCAGGGAAAATCGAGCAGATCGGTGGCCCGATGGAGCTCTACAATTCGCCGGCAAATGAGTTCGTCGCCGGCTTCATCGGCTCACCGAAGATGAATTTCGTCGACGGCGCCCGTCTCGGCGAAACCGCCAAGACAATCGGCGTGCGGCCGGAACATCTGACCGTCGATCCGAAATCCGGCTCCTGGAAGGGAACGGTGGTGCACGCCGAGCATCTCGGCGCCGACACCAACCTCTATCTCGACTGCGAGAAGGCCGGGCTGATCACCGTGCGGATTTTTGGTGTTTACGATGCCGAGCCGGGTGCCACGCTGTATGCGACGCCGGATCCGGCGAAGACGTATCGGTTTGGTGCGGATGGGAAGGTGCTGAAGTAGATACGCCGGCGCAGCCCCCTCACCCAGCCTCCGCTTCGCTCGGCTGACCTCTCCCCGAGGGGAGAGGAGATTGTCAGCGCCGACGCCAGTCTCTTCTCCCCAGCGGGGAGAAGGTGGCCGCGAAGCGGCCGGATGAGGGGGCAGCGCTGACCCCGAAATGTACTGCCTAAACGTCCGCCTTGAACGTCTGCTTCTGTTGCCCCAGGCCTTCAATGCCCAGCTCCACCACATCGCCGGCCTTCAAGAACACCGGCGGCTTCATGCCCAGCCCGACGCCGGGCGGCGTGCCGGTGGAGATGATGTCGCCGGGATGCAGCGACATGAACTGGCTGAGATAGGACACCAGATACTTGACGCCATAGACCATGGTCTTGGTCGAGCCGTTCTGCATCGTCTTGCCGTTGACGGTCAGCCACATTTTGAGGTTCTGCGGGTCGGCCACTTCGTCTTTGGTCACCAGCCATGGGCCGGTCGGGCCGAATGTGTCGCAGCTCTTGCCCTTGGTCCACTGGCCCTGCCGCTCGGCCTGGAAGGCGCGTTCGGAGACGTCGTGGGCAACGCTATAACCGGCGACATAGTCGAGCGCATCGGCCTCGCTGACATATTTGGCGGTTTTGCCGATGATCACGGCCAGCTCGACTTCCCAGTCGGTCTTCTCCGAGCCGCGAGGGATCAGCACGTCGTCATCCGGCCCGACAATGGCCGAGCTCGCCTTCATGAAGATGATCGGCTCCGGCGGCACGGTGGCGCCGGTCTCGGCGGCGTGGTCGGAATAGTTCAGGCCGATACAGATGAACTTGCCCGTGCCGGCAACGCAGGCGCCGAGGCGCGGGCTGCCGGAAACCGCCGGCAGCGACTTCGGATCTAGCTTGGCGAGTGCTGCCAGCGATGCCGGATCGAGTGCCTTGCCGCCGATATCGGTGACGTGAGCGGAGAGATCACGGATCGTTCCATCCGCATCGAGCAGGCCGGGACGTTCGCTTCCCACCTCGCCATAGCGCAGCAGTTTCATCTAAATCCTTCTCCTGATTGCGGCCTCGTGGCCTTTTGCAAACTTTCCGCCAAGGCGATTGCTCCTTCAAGGAACCGGCGGACCGTACCCATCGACCTGACTACGGACAAGCGCGATCGCCATACAAGATAGCCGGCGCGCGGGATTTTCAGACTGTTCGATCCCCTGTTAAACGCCGGCAACGGGCCAGATCGTCCGGCCCACGCAAGATTTCCGCAGTCAGATCGACCAGCCGCCGTCGATATTGTAGGCCTGCCCGGACGTGTACGTGGCGCCGGCCAGGTAGACGGCCAGATCGGCGATTTCCTCCGGCGTGCCGAGCCGGCCCATCGGCTGGCGGGCGATGAAGGCGGCGCGGGCGGCATCATAGTCGCCTTGCGCGTGCATGCGGTCCTGCAGCGACGGGCTCTCGACCGTGCCGGGGCAGATGGCGTTGCAGCGTATGCCCTTGCCGACATAGTCGGCGGCTATCGCCTTGGTCAGGCCGATGACCGCGGCCTTGGTCAGGCCATAGACGAAGCGGTTGGGCACGCCCTTGGTGGAACTGGCCAGCGAGGCCATGTTGATGATCGATCCGTCGCCGCGTTCCAGCATGCCGGGCAGCACGGCCCGGCTGGTGCGGATCATGGCGCGGACATTGAGGTTCAGCGCGAAATCGAGGTCGCCGTCCTTCATCTCCAGGATCGAGCCCGAATGGACGAAACCGGCGCAATTGAACAGCACGTCGACGACACCGATCTCGGCAAAGGCGGCGTTGACGGCTTCGTCGTTGAGCACGTCCAGCTTGCGGGTCTTGATCCCTGGCGTCTTGGCGAGTTCCGCCAGCAGCGTCTCGTTGATGTCGGTGGCGTAGACGATGGCGCCGGCTTTTGCGAAGGCCAGTGCGCTCGCCTTGCCGATCCCTTGCGCCGCTGCCGTGACGACAACGACCTTGCCTGCCAGATCCGCCATGCTGTTCTCCTCGTCCGCTGGGATAGTCCGGGTCTACCTGCGGCTGGCCAAGGCGTCATGTGCCAGTCACGCGTGATCGTGCAGCCTGCGCCGTTGACCGTTCACTGATAAAGATGTTTTTTCTCGTTAAAGAACATCTGTCCGGGCGTCAAGCCCGAACACGATCTGAACAGTACCGGCAGGCCATCAATCGCCGTAAGGCACCCAGACATTCTTGACCTCGACGGCGCGGCGCAGGAAGGCGTCGCCGGCGGCTTGGTCGGATGCCCAATCGATGCCGCGGCCATTGCCGCTCCAGACGCGCTTGAGGTTGCCGATGGACTCGGCCTCCGCCTTGGCGCAGGTCTCGGCATCGGCGAATACCCAAAGCCCGTCGACATCGTCATGCTTGGCCAGCACGCCGGCGAGTTCGGCGCTGCGACCGGTGACGATGTTGATGGCGCCTGAGGGAATGTCGGAATATTCGATGACCTGGTAGAGATCGGTCGCCAGCAGCGGGTAGCGCTCCGACGGCACTGCGACCACGGTGTTGCCCATCGCGAGTGCGGGTGCAATCAGCGAGATCAGGCCGAGCAGCGGCGAGGCATCCGGCGCGACGATGCCGACGACGCCGACCGGCTCGTGCAGCGCCAATGTCACGGCACGCGCGGGCGGTTGGTGCACGCGGCCCTCGAATTTGTCAGCCAGACCGGCATAGAGGAACAGGCGCTCGATGGATTGTTCTACCTCTTCCCGCGCGGCCTTGGGCGTAGCGCCGGTCAATTCGGTGAGACGGGCGGCGAACTCGCCGGCGCGGCCGGAAAGGTTCTCGGCCAGATAATAGAGCACCTGGGACCTGTTATAGGCGGTCGCCTCCGGCCAGGCCTTGGCACCGCGGGCGGCGGAGACGGCATCGCGGATATCCTTGCGGCTACCGAGCCCAACTTCGCCGGCAAGCTTGCCCTTGGCGGTGGCGATGGCGAGCGAATAATTGCCGTCCGGCCGTACCTGCTTGCCGCCGATGAACAGCTTTGCCGTGCGGTCGATTGCCGCGCCATCGGCCTGCTCGACCGGTTGCGCCGACATCGTCGCCGGCTTGATGACCGGGCCGAGCGGCAATTTTGCCGTGAGATATTCGAACATGCCCTCGCGCCCGCCCTCACGACCGAAACCACTCTCGCGGTAGCCGCCGAAGCCACAGGCGGCGTCGAACATGTTGGTGCCGTTGACCCAGACCACGCCGGCCTTCAATTGCGGCGCGACGTGCAGGGCAAGGTTGACATTCTCGCTCCACACCGAGGCGGCGAGGCCATAGCGCGTGTTGTTGGCGAGCTCGATCGCTTCCTCGGTGTTGCGGAAGGTCATGGTCGCCAGAACAGGGCCGAACACCTCTTCTTGCGCCAATATGTTAGCCGGCGAAACACCTGTGGCGAGCGTCGGCAGATGGTAATAGCCGGAGGACGGCAGCGCGGCATCCGGCTGCCAGCAGACAGCGCCCTGTCTGGCGCCTTCGGCAACCAGGCCCTTGACGCGGTCAAGCTGGGTCAGATCGACGAGCGGGCCGATATCGGTGTTCTTGTCGAGCGGGCTGCCGACGCGCAGCCGGCTCATCCGCGTCTTGACCTTGGCGATCAGGGCGTCGGCTATGCCTTCCTGCACCAGGAGCCGCGAACCGGCGCAGCAGACCTGGCCCTGGTTGAACCAGATGCCATCGACCAGGCCTTCGACGGCGCTGTCGAGATCGGCATCCTCGAAGACGATGAAAGCCGATTTGCCGCCGAGCTCCAGCGACAGTTTCTTGCCCGAGCCGGCAGTGGCTTTGCGGATGATCTTGCCGACCTCGGAAGAACCGGTAAAGGCGATCTTCTGGACGCCGGGATGGTTGACGATGGCGACGCCGGCCTCAGGGCCGCCCTGGACGATGTTGACGACGCCCTTCGGCACGCCGGCACGCTCGCAAATCTCGGCGAACAGGATGGCGGTCAGCGGCGTGAACTCGGCCGGCTTCAGCACCACGGTGCAGCCGGCGGCGAGCGCCGGCGCGATCTTCCAGGCCAGCATCAGCAGCGGAAAGTTCCACGGGATGATCTGGCCGACGACGCCGACACCCCTATGGCCGGGGAAATCCCTGTCCAGCGCCTGCGCCCAGCCGGCATGGTGGATGAAATGGCGGATCGCCAGCGGCACGTCGATATCGCGGCTTTCGCGGATCGGCTTGCCGTTGTCGATGGTCTCAAGCACCGCGAACAGGCGCTGATGCCGCTGCATGGCGCGGCCGATGGCATAAAGCACCTTGGCACGCTGATAGCCTGAGGCTGCCGACCACTTCGGCAGCGCCTTGGCGGCGGCCGCAACCGCCGCGTCGATATCGGCGGCATTGGCGTCCGAGACCTCGGCCAGCAGCTTGCCGGAAGACGGCTCGCTGGTCTCGAAGGTCTTGCCGCCGGCAGCGGCTTTCCAGTCGCCGCCGATGAACAGCGCCTTGCCGAAATCGCGCGCGGCAAGCCAGGCGTCGGCCTCGTTGCGGGCCTCCGGTGCCGGGCCGTATTCCATGGCGTGATAGCGATCGAGAATGTTCATTGGGTGCCTCCTTCACCCTCCCGCCTGGGAGGGTCGATCGGCAAAAGCCGATCGGGGTGGGGGTAAAGGCTTACGCCATCGCGTGGCGATGATTGGCCGAATAATGTCCGGTCAGATGGTGCTCGAGCTGGCGCTCGATGTCGGTCAAGAGGCTCGACGCGCCGAAGCGGAACAGGTCCGGCTCCAGCCATGGCCGGCCGAGCTCTTCCTTCATCAGCACCAGCCAGTCGAGCGAGGCCTTGGCCGTGGAAATGCCGCCGGCCGGCTTGAAGCCGATGAGATAGCCGGTTTCCTCGAAATAGGCCCTGATGGCGCGCACCATGGCGAGGCCGACGGGCAGCGTCGCGTTGACGCTTTCCTTGCCGGTCGAGGTCTTGATGAAATCGGCGCCCGCCATCATCGCCACCATCGAGGCCAGCATGACATTGCGCAGCGTGGCGAGGTCGCCGGTGCCGAGGATGACCTTCAGATGCGCATCACCGCAGGCGGCGCGCATCGAGACGATCTCATTGTAAAGCTCCCGCCACTTGGCGCCGAACACCAGGCCGCGCGGGATGACGACGTCGATCTCGTCGGCGCCGTCACGGACCGAGGCCTCGATCTCCTGCAGACGGGTCGAAAGCGGCGCCAGGCCATGCGGAAAGGCGGTGGAGACGGCGGCGACATGGATGCCAGTGCCGCGCACCGCATCGACGGCGGTGGCAACGAAGGGGTGGTAGACGCAGACGGCGGCCGGGCGGATGGTTTCACCTGATATGCCGAGGCCCTCGACAATGTCGCGGCGGAACGGATTGATCGCCTTGGCGCAAAGCCGGCGCACGCGCTCCTCGGTGTCGTTGGAATTCAGCGTCGTCAAATCCATGCAGGCGACGGCGCGCAGCAGCCAGGCGGCCTGGTTGTCGGCCTTGATAGAGCGCCGCTTGGTCAGGCTGGCGACGCGCCGTTCCAGCGCCGAGCGATTGACGCTGCGCACCGATTCCATGAAGCCAAGGTCGAGCTTCATGCCGGGGTTGCGCGCAACGCGATGGTCCGGTGGGACGGCTGTATTGGCGGCGGCACGCGCCGGCAGCGGCGTCACCTTGGACGAGCCGACATCGGCTTCGCGGATTGTGCTGCTCATCTCCTGCCCTTTCATTCAGCGACGTGTGCCGAAGATAGCCCGTGAAGCCGTACTTCACGAGTCCTGCGGGCGGTCATAACCGAAAAAGGCGGCGAAAGCAGCAATTTTTGACCGTGCGGTCAAAAGCGTAGACTCGAGATGTTGGTGCGGCTCAGCCGACGAAGGCGCGCTCGACGACAAAAGTCGCCGGATGGCTCAGCGAGCCTTCCTCGAAGCCGAGGCTTTCGGCCAGTTCCTTGACGTCCTTCAGCATATGCATCGAGCCGCAGATCATGATCCGATCGGTTTCCGGGTTGAGCTTGTCGATGCCGAGATCGCTGTAGAACTTGCCGGAGCCGATCAGCGCGGTGATGCGGCCCATGCGTGCCGATTCCTCGCGGGTCGTCGAATTGTAGAGCGTGACGCGCCCAGTGGTCAGTTCACCGATCAGCGGGTCGCTTTCAAGTGCTGCGACCAGCTCCTGGCCGTAGGTGAGTTCCGCATTGTCGCGGCAGGTATGGGTCAGGATCAGCTGATCGAATTTTTCGTAGGTGTCGGGGTCGCGCAGCAGGCTGGCGAAGGGCGCGATGCCGGTGCCGGTCGAGATCATGAACAGCCGCTTGGCCGGCGTCAGTGCGTCGACCACCAGCGTGCCCGTCGACTTCTGGCGCATGATGACGGTGTCGCCGACCTGGATCTTCTGCAGCTCCGAAGTCAGCGGGCCGTCCGGCACCTTGATCGAGAAGAATTCCAGCTCTTCGTCCCAGGCCGGGCTCGCCACCGAATAGGCGCGGTACACCGGCTTCTCTGCATTGGGCAGGCCGATCATGACGAACTCGCCGGAGCGGAAGCGCAGCGACTGCGGACGGGTGATGCGGAACGAGAACAGCCGGTCGGTGTAGTGCTTCACCGAGACCACGGTTTCGGCATAGACATTGGCCGGAATCGGGAACTGCAGCGGTCGGGCGCCGACGGTGTTGAGAGCGGATGTGGTGTTCATCAAATCCAACCTTCTGGCCCAGCTCACGGACGCGGGCGCCAAACCTTCACCTGCGCGCCCGGACCATTCAGGTCCCGGCGTGCTGTTCGCACACTCCAAAGCGGCAAGCTCTTGTGTCCGGAATTTATTAGTATACAAACGATATTTGCGTCAAGATGCTCCCTTAAAACAGCTTTCCAAACTGACGCATATCCGTAGTCCGCGCATTTCGGGTTTCGACGATGGAAGAGAATATTTCGGCGCAAGCGCGCGAGTCCCGGGGAAATGTCGTTGCCGGTATCGATGTCGGCGGCACCTTCACCGACCTGCTCCTGATCGACGGAAGCGATGGCGGCAGGGTGTATCTGGCCAAGACGCCGACCACGGTCGACAACCAGGCCTTCGGTGTCGTTTCGGCACTCGGCGCCACCGGATTTCCGATCGACGGCATCGACCTCATCGTGCATGGCACGACCACCACCACCAATGCGGTGCTCGAACGCCGGCTGGCGAAAACCGGCATGATCACCACGCGCGGTTTTCGCGACGTGATCGAGCTTGGCCGGCGCACGCGGCCGCAGGCCTATGGCATGACCGGCAGCTTCGTGCCGATCATCCCGCGCAATCTCAGGCTCGAGGTGTCGGAGCGCGTCGAGGCGTCGGGTGCGATACGCACACCGCTCGACGAGGCCGAAATGCGCGAGGCGGTGCAGACGCTGATCGCGGCCGGTTGCGAATCCCTCGTCATCCATTTCCTGCATTCCTACGCCAATCCGGCGCACGAGCGGCGCGCCACCGAAATTGCCGGCGAGCTCTGGCCGAACGGCTACATCACGGCAGGCCATGCGCTGCTGTCGGAGGCGCGCGAGTTCGAGCGCGGCGTCACCGCTTCGGTCAACGCCTCGGTGCAGCCGATCCTCGAGCGCTATGTCGAGCGGCTGCGCAAGGAACTGGCTGCAAAAGGCTATGCCCGCGACTTCCTGATCATGAACGGCAATGGCGGCATGATCTCGGCCCGCTTCGTCACACGAGAATCGGCTAAGACTGTGATGTCCGGCCCGGCCTCCGGCGTTATCGCCGCCGCCTATACCGGAAAACGTGCCGGCTTCGAAAACCTCGTCACCTACGACATGGGCGGCACTTCGACCGACGTGGCGCTGATCCGCAATGCCGAGCCGGCTGTCTCGAACGAGATCGAGATCGAATATGCCATGCCGATCCATGTGCCGATGGTGGCGGTGCACACGGTCGGCGCCGGCGGCGGCTCGATCGCCCGCGTCGACGCGGCCGGCCTGATCCAGATCGGCCCGGAAAGTGCGGGCGCCAATCCCGGCCCGATCTGCTACGGGCGCGGCGGCCTCGAGCCGACCATCACCGACGCCAATCTGGTGCTCGGCCGGCTGGCGCCGAAGAAGCTGCTGGCAGTCGAAAACCCGGTCACATCAGAGCGCGTCACCGGCATCTTCGAGGAGAAAATCGGCAAGCCGACCGGCCTGTCCGGCGTCGAGGCGGCGGGCGCGGTGCTGCGGCTCGGGAACATGAAGATGGCCGGCGCCATCCGCATGGTCTCGGTGTCACGCGGTCATGACCCCCGCGATTTCGCGCTGTTCGCCTTCGGCGGCGCCGGGCCGCTGCATGCGACTGCCCTGGCGCGCGAACTCGGCCTGCCCAAGGTGCTGGTGCCCGCGCGTCCAGGCATCACCAACGCGCTCGGCTGCGTCGTTGCCGACCTGCGCCACGACTTCGTCAACACCATCAACCAGCCGGTGTCGGTACTCGACGAAACGCGCCTTCATGGGGTATTGGAACGGCACCGAAACGAAGGCGAGGAGCTGATCGGCAAGGAAGCGGTAAAGCCGGAGACGATCCGCGTCACCCACTCCGCCGACATGCAGTTCGTCGGCCAGACCCACATCATCAACGTGGCGCTGCCGTCCTCCTCGGTGACCCGGGCAACGCTGCAGCAGCTTTTCGAAAAGGCCTATTTCGCCCGCTTCAAGGTCGAGCTGCCGGAAATCCGAGCCAATCTCGTCAATCTCAATACATCGGTCACCGGCGTGCGTCTGGCGATCGATCTGTCGCGCCTGATCGATCCGGCGGGGCGCGCAGCAACGCTGGACGAGGCGCGGCGCGAAATCCGGCCGGTCTGGTATGCCGGCCGTTGGCACGACACGCCCGTATATGCGCGTGAAAAGCTGCCGCTCGATGCTATCATCGAAGGCCCGGCGATCCTCGAACAGATGGATGCCACCACCGTGCTCGAACCCGGCGACCGCGCACGCAGCGACGCTGACGGCAACATCATCATCGACATTGGTGAGGCCTGATATGGCAAAGCTCGACGCCATCACCCTTTCGGTCCTCCAGGCGGCCCTGCAGCAGGTCTGCGACGAGATGGACCTGACCTTCTCACGCGCCGCCTTCTCGCCTGTCATCGCCGAGGCCAATGACCGCTCCGACGGCATCTATTCGGCTGTCGACGGTTCGCTGATCGCGCAAGGCAGCCAAGGCCTGCCGGTGTTCGTCGGTGTCATGCAATATTCGACCAGGACGGTGATCGAGATGATCGCCGACGGCCGTTGCCTGCCGCCGGAACCAGGCGACATCTACGTCGTCAACGACCCCTATCTCGGCGGCACCCATCTGATGGATGTGCGCTTCGCCATGCCGGTCTACCGGGACGGCAAGATTTTCTGCTGGCTATCCAACACCGGCCATTGGCCCGACATTGGCGGCTCGGTGCCGGGCGGATTTTCAGCCTCGGCGACTGCCGTGGAGCAGGAAGGCCTGCGACTGCCGCCCGTAAAACTGTTCAAGAAGGGCGTGCTCGATCCGGAAATCTACGCCATCATCTGCTCCAACATCCGCGTCGCCGACCAGCGCATCGGCGACATTCGCGCCCAAGCTGCCGCACTGCTGATCGGTCGGGACAGGCTCAATGGAATCCTGGATCGTTACGGGGATGAAACGGTTGTAGAGGCGATCGCCGAACTGCGCCGCCGCGCGGCCGAACAGATGCGCGCCAACATCTCAGCCATTCCCGACGGGACCTACCATTCCACGGCGTTTGTCGATTCCGATGGGGTGGTCAACGAGCCGCTGATCATCGCGCTCGCCGTCGAAAAACAGGGCGACACGCTGACCTTCGATTTCACCGGTTCGTCAAAGCCCTGCGCCGGGCCGATGAACAGCGTGCTGGCGACGACCCTATCCTCGGTCTATCTCGCCATGCGCCACATTTTCCCGGATGTACCGATCAGCGCCGGCGCGTTTGAACCCCTGATCGTCAAGCGGCCGGAAGGCACGTTCCTCGACGCCAAATATCCGCGGCCCGTCTCGGGCTGCGCCGCCGAGGTGTCGCAGCGCATCGCCGAGGCGGTGTTCGCGGCGATGGTGCAGGCGCTGCCGGACAAGGTGACCGCCGCCCCCGCCGGTTCCAGCGGCAATTTCGCACTCGGCGGCAACGACCCGGCACGCGGCCGCGACTACGTCATGTACCAGATCTCCGGCGGCGGTTATGGCGGCAATTCAGGCCATGACGGCCTGACCAATGGCTGCTCGACCATCGGCATCTCCAAGTCGCCGCCGGTCGAGATCATGGAACAGGCATTCCCGGTGCTCTACCGCCACTACGCCTTGCGTGAAGGCTCCGGCGGCGCCGGCAAGCATCGCGGCGGTTTCGGACTCGCCTATGAGGTGGAAATCCTGCGCGGCGACGCCCGCGCTTCCTTCGTCATGGACCATGGCCGGTTCGGCCCGCAGGGCGCGCTTGGCGGCAAGGACGGCGCCGTCAACACGGTGACCGTCTTCCGCAACGGCGAGGAACACGTGCCGCCGCATTTGTCCAAGGAACAGGACATTGCGCTCAAGGCCGGCGACCGTGTGCGCGTCGGCACGCCGGGCGGCGGCGGCTACGGCGATCCGCTGCAGCGCGATGCCGATCTTGTGCTGCGCGACGTGGCGCTGGGGTACTACACATCAGAGGAAGCCACCGAAAAGTTTGGCGTTGTCCTCTCGGCCGGGGAGTTGGCCATCGACCGGACGGCCACCGACAAGCAGCGCGTCGGCTAACACATCACCGATCGATCGACTGGTCTGCTCGCCGCGCCGCGATCGCCGCAGCGCATGTCGTTTCCGTCTCCGCCGCGCGCCTGGAAGACCGTAGACTTCCCGCTTTCAACGGGGATCTCGAACATGCGTCTTTTCGGTCGTTTCGTGCTTGCCGCTTCCGTCGCCCTCACCCTTGCCACGGGTGCCGCCTCCGCCCAGGACAAAAAACTCAGGATCGGCACCGAAGGCGCTTATCCGCCCTTCAACTACGCCAGTGCCGACGGCACGCTGGGCGGCTTCGACATCGACTTGGGGAAGGCGCTGTGTGCCGAGATGAAGGCTGAGTGTGAGTTCAGCGTGCAGGATTTCGATGGTTCCATACCGGCGCTGCAGGCCGGCAAGTTCGACGCCATCATCAACATCACCATCACGCCCGAGCGGGCCGAGAAGGTCGAGTTCACCCACAAATACTACCAGACGCCGCCGGCTATCGCCGTGCCGAAGGATTCGACCATCGCGGGCACGTCGCCCGATGATCTGAAAGGCAAGGCGCTCGGCGTGCAGACCGCGACCATCCACCAGAAATTCGCCGACCAGAAATATGCAGGCTCGACGGTCAAGGCCTATCCGACGGGCGACGATGCCCGCACCGACATGGCCAATGGCCGCCTCGACGCGATGATGGACGGGTCGATCATCTTGACCGAGTGGTTGAAGAAGCCAGACGGCGCCTGCTGCAAGCTGCTCGGCACGCTGACCGCCGATCCGGCCATACACGGCCCCGGCGTCGGCATCGCCCTGCAAAAGGGCAACAAGGAACTGGCCGACAAGCTCAATGCGGCCATCGACGCGCTGCGCGCCAATGGCAAGTACAAGGAAATCAACGACAAGTACTTCTCGTTCGACGTCTACGGCAGCTGAGAACGACAACAGATGCCTTCCGGCAGCGCCGGCTGGCGCTGCCGTTTTTCTTGAATGATGGAGACTTCCTTGGCTGAGCGGCGTTCCCCTTTCTACAGCAGCATCGTCGGGCTGGGCGCGACCATGGGTCGTGTCGGGGGCGATTTCATCTCCGCTAAAACCTATTCCGGCATTGCCGACGAGCATCTGAACACCCGCGAAAATGTCGGCGTGCAGGATCTCAGCACCATGGGCAAGATGGACATCAAGGGGCCGGATGCCGAGGCGCTGGTCAACCATGTCATCGTCAATAATGCCGCTGCCATGAAACCGGGCCAGGTCCGCTATTCCACGGTCTGCCGCGAGGATGGCGGCATCATGGACGACCTCACCGTGTTTCGGTTGGGTCCGGAGCACTTCATGCTGGTAACCGGCTCGGTCAACCGCCTGAAGATGCTGCCCTGGCTGTTGCATCACGCGCAGGGTCGCAAGGCCTATGTCACCGACATCACGGCTTCCATCGCCTTCCCGACCATCCAGGGTCCGCGCTCGCGCGAACTGTTGAAGGCGATGATCTCGGATGCCGATCTGGACGGGCTGAAACGCTGGTCGTTCACGTCAGGCCACATCAACGGCACGCGGGTGCTGATCTCGCGCACCGGGGTCACCGGCGAGCTCGGCTTCGAGCTGTTCGTGCCGGCCGACGAGGCCGCTTCGGTCTGGGACGCGCTGATGCGGACCGGCCGGGACTTTGGCCTGAAACCCTATGGCGTGCTGGCAATGTTCACGCTGGGCCTGGAAAAGGCCTATCCGGCGCACGGCATCGACATGGACGAGAGCCGCACCCCGTTCCATGTCGGGCTCGACCGCTGGATCAAGTTCGACAAGGGCGATTTCGTCGGCCGGCAAGCGTTGCTCAAGGTCCGCGACAAGGGCCTCGAAGAGCAATGGGTCGGCCTGATCCTCGACGGCGACACGCCGGCCGCCACCGATGCCAGGGTCCTGGCCGATGGCGAGGACGCCGGCACCGTCACCTACAGCGACCACGGCTATTCCCTGGGCAAGGTGCTGGCCACGGCGCACCTGCGGCTGCCTTTCACCGCGATTGGCACCGAACTCAGCATCGACATCGATGGCAAGCCCAGCCGGGCGGTCGTGGCGCCGATACCGTTCTTCGATCCGGAAGGGATCAGGCTGCGAGGTTAGTTGGCTTCAAGCCATGGGGCTTAGCGCTACTTGGATCATCCTTCGACGATGATCTTGATGGCCGACGGATCCACCCCGAAAGTCATCGCCAGCCGTCTCTTCGCCTCGGCGATTGTCAACGGGCCTTCGTCCTCGGCAGGGGCATCTTCCCCTAGATCGACATCGGCTCGGCCATCCAAGGGCACTGAAGCAATGGGGGGGTATTTCAGGCCTGCACCGGCGCCGACAAGCGTAACGGGGTCGGAGGTTTCTTCCTCGTATAGCGACAGCCAGACACCGCGGCCAACTGGAATATTGTACCCAGCCTTCTTCCGGGCGGCATATGCCCGGTCGTAGCGCTCCCGCATCTGTGTCGCGTCGATCATATGTATGTACGCGAGCCGGGGCATGTACTTATTATCGACCGAAACCGCGACGACATAGTCCACGTCGTCAAGTGTCAGCCAGCCGCCATCGTCTGAAGTGCGCGGGAAAGCAATCCATGTGTCTTGGCTTGTCCTGATAGACACAAGTTTGGTGTCTTTGCCTTTTGTGATCTTTCGGACAGACGATTTGCCAAGCCCGGCCTTTTCGACGGACCACCCATTCTGCTGAAGTACGTCTATCCCCGCTTGGAAAAGCAGCCCCTTTGTCGCTCCTTTCTCTGGCGTTTGAAAAATATTCGTCATCTCACCAAGCCTTTTCTGATCTCTGGCCTGTAACATTGATCCTTTTAAAAAGGGCTGTCAATCGCCATCGAAAAGACAGAAAGGAATGAAAAAGAAATGAAAAGGATGCGGAAGAACTTGCGTGGCTCACCCCCTCCGATCCAGCCTCGCCACCAGACGATCCCCCACCCATTGGATGCCGCAGACCAGGATGATCAGCACGATGACCACTGCGATCATCACCGACGTCTCAAAACGCTGGTAGCCGTAGCGGATGGCGAGGTCGCCGAGGCCGCCGGCGCCGATCGCGCCGGCCATGGCTGACGCACCGATCAGCGTCACCAGCGTCACCGTGAAGCCGGCGACGATGCCGGGCAGGGCTTCTGGCACCAGCACCTCGCGGATGATCGTCCAGCGGTTGCCGCCCATGGCGCGCGCCGCCTCGATCAGCCCGCGATCGACTTCGCGCAGCGACACTTCGGCGATGCGCGCATAATAGGGCGTGGCGGCGATCGACAGCGGCACGATGGCCGCCCATGTGCCGATCGAGGTGCCGACGATCAGCCGCGTCACCGGGATCAGCGCCACCAGAAGGATGATGAAGGGCACCGAGCGGAAACCGTTGATGATGGCGCCGAGCGCCCGGTTCACCCAAAGGCTTTCGGCAATGCCGCCGCGTTCGGTAGCAATCAGCGCCAGGCCGAGCGGCAGGCCGAAGACCAGCGAGATGAGGCCGGAGGCGGCCGTCATCAGCACCGTCTCCCAGATCGAACGCAGCAGAAGTTCAAACAGGATTGGCGACATGGCCAAGCACCTCCACCCGCGCCTGGCGGGCCTTCAGGAATGTGATGATGTCAGCAAGATGATTTGCATCGCTGCCGGGAACCGAAAGGAACAGCGTGCCGACCGGCTGCTGCTGGATATGGTCGATGCCGCCATGGACGAGGCGGAAGGCGCCTGGAACAGCCGTGGCAAGGTCGGACAGCAATGGCCTGCTTGCCGCTTCGCCGGCCACATCCACGCGCAGGATCGTCTCCTCGCCGGGCGCCGGCAACAGCCGGGCCGCCAGTTCGGCTGGCAGCTGCGGCCGGATGGCGCCGAGCAGGCTTTTGGTGATGTCTGATTGTGGGTCGGCAAACACCGACCAGACCGGCCCTTGCTCGACGATGCGTCCGGCGTCGATCACCGCCACGCGGTCGGCGATGGAACGGATCACCTCCATCTCATGGGTGATCAAAAGGATGGTCAGGCCAAGCTGCCGGTTGATGTCCTTGAGCAGTGCGAGGATGGAGCGCGTCGTCTCCGGATCGAGCGCCGAGGTGGCTTCGTCCGACAGGAGCAGCGCCGGGCGCGCGGCAAGCGCCCTGGCGATGCCGACCCGTTGCTTCTGGCCGCCCGACAGCGACGCCGGATAGGCCTTGGCTTTCTCCGACAGGCCGACAAGATCGAGCAGTTCGGCGGCGCGCTTCAGCCTCTCGGCTTTCGGCCGGCCCTCGATCTTCAGCGGCAGCGCCACATTGTCCTCGACGGTCTTGGCCGACAGCAGGTTGAAATGCTGGAAGATCATGCCGATGCGCCGCCGCAGCGGCTGCAGGTCGCGCTCGCCGAGCCGGCTGATCTCGCGGCCCTCGATGAACACCTCGCCGGAGTCAGGCCGTTCCAGCCCGTTCAGGCAGCGGATCAGCGTCGATTTGCCGGCGCCGCTGCGGCCGATGATACCGAGGATCTCGCCCTTGCGCACGGTCAGCGAAATGCCGTCGAGCGCCGCCGTCACACCGAAATGGCGCTTCAGGTCGACAAGGCGCACGACATCCTGAGATGCGTCGGGCCGGGTCTGGGTCGGATCGGCGGTCTTCCCGGATGCCGTGATATGCTGGTTCATGAATATTCCTGTTCCCGAAAACGCAATCGCGGCCCGCGCCTGAGCGCGGACCGCTGTTGCTCTCGAACCGGGCTTCCGGCCGAGGACCGGATCAATAGGCGCTGAGGCCGGTGCCCTTGTAGACCTTGTCGAACTCGGCCTTCACCGCCTCGTTCTGATAGGAAGCCACCAGCGTCTTCACCCAGGCCTCGTTCTCGTTACCGGTCTTCACCGCGATGAAGTTGCGGTAGGGATTGTCGGCGATAGGCTCCTGCGCGATGCGGTTTTCCGGCGACAGGCCGCTTTTCAGCGCCCAGTCGGTATTGACTACGGCCGCATCGAGATCCTCGACCGAGCGGCCGACGATACCGGCGTCAAGTTCCTTGATCACCACCTTCTTCGCGTTCTCGGCGATGTCGGCGGTGGTGGCCAGAATGCCGGTGCCATCCCTGAGCTTGATCACGCCCTCGTTCTGCAGCACGCGCAGCGCCCGGCCTTCGTTGGAAGGGTCGTTGGGCACGCCGATGACCGCGCCCTCGGGCAGGTCGGCAACCTTCGTGTATTTCTTAGAGTAGAGGCCGATCGGCCAGACGCCGGTATAGCCGACACGGACGATGTGGTAGCCTTGAGTCTTGATCTGGTTGTCGAGATAGGGCTGGTGCTGGAAGGCGTTGGCGTCGATCTCGCCGCGCTCCAGCGCTTCGTTGGGCTGGGTGTAGTCGTTGAATACCACCGTCTCGATGGCAAGGCCCTTTTCGGCGGCTTGCGCGACGACGACGCGCCAGACGTCCTCGTCCTCGCCGCTGATGATGCCGACCTTGATCGCCTTCTTGTCCTCGGCAAACGACGCATGCGGTGCAATCAGGCTGCCGATCGCGACGACCGAGGCGAACAGCAGAGCAAGGCCACTGCGCCGGTTGACGGTTGACCCGGGGGAAGATGGCAAAGTGTTCTTGAAGTCAGTCATGATTGATCTCTGCGGTTGTGAAGTCATGGCAGCGAGGCGGATTGCCTAGCCTTGGTCGCATCCTCAGAAATTCTATCAAGTTTATCAAAGAACGCGTTTCGCCATTCTCGCCAAAGCCGGGAATATTCTCTCAAAATTTTCAAGAGCGTGAGCAAAAGCCGCCGCTTGACCGGCCGCAGCGGATCGCGGCGCGATCTTGCGCGCGTCTGGAGGTCGTCAGATTCTCAGAGAGCTCAGCGTGCCGTCAAAGCGCGATCCAGGCCGTCTTCAGTTCCAAATATTTCTCCAGCGCGTGCAGCGACTTGTCGCGGCCGAAGCCGGACTGCTTGACGCCGCCGAGCGGCACGGTGATGTCGGCGCCGCCATAGGTGTTGACGTGGACGACGCCGGCATTGATGGCGCGCACCATGCGATGCGCGGTGGAGAGATTGGCGGTCCACACCGCGGAGGCAAGCCCGTAGACGGTCGAATTGGCAAGCCGCACCGCCTCCTCCTCGGTCTCGAAGCGCATGACGCCGAGCACCGGCCCGAACACCTCCTCACGCGCCAACTGCATGTCCTGCATGACATTCTCGAAGATCGTTGGCGTCATGTAGCTGCCACCGGTCTCGGTCAGCATCCGCTGGCCGCCGGTGACGAGACGGGCACCTTCTTCCGTGGCCCTGGCGACGAAACCGAGGTTCTTGTCCAGCTGTTCGGCGCTCGACACCGCACCGACATCGTTGGCGAGATCGAGCGGATCGCCGACTTTCAGCCGCATCGTTGCCTGGAGAAGCTCATCCATGAAGCGGTCATAGACCGCTGACTGGACGAGAAGCCGCGAGCCGGCGACGCAGACCTGGCCGGAATTGCGAAAAATGCCGTTGGCCGAGACGACCGCCGCCTGTTTCAGGTCGGGGGCATCGGCAAAGACGATGTTCGGCGACTTGCCGCCGAGTTCGAGGAAGACGCGCTTCAGATTGGAGCGAGCGGAATATTCGAGCAGCCGCCGGCCGACCGGGCCGGAACCGGTGAAGGCGATGGCGTCGACATCCATATGCAGACCGAGCGCCTCGCCGGTGACCGCGCCAAGCCCGGTGACGACGTTGAGCACACCGGCGGGCAAGCCGGCCTCGCTTGCCAGTTCGGCCAGCCGCAGCAGCGTCAGCGAGGCGATCTCCGGCGGCTTCACCACCACGCAATTGCCGGCGGCAAGTGCAGGCGCGATCTTCCAGGCACCGATCATCAGCGGGAAATTCCACGGCACGATGACGCCGACGACGCCGAGCGGCTCCTTGTGGATCAGTCCGAGCACATTCTCGGCCGTCGGCGCGATCTCGCCATAGACCTTGTCGATGGCCTCGGCATAGTAGCGGATGGTGCCTGCCGCCGACAGCGGTTCTGCCTTGTAGGCCATACCGATCTCGGTGCCGTTGTCGCGCACACCGAGCACGGCGAGCTCATCGGCGTGTTTCTCGACCAGCTCGGCGAATTTCGTCAGCACCTTCTTGCGAAAGGCGGGTGCGGCGCGCGACCACGAGCCCTTCTCGAACGCCTTGCGCGCCGACTTCACGGCGCGGTCGATATCGGCGGCGTTGCCGTCGGCGATGCTGGCGAAAGGTCGGCCGTCGATCGGCGACGTCACCGGCAGGCTTGCGCCGCCTGTTGCCTCGACCTGCACGCCATCGATGAACAGGCCCTGCGCGCCGATCTCCGTCTTGCGCAGCGTTTCGATGGCATTCTGACTGATCATTGGTGACGGACTCCAAGGGAAACATGCAATGTGGTTGGCGCGCGGAATTCCCAGCCGCGAAACACCGGTTCCCTGCTCGGCACAAGGCTGAGATCGGGGAAGCGTTGGAGCAACAGCCGCACCGCAAGGCACATCTGCTCGCGTGCGAAGAACCGGCCCGAACAGAAATGATGGCCGAAGCCGAAGGCGGCATGGTTGCCTTCGTTGCGGTTGATGTCGAAGCGGTCGGGATCGGCAAAGCGACTCTCGTCGCGGCTTGCCGAAGAGACGAGGGCGGCGACGGCAGCGCCGGCCGGGATCGTCACGCCGCCAAGCTCGACTGCCCGCGTCGTCTGCCGCGTCTGCGTGCCGATCGGCGCCACCCAGCGCAGGCCCTCGTCGACCGCCTTCGGCACGAAAGTCTCGGGATCGGCGAGCACCTGCCGCAATTGCTCGGGACGAGCCAGCAGGCCGGCGAGGATCGAGCCGGCGCCATGTCCGGGCTCCTGCATGCCGCCAAGCAGGATGACCTTGATGCTGGGCATCAGAAAGTCGATCGGCCGCGTCGTGCCCTCCGGCATGCCGTCATGCAGCATATGCGACAGCGCCGAGTCATCTGGCTGGCGCGCAAGTCTTTCCAGCGTCGGCAGGATGGCGTCGCCGACCTCGGCACTGATTGCGTCGGCGATCTCCTGCCGTTTCGGATCGTTCTCGAAATTGATGGCGCCCTGGGCAAGGCCGTAGAACCAGCGGCGCAGCGTCGGCATATCGATGCCGGCAAGGCCGAGCGAGCGCGCCAGGCTGAGCGTCGACACCGGCTCGAAATAATCGGCCATCAGCTCGGCGGAGCCCTGGTTGGCGATCCGGTCCAGAAAAGGTTCGGCAATCGACCGCACGAGGTCGCCGGCATAGGCGGCGACGGTGCGCGGCCGGTATTTCGGGTCGACGCCTTGGCGCAGTTGCTTGTGCGTCTCGCCATCGGTGGTCAGGATGGTCGGCTTGCCGAAGGAACGCTCAACTGGTGACGAGCCGACGACGGCGGAGAAGATCTCGGGCGACTTGGCGACGCTCTCGACATCCTTCCAGCGGGTGACGAACCAAAGATTGACCGCCGGCACGAAAGCGACCGGCGCACTGCGCCTGAGCTCTGCATAGATCGGGTAGGGATCGGCTTCCAATGCCTCGACGGTGATATTTTCGGCAAAGCTCAAATCCGCCACTCCCCTTGTGGTGTAAGGGGCGGCGTGGCATGCCGCCCCTTTGCTTTTCTCAATCTTTCAGCGGCTGGCCGAGGTTTTTGAACGCGACCGGATCGCGGCTCTTCAGCGCGCTGGCCAGCAGCAGGCCGACGATCGCGGCGATCAGCACCAGCCCCGGCAGGAACACGCCAAGGAAACCGCCGGCTCCCGACAGGCTGCCGAAATTGATGACGATCAAATAGATGATGATGACGAAGGCGATGAAGGTCAGCCCGGGCAGGATGGTGGTCTTCAGCGCATTCTCGTGGGCCGCCGGGTTGGCGCGGAAGAACATCACCACGGCAAGCGATGCCACCGCCATCATCACGATGACACCGAGCGTCGCGACATTGGTCAGCCACGAAAACAGCGCCAGCACCGGATCGAGGCCGAGCACGGCGAACAGGCCGACAACGACCGCGGCGAGCACGCTCTGGATGACGGAAGCGACATGTGGGCTCTGGTGCACCGGATGCGTCACGCCGATCGTCTGCGGCAACAGCTTCTCGCGGCCCGAGACGTAGATGTAGCGCGCAACCGCATTGTGGAACGCCAGCACGCCGGCAAACAGGCTCGACACGAACAGGATGCTCATCGCCTGCGAAAGCATCGTGCCGGCGTAGCGGTCGGACAGGCCGAACAGGAAGGTCGTCGGATCCTGCAATCCCTGCAGCGTCGGCAGCAATTTGTCGACACCGGCGCCGACCGCCATCAGCCATGCCGTGAGCATGTAGAAGACGCCGATCAGCACGACCGAGAAATAGGTGGCGCGCGGAATGGTGACCTTTGGGTCGCGGGCTTCCTCGGCATAGATCGTCGTCGCCTCGAAACCGATGAAGGCGGCGAAGCAGAACAGGATGGCGATGGCCGGCGAGCCGCTGACGATCTGGCTCCAGCTGAATGGCGCCGCCGACAGGCCGCTATCGCCGCCGGTCTTGAGGATGGCGATATCGAGGATCAGCACCACAAGATATTCGCACAGCACCAGCACCGTCAGGATCTTGGCGGAGAGGTCGACCTGCCGATAGCCGAGCACGGCGACCAGCGCGATGGCGATGAAGCTCCACACCCACCAGGGCAGGTTGATGCCCCAGCCGGCGAACAGGCCGGCGGTTGCGGCGCCCAGCAGGCCCATGACGCCGATCTGCATGGCGTTGTAGGACAGGATGGCGATCAGCGCCGTGGCGCCGCCGGCCATGCTGCCGAGGCCGCGTGCGGCATAGGCATAGAAGGCGCCGGCATTGCCGACATGGCGTGACATGGCGACATAGCCGACCGCGAACAAAAGCAGCAGCACGGTCACGATGAGATAGGTGCCGGCAAAGCCGGCGCCATTGCCCATCAGCATGCCAAGCGGCGTGCCGCCGGCGACTGCCGTGAGTGGGGCGGCCGCAGAAATCACCATGAAGGTGATGGCGCCGACGCCAAGACTGTTCTTGCGCAGCCTGTTGGCCGGCGCCTGTTCCGAGACTGCTGTCATTGATCCCTCCTGTTTGCAAACCCTTGAGTTCGCCGGCCGAATGGCCTGTCCCATGCACTCTGGTGGTTGGTTCATTATTTGAACCGTTATTTTGAATATAGACTTGCAAACAATGCTGATGCCTGTCAAGTTAATTCACACGTTAAATGATTGTCCCGAACCGGGAGGCAAATTTGAGTACGGTCGGAAAAGCGATCTCGCTTCTGGAGCTGTTCAACGTCGACGAGCCCGAGCTCGGCCTGTCCGATCTGGCGCGCCGCTCGGGCTTCGACAAGGCGACGACAAGGCGGCTGCTGGTAGCGCTGGCCGGCCGTGGTTTCGTCGAGCAGGATGCGGGTACGCGGCACTATCGCCTCGGCGCCGGCCTGTCGCGGCTGGCGCGCATCCGCGAGGCGCGCTTTCCCTTCCTGCAGACGGCCGTTCCGCTGGTGCGGGACCTGGCCGCATCGACGGCCGAGACCGTGCATTTGTCGGAATTCGGCGTCGACAGGCTGGTCACCGTCCATGTCGAGCATCCAGCATGGGCAAACCGGGTCAACATCGACATCGGCCAGTTGCTGCCCCTGCATTCGACCGCGTCGGGCATCGCCTATCTGGCCTTCGCCCGCGACGAGACCGTCAAGGCGTGCCTGACGGGTTCGCTCGATGCGTTCACGGCTCATACGCTGATCGAGCCGGCCGCCATCTCAAGATCCATGGGCGAGGCGCGCGAGCGCGGCTATTCGATCTGCGACCAGGGCTATGAGGAAGGTGTGATCAGCGTCGCGGCGGCAATCCGCGGGGCGGATGGCTTTGCGCTCGGCACCATCGCGGTGGCGGCGCCAAAGGCCAGAACGACGGCGGCCGCGATCACGGAGCGGGGACTTGCCGTGAGGGCGGCGGCACGGGAGATTTCCATGCGCCTCAACGGTGAAAACCTGCAAACCCTGAGGAGGCAGGCCTGATGCCCTCGGAGACAGCACCCCGCATCCTGGTCATCGGCACGGGCGACACAAAGGCCGAAGAGCTGTTGTTCATGAAACAGTGCATCGAGCAGTCGGGCGGCAGCGCCGTGATGATGGATGTCAGCGTGCTGGGCGACCCGCCCTACAGCCCGGACCACGATAAGCACGCCGTGGCGCGGGCGGTGGATGTGACGATCGCCGAGATCGTTTTGAGCGGTGATGAGAACACCGCCATGACGCTGATGGCCGGCGGCGCCGTGCAACTGGTGCGCAAGCTCCATCAAAACGGCGAGATCGACGCCTTCATCGCCATCGGCGGTTCGATGGGGACAGATCTGGCGCTCGACGTGGCGCTTTGCCTGCCGCTCGGCGTGCCGAAATTCGTCGTCTCGACCATCGCCTATTCGCACCTCATCCCACCCGAGCGCGTCGCGCCCGACCTGATGATGATCCTCTGGGCGGGCGGGCTGTACGGCCTCAACTCGATCTGCAGGCTGGTCCTGTCACAGGCCTGTGGTGCGGTCGTCGGCGCGGCGAAAATCGTGCTGGCGTCGCGCGTGTCGGCGCCGGCAACAGGCCCGACCATCGGCATGACCTCGCTCGGCAGCAGCTGCCTGCGCTACATGAAGACGCTGAAGCCGGCGCTGGAACAGCGCGGCTATGACGTTGCCGTCTTCCACACCACCGGAATGGGCGGCCGTGCCTTTGAATCGATTGCCGGCCAAGACCATTTCTGCGCGGTGTTCGACTTCAGCCTGCAGGAGATCACCAACCATCTCGCGGGCTCAGTCGTCAGTTCCGGCGCCGACCGGCTGGAGAACGCCGGCGCCCGCGGCGTTCCGCAGATCGCCGCACCTGGTGCGGTCGACATGGTCGATCTGCCGACCTGGCAGGATTTGCCGGCGAAATTCTCGACGCGACCGTTTCATGCCCATAACAGGCTGATCGCTTCGATCACCGTCGATGCCGACGATCGCCGCCAGGTCGCCAGGACCATCGCCGCCAAGCTCGGTGCCGCCAGAGGCCGCTCCGCCTTCATCCTGCCGTCCCAGGGCATCCAGGAATGGGACGTGGAGGGCGAGCCGCTCTATGAGCCGGAAGCCCTGGCCGCCTTCACTGACGAAATTCGCAAGGTCATTCCCGCCGGCGTCGAGTTCCACGAGATCGACGCTCACATCAACAGCGACGACTTCGTCGGCAAGGCGCTCGAGATCTTCGACCGCTGGGTCGAGGAAGGCATCGTCCCGCGCGGCAAGCCGGCCGAGGGAGTGGCGGCGTGAGTGCTGTTCCCGTCCAGGCGCTTGTCCTCGATTTCGGCGGCGTCGTCACCCGCACGCTGTTCGAGACCCACGCCTTGACCGAACAGGCGCTCGGCCTCGCGCCGGGGACGCTGCAATGGCGCGGGCCGTTCGATCCGGGCAGCGATCCGCTGTGGCGCGCCATGCAGGCCGACGAGATCAGCGAGCGTGACTATTGGCGCACACGCACAAGCGAGGTCGGCCGTCTGGTGGGCGAGGACTGGCAGGCGATGGAGACTTTCGTCCGGCGCGCGCGAGGGGCCGAGCCGGAAAAGGTGGTGCGGCCGGAGGCTGACAGCACCATTCGCACGGTGCATGCCGCCGGTTTTCGACTGGCCATCCTGTCCAATGAACTCGACCTGTTCTACGGCGCCGACTTCCGCCAGCGGCTGCCGTTGCTTGGCCTCTTCGATGTGATCATCGACGCCACTTACACCGGCATCCTCAAGCCCGACCCGCGTGCCTATGCCTTCGTCACCGAGGCGCTCGGCGTGCCGGCCGGCGCTTGCGTCTTCGTCGACGACCAGCGGCGCAATGTCGATGGCGGCTGTGCTGCCGGCATGCGCACGGTGCATTTCGACGTCGCCCGCCCGGCTCATTCCTATGCCGAGGCCCTCGGCGATTTCGACCTCGTCCCAGTTGCCTGAGATTTTTGCGGAGTCCATTATGCGCGACATCAATTTTCTCACCGAAACCAACGCCAAGCCGATCTGGCATCCGATGGCGCATCCGGCCGAGATGCGGGCCAACCCGCCAAAGGTGATCATGAAAGGCGAGGGTGTGATGGTCACCGACATCGCCGGCAACACCGTGCTCGACGCCGTCGGCGGCCTGTGGAACGTCAATCTCGGCTACAGCTGCGAACCGATCAAGAAAGCGATCGCCGACCAGCTTGGCGCGCTGCCCTATTATTCCGGCTTTCGCGGCACCTCGACCGGCCCGTCGATCGAGCTCGCCTACGAACTCTGCGAATGGTTCGAGCCAGAAGGCATGGTGCGGACGTTTTTCACTTCGGGCGGCTCGGATTCGGTCGAAACGGCACTTCGGCTGGCGCGGCAGTACTGGAAGATCCGCGGCCAGGCCGACCGGACCAAGTTCCTGGCGCTGAAGAAAGGCTATCACGGCACGCATTTCGGTGGCGCGTCGGTCAACGGCAACGCCAATTTCCGCCGCAACTACGAGCCGCTGCTGCCGGGCGTCTTCCACATTCCCGCGCCCTGGACCTTCCGCAATCCGTTCGACGAGACCGACCCAGTGCGGCTGGCAAAACTCTGCGCCAGGGCGCTGGAGGACGAGATCGCCTTCCAGGGCGGCGATACCATCGCCGCGTTCATTATGGAGCCGGTTCTCGGCGCCGGCGGCGTCATCGTTCCGCATGAGAGCTTCATGCCGCTGGTGCGCGAAATCTGCGACCGCCACGAGATCCTTTTGATCGCCGATGAAGTTGTCACCGGCTTCGGCCGCACCGGCGCCTGGTCGGGCTCGCGGCTGTCCGGCGTGAAGCCCGATTTCATGACCATCGCCAAGGCGATCACTTCGGGTTATTTCCCGCTCGGCGCCACTTTGATCGGCGCCAAGGTCGCCGATGTCTTCGAGGCCGACAAGACCAGCTTCGGCGCCATCGGCCATGGCTATACCTATTCCGGCCATCCTGTCGGCTGTGCCGCGGGTCTGGCGGCGCTTGCCGAGACCAAACGGCTGCGCCTGAACGAGAACGCGGCCGCGCGTGGTGTCGAACTCGCAGCCGTGCTGGAGGGGCTGAAGGCGAAGCATGCGATCGTCGGCGATGTCCGGTACAAGGGCCTGATGGCGGCGCTGGAGCTGGTCTCGGACCGCGCGACGAAAAAGCCCGCCGACAAGAAGACCATGGCATTGGTTTCGGAGGCGGCCTACGAGGCCGGCGTCATGCTGCGCGTCTCCGGTAACGCCATCATCCTGTCGCCGCCGCTTATCGTCAGCGCCGCGGATGTCGCGAGGATCGGCGAAGCATTGGATGCAGGCCTGTCGAAGGTCTGACGGTTTATTGGAGAGAACGGAGTTTCGAGACGCAATGACTCAACCGCAAGAAGCGCTGGTTAGCCGGCGCTCGCGCCTGCTCGGTGCGAAATCGCAATTGTTCTATGACGAGCCCGTGCACCTGGTGCGCGGCGAAGGTGTCTGGCTCTACGATGCCGACGGCCGCAAATATCTCGACGCATACAACAACGTCGCCCATGTCGGCCACTGCCACCCCTATGTGGTCGAGGCCCTGTGCCGGCAGGCAAGCCTGCTCAACACCCACACGCGCTATCTGCACACCGCCATCCTCGACTATGTCGAGCGGCTGACCGCGACCTTCGATGCCAGCCTGCCGACCGCCATCCTGACCTGCACCGGCAGTGAGGCCAACGACATCGCGCTGCGCATGGCGCAGGCCGCCACCGGCCGCATGGGCATCATCGCCACCGACGCCACCTATCATGGCAACACCGCGGCGGTTTCGCAGCTCAGCACCCGCATGCCGCCGGTCGGCGGCCGCGCCCGCCACGTCAGGCTGGTGCCGGCGCCTGACAGCTATCGCCATCCGGATGCGATGGCCAACGGCAAAGCCTTTGGCGACGCGGTGCGCGAAGCCATCGCCGCGCTGGCAAAGGACGGTATCGGCCTGTCCGGCATCATCCTTTGTCCGCTGCTCGCCAATGAAGGCTTCCCGACGCTCCCATCCGACTTTTTCGACGACGCGATGCGCGCGGTGCGTGACGCCGGCGGACTGGTCATCGCCGATGAGGTGCAGCCCGGTTTCGGCCGCACCGGCAGCCATTTCTGGGGCCACCAGCGCGCCGGTTTCGTTCCCGACATCGTCACCATGGGCAAGCCGATGGGCAACGGCCATCCAATCGCCGCCGTGGTCACATCAAGGGAGATATTGGCGACCTTCCGCAACGCCTTCCGTTATTTCAACACCTTCGGCGGCAATCCGGTTTCCTGCGCGGTGGCCAATGCCGTTCTCGACGTCATCGAGCAGGAAGATCTCGTTGCCAACGCGCGTGACGTCGGCGCCTATGCACTCAACCTGCTGCGCCCGCTCGCCGATCGC
Organism: Mesorhizobium sp. AD1-1; assembly: GCF_020164655.1. Classification (NCBI taxonomy): domain Bacteria; kingdom Pseudomonadati; phylum Pseudomonadota; class Alphaproteobacteria; order Hyphomicrobiales; family Phyllobacteriaceae; genus Mesorhizobium; species Mesorhizobium sp. AD1-1. Next base: position 69,219 of record NZ_JAIUGP010000009.1, read on the forward strand.
CATGAATGTATCGGCGAGGTCAGGGGCGCTGGCCTGTTCTTCGGCGCCGAACTGGTTCACGATCGCAAGACGCGCGAACCGGCGCCCGACATTGCCGAGCAGGTCGCCAACCGGATGCGCCAGCGCGGCGTGCTGATGGGCAAGACCGGCATCCACGGCAATGTGTTGAAGATCCGCCCGCCAATGCCGTTCTCCCGCGACAATGCCGACTTCCTGATCGGCGTCCTCGACGAAGTGCTTGGCGAAGTCGGCGGAGTGAAGGCGTGAGCGCAGTCTCCGCGCAATCCGAACCCGAGACGGCAGCCGATGTCACGGCGCTGGCCAGGCGCGCGCTCGCCCATTGGGGCATTGATGAGGGTGAGCCGGAGCTGCTGAAATTCCGCGAGAACGCGGTCTTCCGGATCCGTCTGCCCGATGGCCAGCCGGCCGCCATGCGCATTCACCGGCTTGGCTATCACACGGACGCCGCCCTGCGCTCGGAACTGCAATGGATGGGTTTTCTGCAATCGGCCGGCATCGCCACGCCATCTGCGGTCGCCACGCCGGCTGGCGATCTGTTCGTGCTTGTCAGCGCGAATGCCTCAATGCAACCCCGGCAAGTCGATTGCCTGAGCTGGCTGGAAGGCCGCGCCGTCGGCGCGCGAGGCGTGCCGCTGGATTTTACGCCCGAGCAGGCAAGACAGATCTTTACCGAGATCGGGCGAACCATCGCCCACATGCACAATGTCACAGCAGCCTGGACGCCTCCGTCCGGCTTTGCCCGCCATGCCTGGGATTTCGACGGCTTCTTCGGCGCGAACCCGAATTGGGGGCGTTTCGAGACCTCGCCCTTCCTCGACGGTCCTCGCCGGGAGCTGGTTTTGCGGGCGCGCGAAAAGGCCGTGCGCGCGCTATTGACGTATGAACGCAGTGCCCGCAATTTCGGCATCATCCACGCCGACCTGGTGCGCGAGAATGTGCTCGTCCATGATGGTGCGATCCGCATCATCGACTTCGACGATTGCGGCCATGGCTGGCACATGTACGACCTTGCCGTCGCGCTTTACCAGAACCGCGATGAGGCGATCTATCCGCTGATCGAGGCCGCTTTGCTCAAGGGCTATCGGCAGGAGCGCGAACTGACGGCGCGCGACATCGCCGCGCTGCCGCTGTTCTCTGCCTTGCGGGCCTTCGCCTTCCTCGGCTGGGTGCAGAGCCGCGTCGAAGGCGACATCACCAGGGAGGTCGGCCTGCGCATGTCGGCCATCGCAGCCGATGTGGTGATTGCCTATCTGCATGGCGAATAGGGCCGATTGATAAGAACTGGCGGAACCGTCAGCCCTTCGCGAAATGGATGCTGACCGTGCCCGAACTGCCGAAATCGGCGACGATCGTGTCGCCGGGTCGCGCCTCGACCGGACGCACGAACGACCCGGAGAGAACGACCTCGCCGGCAGCGATCGACATGCCGTAGCGGGCGAGCCTGTCGGCCAGCCAGGCAATGCCCATCGCCGGATGGTTGAGCACGCCGGCGCCAAGCCCGGTCTCCTCGACCTCGGCATTGCGCGAGACGATGGCGCCGATCCAGCGCATGTCGGCTTCATCAGGCCGCTGCGGCCGGCCGCCGATGACGATGCCGGCATTGGCGGCATTGTCTGAAATGGTGTCGAAGAAGGTACGCGCCTTCTTCGTCTCCGCATTGACGCGCTCGATGCGCGTATCGAGGATTTCGAGCGCCGGCGTGATGTAGTCGGTGGCGTTGAACACGTCGAAGATCGTCACGCCGGGGCCTTTCAGCGGCGCCTTCATGACGAAGGCGATCTCGGCCTCGACGCGCGGCTGGATAAAGCGGCCGGCCGGAACCGACGCGCCGTCATTGAAGAACATGTCGTCGAACAGCACGCCCGAATCCGGCGTGTCGATGGCGAGCGCATATTGCATCGCCTTGGAGGTGAGGCCGATCTTCCAGCCCTTCGGCTTCAGCCCGGCATCGATCTTGCGCGTCACCAGCGCTGCCTGCACGCGATAGGCATCCTCCATCGTCGCCTCGGGAAAATCGAGGCTGAGCAGCCGGATCTGGCGGCGTGAACGCTCGGCCTCGAACAGCCGTGCCGCGGCGTCTTCCACTTGCTCCGGGGTCATGCTGCTTCCTCGTCGACGACGCCGTTTTGAAGCATGCCAATGCCATCGGCCTCCACCTCGATCACATCGTCCGGCTTCAGCCAGATCGGCGGCACGAAGCGGGCGCCGGCGCCCGTCGGCGTGCCGGTGACGATGATGTCGCCCGGCACCAGCGTGGTGAAGGTCGAGACATAGGCGATAATCTTGCGAAACGAGAAGATCATCCGGCTGGTGCGGTCCTGCTGGCGGATTTCGCCATTGACGCGGGCGGTCAGCGCGATGTCGGCGATCTGCGCCTCGTGGGTGAACGGCACCAGCCATGGGCCGATTGAACCGCTGCGGTCGAAATTCTTGCCTTGCGTGACGTTGAACTTGGCATGCCGCACCCAATCGCGGATGGTACCTTCATTGCACAGCGACAGTGCCGCAATATGGCTGAGCGCGTTGGCCTCGGCAATGCGCCGTCCCGCCTTACCGATGACGATGACGATTTCGCCCTCATAGTCGAGCTGCGGGGATTCCGGCGGCCGCACCAGCGGCGCGCCATGGCCGACGAAGGAGCGGGGAAAACGGACGAACAGCGACGGATTCGAGGGTGCTGCCTGGCCGTCCTTGTACTCCTCGTTGCGGTCGGGGTAGTTGACGCCGACGCAGATGATCTTTTCCGGCGACGGGATCGGAATTTCGTAGGCAATGGCGTCGAGCGGGAAATCGACTGGGAAGGCCTCTGCCTCTTCCGCCAGCCGCCGCAAGGCGCCGGCCTCGATCACCTCCCGCAGCGTCGGCCACTGGCCGTGGCGCGCCGACAGGTTGATGACACCCTTGCTGGTGACCGCGCCATAGCGCGCCTTACCGCCGACGGTGAAGGTGGCGAGCCGTGCGTGGTTCATGCTGCGGCTCCGGCGATGGTGGTGGGCGAGGTTGGAGCTCTACGGCGCCCCCCTCTGTCCTGCCGGACATCTCCCCCTCTTGGGGGAAGATCGGATGTCATCTCTGCCTTCGCCAATTTCCAACGCTGCAAGAGAGGCGCTGACCATGGGCCTAGCCAATCTCCCCCCTTGAGGGGGAGATGTCCGGCAGGACAGAGGGGGGCGCGAAGGAACGCTGACATCGATTAGAATCCACTCACGGCGCAATGATCGGCGAAGCCGCCAAATCCGGCTGGCGCGCCTCCGCCCCGGCAAACGCACTGCCCTCCTCGAACCAGCTTTTCGGCGCTGGCGCGCCCCACAGCGTCTGGCGCTGCGGGTCCTTGAGGTCCCATTTGATCGGCTCCAGGTCGGGATCGACTGTCTGGTAGTCCGAACAGTAGATCTCGATACGGTGGTTGTCCGGATCACGGACATAGAGGAAGAAGGCGTTGGAGATGCCGTGCCGGCCAGGGCCGCGTTCGATGTTCGGCAAATAGCCGGTGGTTGCCATCAGATCGAGCAGGTCGATGATGTTGAGCGGCGTCGGCACCCAGAAGGCGACGTGGTGCAGGCGCGGCCCGATGCCGTTGGTGAAGGCGATGTCGTGGACGCCGCCCTTGCGGTGCGTCCATGCCGCCCACAGTCTTCCGGTTGCGGCATCCTCGGTGTATTCGGTGACGCGAAAACCGAGCTCGTTGTAGAAGGCGACGGACTCGTCGACATTGGGCGAGAAGCAGTTGAAGTGGTCGATGCGCAGCGGCTTGACGCCCTTGTAGAGCGCATATTTCTGATGGATGGGCGGCAGCCTTTCCATCTGGGCATAGAACTCCAGCGGAATCCCGTGCGGGTCGCGCGTCCGAAAAGTGCGCGACTGGTAGGGCCGCTCGACCCATTCCACCGGCAGGCCCTTGCCCTTGAAGAAATACTCGGCCTTGTCGAGGTCCTCGTCCGAAAAGACCTTGAAGCCGAGATCGCGCGCTTCCGGCGTCGTCGCCTTGCGCAGCACGATGCAGTGATGGCCACGTTCCTCCATGGCGCGCAGGTAGATGGCGCCTGATGTCTCGTCGGTAACCTGCAGGCCGAGCGTGTCGACATAGAAGGCGCGGGATTTGGCGAGGTCGGTGACAGCCAACTCGACATGGCTGAGGCGCACGATGTTGAAGGCGGGGTAGAGATTGGGTTTGGGCAAGGGCATCCGATTTCCTCCGGTCAGCCGCCGAGTTTCTGGATCGCGTGCGCCGTCGTCGCGAAGGCGACGTTCTTCGTCTCCATGTAGAAGTCGAAGGAATGGTCGCCGCCGTCGCGGCCGATGCCGGAATTCTTGACGCCGCCGAAGGGGGTCGGCAAATGCCGCACGTTCTCGGAGTTAACCCAGATCATGCCGGCCTCCAGCGCATCGGTGAAACGGAAGGCGCGGGTGACGTCAGAGGTCCAGAGATAGCCGGTCAGGCCGTATTGCGTGTCGTTGGCCAGCGCCAGCGCTTCCGCCTCGTCGTTGAACGCAATGGCGCTCAGCACCGGCCCGAAAATCTCCTCCTGCGCGATGCGCATGCCGTTGGTCACGTTGGTGAACAGGGTCGGGCCGACATAACAGCCGCCTCCCGGTCCATCGACCTTGCCGCCGCCGACGGCCAGCGTCGCCCCCTCCGACCTGCCGATGTCGATATAGGACAGCACCTTCTTTTCATGCACCGGATGGATCAGCGGCCCGACCACCGTTTTCGGATCGAGCGGGTGGCCGACGACGATGCGCTTCGCCCTCTCCGCGACTTTGGCGGTGAAGCTTTCATAGATCGAGGCTTCGACCAGAAGCCGCGACGACGAGGTGCAGCGCTCGCCATTCAGCGAATAGATCATGAATACGGCGGCGTCGGCGGCGCGCTTGAGATCGGCGTCGGCGAAGACGATCACCGGGTTCTTGCCGCCAAGCTCGAAATGCACGCGCTTCAGCGTGCCGGCGCCTTGCTTCATGATCATCGAACCGGTGCGGCTTTCGCCGACAAAACCGATCGCCTTGATGTCGGGATGCTCGGTCAGCGCCTTGCCGGCGTCTTCACCAAGGCCGTTGACCAGGTTCCATACGCCTTTCGGCAGGCCGGCCTCCTCGGCGATCTCGACCAGCAGGCGGGCGGTCAGCGGCGAGAATTCAGCCGGCTTATGAACCACGGTGCAGCCGGCCGCCAGCGCTGGCGCAATCTTCCACGTCGACAGCATGAACGGTGTGTTCCACGGCGTGATGATGCCGACCGGGCCGATCGGCACCCGCGTCGTCATATTGACCTGGCCAGTCGTACGCAGTGTCTCGCCGTCGCGCGCTTCGGGCGCGCGGTCGGCGAAGAAACGGAAATTCTCGGCACCGCGCAGCGCTGCCTTGGCCATGAACTTCAGCGCCTGGCCGGTATCCATGCATTCGACAAAAGCGATCTCCTCGGCGCGCGCTTCGATTGCGTCGGCGATTTTGTGCAGCAGCTTCTTGCGTGCCTCGCCAGGCATGGCCGCCCAGGCTGGGAACGCCGCCTTCGCCGCCTTGGCGGCGCGGTCGATGTCGGCGGCGCCGCCGCGCGCGACGCTTGCCAGCGGCTTGAGGTCGACCGGCGACAGCGTTTCGAACGTCGCGCCATCGAGGGCCGGCACCGCCTCGCCGCCGATCTGGTTCAAAACGCCATCGCGCTTGAAGCGGGCCAGATAGGCCTCGGCCTGGTTCAGATTGCCTTGCAGGTCGGACATGTCGGGTTCCGTCACTTGCCGCGCAGCCGCGGGTGGATTGCGTTTTTCTTCCAGCTGAGCACCGGGTCGATTTCCCGGATTTCGAGCGACAGGGCGAAATGCGGGGTCTCGAACAGGGTGGCAAGGTATTCGCTCACCGCCGCGAAGACAGCCTCGCCGGTCCGCTTCTTCTCGTCCGGGCTGCGGCCGGTGCCGATGCGAAACGACATGTCGAGAAAAGCGTTTTCCGGCAGGCTGTCGGCCATCGCGTAGGCCTCGGCGCGAAAGGCCCGCACCCGCACGGCGCCGGTCTCGAACAGCCCGGTGTCCAGCACTGTGCGCAACACCAGCGCGCACAATTCGTCCATATCGACCTTGGCATCGAGATTGGCCGAATACTCGATGGAGAAATGAGGCACGGCGCTTCGTTTCCCTGGGTTATTGCTTTGTTGTAGTTAACGCGTTAATTACATGCGGCATCCGCGAAGTCAAGTCTTGCATCGGCCTTGGCGCAACGATACGGGATGGCAGGAACGGGCCCCGGCAGGCGGATTCGGCCGAGGGAAGGCCTGTTTCGATCGCAAGCGTGGGAGGCTCTTTTTTGCTGCCTGAAAATACCCGTCGTTCCCTGCCGATGGCGCTGCTTCATGCCCGCGAAGCGGTGATGGCGCGGTTTCGGCCGATGCTTGCGGCGCATGACGTGACCGAACAGCAATGGCGCGTGCTGCGTGTGCTCAGCGAAGCCGGCCCGGTCGAGGCGACGGAACTTGCCGATCGCGCCTCGGTTTTGCCGCCCAGCCTGACGCGCATCATCAAGGCCCTCGAGGGACGCAAATTCATCACCCGCAACAAGGCCGAAGGCGACGGCCGCCGCGTCGTGCTGACCATTGCGCCTGCCGGCTCCGCCCTGATCGACGCCCTGTCGCCCGAGCGTCGCGTCATCTATGACGACATCGAACAGCGTTTTGGGCATGAGAAGCTGGAGCAGCTCCTCGACCTCTTGGAGAGCTTGATCGACGGCGAGAGCTGAGCGGTCGGTCCTGGCCGTTTCGTCCAGGCTCACCCGCCAAAGCTGCCCAACCGTGTCGGCTGCGTATAATTCCGGTCGACATAGAGCAGGGCCGAGCCGCCGCTGCCGTGCCGGACATCGATGACGCGGCCGATCATGACATTGTGCGTGCCGACGACATGCACGGTCTCGATCTCGCAATCGAAGTTGACGATCGCATCCGACAGCGCCGGCGTGCCGGAGGTCAGCGTCTGCCAGCGCGCCGAGGCGTAGCGCGCCTCCATGTCCCTGGTCGCGCCGGCGAACTTTCCCGCCAGATGCATGTGGTCATGCGTCAGCACGTTGACGCAGAAGCGCCGGTTGGACAGGAACATGGCGGCCTGGGTCGAGCGCCCGTTCATGCACACGAGCAGCGTCGGCGGCTCGTCCGAGACGCTGCACATGGCGGTGGCGGTGAAGCCGCCGCGTCCTGCCGGCCCGTCTGTGGTGACGATGTTGACCGGCGCGCAGACCCTCGCCATGGCGTCGCGGAAATCGGCTTTCGAAATCTGCGTGGCCATGTGATTTCACTCGGCCGTTGAGACAAGCGGATTGAACCAGGTATCGCCGGTCCAGCCATTCTCGTCATAATCGGCCATGCAGGTGTCGACCAGCTCTTCCATCGCCTTCAGCCGCCCGCCGCGCTCGGCGCCTTTCAGCACCTGCAGCCGTACCTCTTCCGGCGCACCGGCATAGTTGAGCTCATAGAGCGCGTGGCGGCCGCCGAACTCGGTGCCGGTCGCATCCCACAACAGCTTCATGATCTTGATGCGTTCGATGTGGCCCATATCGTTGGAGCCGCGCACATATTGCGCCAGATATTTGTCGATCTCGGGGTTGTTGAAGTCGCGCACCGACGACGGCAGGTAGATCAGCCCCGAGGCGATCACCCGGCGCACGGTGTCGATGACGCGCGGATAGGCTTCCGACATGAAGGTGCGGTAGGCAAGCGCGGCTTCCAGATTGGGCAGCACCGCGCCATTCGCCCACGGGATCGGGTTGTAGGCCATGGCGTTGGAAAAGCTCCAGAACATGTGCCTGAGCGCAATGACCTCGCCCAGTGCCGCCTGGTTGCCGCGGAAAGCATCGCCGCCGGTGGCGCGCAGCGCCTTGGCCAGCAGGCCGGCGAGGAAGTCGAGCTTGACGGCGAAGCGCGTGCAGCCCTGGAAGCAGTAGCCGTGCATGAAGCCGGAGGCCGGATGGAAGGACAGGATTTTTTGCGCATCGCGCAGCACCAGCACGTCCTCCCAGGGGATGAAGACATTGTCGAGCACCAGGATCGCGTCGTTCTCGTCGAAGCGCGACGACAGCGGATAATCGAAGGGTGCCGCCATCGTATTGGCCGTCTGCTCGTAGGAGACGCGGCAGAACATCTTTATCCCCGGCGCATTCATCGGCACGATGAACATCACCGACAGTGACGGATCCTCGGTCACCGTCGCCGACCCTTGCGCCAGGAAATTGTAGTGCGTCAGCGCCGAGGACGTCGCCACCACCTTGGCGCCGGACACGTAGATGCCGGCATCCGTCTCCCTGGTGATGTGGACGAAGACATCCTTCACCTGTTCAGCCGGCTTGTGGCGGTCGATCGGCGGGTTGACGATGGCGTGGTTCATGAACAACGCGGCTTCCTGCGCGCGTTTGTGCCAGGACAGGGCATTGTCCTTGAACGGCCCGTACCAGTCGGCATTGGCGCCGAGCGTGTTCATCAGCGCCGCCTTGTAGTCGGGCGTGCGGCCCATCCAGCCATAGGACATGCGCGACCACTCCGCGATCGCCGCCTGCTGGGCAACAAGCTCGGCGGAAGATTTGGCAACGCGGAAATATTTGTGGGTGTAGCCGCCCGAGCCGGTGTCGGTCGGCGAGGTCAGCGCGTCCCGCCGCCTTGGATCATGCAGGGCGTCGTAGAGGCGCGCCAGCGACCGCGCCGAATTGCGCATCGCCGGATGCGTGGTGACGTCGGCAATGCGTTCGCCGTTGATATAGACCTCGCGGCCATCGCGCAGGCTCTCCAGATACTCGGCCCCGGTGAACGGGCGTGCCTTATCAGTGCGGAAGTCTTCTGATCGCATGATGGTCCTCCTCTTAAGCCGTAACCCTAGCGCCCTGGGCATCGATCGGTTATGGACGGAACGGCAAAACCGATTGGACTTTTTCCGGCGTCATGAGCCAGAGATCCATCCCCGACTTCTTCGTCTATGGCGAGCCGGTGCGGCCGCTCGATGTCGGTTTTCTGCATGTCGAGACGGTGCTTGCGCGCAGCAATATCCATCTTGGTGAGGTCGCCGCGCACAAGCACCCGCAGATGGGTCAGATCACCTTCTGGACCAGCGGCTCCGGTACCTACCGCATCGAAGACCGGTCCTGGGACTTTTCGGCGCCTGCCGTCAGCTTTGTGCCGAGCACTATCGTGCACGGCTTCTCGATCGGCCCCGGCACCGACGCCATCGTCGTCTCGGTCGCCGACGATGCGCTTGCGGCAATCGCGGCTCACAGCCTGCTGCCGCTGGACCGGCCGGTCTTTGCCGACGGTCTGCCGCAGCACGCAGCGTGGGCCAGATTGGCGGCGGTGCTGGAGATGATCGCCGCCGAATACGCCGAGGCGCAAGCCGGCAAAGACAGGGTCCTGCAGGCGCTGATCGCCGTCGCGCTCTCCCACATCGCGCGCCTCAGTCCCGAGACAAAGGATGCCACGGCGTCTTCTGATGCCTCACTGGCGTTGGGGCTGCGCCGGCTCGCCGATGCGCATTTCCGCGACAACTGGCCTGTTGATCGCTACGTCGAGGCGCTGGCCACGACGCCGCATCTTCTCGACAAGGCCAGCCGCGCGGTGCTGGGCAGCGGCGTCAAACGCGTCGTCGGTGAGCGACGGCTGCTGGAGGCCAAGCGGCTGCTGTTGTTCACCGTACGCTCGGTCGAGGACATCGCCTACGAGATCGGCTTCGACGACCCGGCGTATTTTTCACGATTCTTTCGCGCGCGGGTCGGCGAAGCGCCCGCGTCCTGGCGGCGGAAACAGTTGCAGGGTCATTGATGGGTGACCATGGATGCGGACCTTGGCGCGCCGTTCCGGCGCGAGTCCGCTTCCGCCAGGGCGTTGGCTTCCCGACCGGCCATGATGCAGCCACAGCCACTTTTTCGTGAAGCTGAACGGGTTGATCCGCTCGCCTGTCTGCCTAGGTAGAAAGGAGCGGCGGGCGCCACGCAAAATCTGACAATCGGGCAAATCTGACAGTCGGCATGATATTTTCCTGCATTCGAAAGCTTGGCCTCGCTGCTCTCTGTGTCGGCATCCAGTCTTCCTGCGTCGTTCCCGACGATACGTCGCGTATCGCCAAGGTTGATCCAACGGCGGCGGCTGCCCGCAAGGAGATGGTCGGCCTCAGCGAAGCCGATGTTCGAATGTGCGCCGGGTTTCCGACCGCCACCGCCGACGCCGGCCAATCGGGCCAGATCTGGACCTACAAGCGCATCGTCCAGCGCGGCAATCTCAGCATTGTGGTTCCGACGTTGGCGGTCGGCGCGATCCCGGCGGTCGGCGGCTCCGTCAATGTCGCTCCCGGCGGCTATTGCGATACGCAAATTCGCATGGTCGATGGCCGCGTCGCCGAAGTTGCCTATGCCGGCGACAACAATTTGCCGAACAGGCGCGACGCGCTTTGTGTCAGCACGGTGGACGCCTGTGTGACCTATGCCCGCCAACACGGCCAGAGGCCGGCGGCCAAATAGCCGGCGGCAGCGAAACGGCGATGGCAGGTCATGCAAATGTCGTTGAGGGCTTGACTGACCCGCCGGACCGAATACGCTAGCGCAAAATACCGGCTCTGATCGCCGGGCGGCAAAAATGCCTCGTATGCCTCGCCCTCCGGCGCAGGTTGCGAGGCATTGTCATTTCTGGGGTCCTGTTTGAAACGGCGCATCGAGATCGGCATCCTGTATTCCCGCTCGGGGAGCTATCAGCTCGTCTCCGATGCGTGCCGCATCGGCGCCATGCGTGCCATAGCCGACATCAACGCCGATCGCAGCTCAGGCATCGAACTGGTGCCGGTGGAGCGCGATCCTCAAAGCAATGCGGACCGCTACGCAACGCTTTGCGAAGATATCTTCAAGACCAGCAGCGCACGCCATGTCATCGGCTGCGTCACCTCCTGGAGCCGCAAGGAAACCATTCCGGTCTTGGAGAAAGCCGGCGGCATGCTCTGGTACGCCTGCCCCTATGAGGGCTTCGAAGCCAATGAGCATGTCGTCTACATGCACGCCTGCCCCAACCAGCATCTGGTGCCGCTGATGGCGCATGTCGTGCCGCGTTTCGGCGCCAACGGCTTCCTGCTCGGCTCGAACTACATCTGGGGCTGGGAGATGAATCGCGTCGCGCGCGACCTGATCGCGGATGCCGGCGGCAAGGTGCTGGGCGAACGCTACCTGCGCATCGGCGAGACCGACGTGTCGCGGCTGATCGCGGAGATCCGCGCCACGCGGCCCAACTTCATCCTCAACAATTTGATCGGCACCTCGTCCTACGCCTTCCTCGCGGCCTATCGCGACCTAGGTCACGAGGATGCCGCCTTCAGTCCCGGGACCTGTCCCGTCATCTCCTGCAACCTGACCGAAGGTGAGCTGCCGGCGATCGGTGAATCCGGCAAGGGACATCTGTCGGTCGGGCCGTATTTCGCGCCGCGCCCGGCTGCCTTTGCCTCATCCTTCGAGGCCTCCGCCTATGCCTCGGTGCAGGTGATGGCCGACGTGCTCTCCAGCAATCCCGACGCCGGTCCGGCGGAATTCTCCAAAGCCTTCGCCGAACGCCGCTTCTCCACCCGGCTCGGTCCGATCGCCATCGACGCCCACTCGCAGCACGCGACACTGCCGGTGATCATCGGGCGCATCGCGGACGGCTTCTTCGAGGTCGTCAGCCGCGAAGACGAAGTCGCGCCGGATCCGTATCTGTCGCGCTACGACCCGGCAAAAACATTCGGCCGCCCGCGCCTGAGGGTGGTGTCGTGACCAGAGCCCCACGCATCCCCAATCTCGGCGGCGCCAGGGCGTTTATCCTGCATCGCCCACATCCGACGGTGCAGGCGATCACCAGGCAATTGTCGGCCATCGGGCTGATCACGCTGGATTGCTGGCCGGAACTGCCGCCCGAGGCGCTGGCCGCCGATTTCGTCTTCTTCGACGCCGATCTCGGCTTTGACGAGCAATTCCCCTGGAAGCCGGGCGAGGCACCGATGCCGCTGGTGGCGCTGATCGGTTCCGAGGCGCCGGGCCGCATCGAATGGGCGCTGTCGCATAAGGCCGATGCGCAGCTGCTGAAGCCGGTCGGCAATGCCGGCGTCTACAGCGCGCTGCTGATCGCGCGCCAGAGTTTCGAGGCGCGAAAACACCTGGCCAGCGAGATCGCCTCGCTTCGCCAGCGCGTTGCCGAACGCCAGACCATCGTGCGCGCGGTGACGGCACTGGCGAAAGGCGCCGATGATGGCCGCGCCTATGCGCAACTGCGCTCGCTGGCGATGAGCTGGCAGATCAGCGTCGAGGATGCCGCGCGGCGGATCGTGGCCATGACAAGTGAAGAAGCAACAGGGGAAGAAGGCGGCGATGACCAGTCCCATCGCGCCTGATCTCACCGCGCCAGGGCGCATGCCGGTCAAGCCGCGCGCCGGCGTCTGGCGCCGGCTGGTCAGGCGCCGTCTGGCTCTGCTCGGGCTGGTCATCGTCGCCATCGTCGTTGCCGGCGCCGTGCTGGCGCCATGGCTGACCGGCTATGATCCCAACGAGCAGATGTTCGACGGCCTGACCATCGAGGGCTCGCCCTTGCCGCCGGATGCAAAATTCTGGCTGGGCACCGACTTGCTCGGCCGCGACCTCCTGACCCGCATCCTCTACGGCGCCCGCACCTCGCTGATCATCGGCATCGTCGCCAATGGCGTGGCGCTGTTCATCGGCACGCTGGTCGGTGTTGTCGCCGGCTATTTCCGTGGCTGGATCGGCAGCGCGCTGATGCGTTTCACCGATTTGATGATGGCGTTTCCGGCACTGCTGTTCGCCATTTGCCTGGCCGCGGTGTTCGAGCCCAGCCTGTGGATCGTCGCCATGGTCATCGCTTTGGTCAACTGGGTGCAGACCGCCCGCGTCATCTACACCGAGACCTCATCGCTGGCGGAGCGTGAGTTCATCGATACCGAACGCACCATCGGCGCGAGCGCGCCGCGCATCCTGTTTCGCCACATCCTGCCGCATCTCTTACCGACCATCATCGTCTGGGGCACGCTCGGCATCTCGACCACCGTGCTGCTCGAGGCGACGCTCTCTTTCCTCGGCATCGGCGTCCAGCCGCCCACGGCGTCCTGGGGCAACATCATCTTCGAGAACCAGACCTATTTCCAGGCCGCACCCTGGCTGGTGTTCTTCCCCGGTGCCGCGATCCTGGCGCTGGCGCTGGCTTTCAACCTGATCGGCGATGCGCTGCGCGACATTCTCGATCCGACGCAGAGGGGCCGGGCATGATCGCCTATCTCGGCCGCCGCCTCATCCAGTCGCTGCTGATCCTGCTCGGCGTCTCGCTGATCACCTTTGCGCTGCTGTATCTCCTGCCGGCCGATCCGGTGCGCCAGATCGCCGGCCGCAGCGCCACGCCGCAGACGGTCGAGAACATCCGCCAGCAGCTCGGCCTCGACCAGCCGTTCGTCGTCCAGTACTGGCGCTATCTCACGAAGCTCGTCAGCGGCGATCTCGGCCGCTCCTACATCCAGCGCTCCGAAGTCACCGAGCTGATCGTTTCGCGGCTGCCGGCCAGCCTGTTGCTGATGGTCGGCGCCATCCTGTGCGAGCTGTTGCTCGGCCTGAGCATGGGCCTGATCGCCGCCGTCAAGCGCGGCACCGCCACTGACCAGACGCTGATGGTCGCCTCCTTCGTCGGCGTCTCGGCGCCGCAATTCGTCGTCGGTCTGCTGCTGCTCTACGTCTTTGCCGTGCGGCTCAGCTGGTTCCCGATCGGCGGCTACGGCACCTGGCGTCATCTGGTGCTGCCGTCACTGACCATGGGAATCCTCGGCGCCGGCTGGTACGCGCGCATGATGCGCTCGTCGATGATCGACGTGCTGCGCCAGGATTACGTGCGCACCGCCCGCGCCAAAGGCCTGGCGCGGCGAGCTATCCTGTTCCGCCATGCGCTGCCCAACGCCATCCTGCCGGTGATCGCCATGATCGGCATCGACATAGGCATCTTCATGGGCGGCATCGTCGTCGTCGAAAGCGTATTCGGCTGGCCCGGCATCGGCCAGCTCGCCTGGCAGGCCATCCAGCGCGTCGACATCCCGATCATCATGGGTGTGACGCTGGTGTCGGCCTTCGCCATCGTGCTGGGCAATCTGCTGGCCGACATCATCGCGCCCTTCATCGACCCCCGCATCAAGCTCAGATGAAATGAAAACCAGACAGAGAAAGGGAACATAAAAATGAAAAGGTTTCTCGCATCCACGGTAGCGGCATCGGCGCTGGCGCTGATGCTCGGCATGACGAGCGTTCGCGCCGAGGACGCCGTCGATCCGAACGCCAAGCAGGGCGGCGCCATCACCATCACCTACAAGGACGACGTCGCCACGCTCGATCCGGCGATCGGCTATGACTGGCAGAACTGGTCGATGATCAAGAGCCTGTTCGACGGGTTGATGGACTACGAGCCGGGCACCACCAATCTGAAACCCGACCTCGCCGAAAGCTACGAGATTTCGCCCGACGGCAAGACCTTCACCTTCAAGCTGCGCCATGGCGTGAAATTCCACAATGGCCGCGAGATGACGGCCGACGACGTGAAATATTCGCTCGACCGCGTCACCAATCCGAAGACGCAGAGCCCCGGCGCCGGCTTCTTCGGCTCGATCAAGGGCTATGACGATGTCGCCGCCGGCAAGGCCGAGAGCCTCTCCGGCGTCACCGTCGTCGACCCTTACACGGTCAAGTTCGAACTGACCCGCCCCGACGCCACCTTCCTGCATGTGATGGCCATCAACTTCGCCCATGTCGTGCCGAAGGAAGAGGTCGAGAAATACGGCGCCGATTTCGGCAAGCATCCGGTCGGCACCGGCGCCTTCAAGCTCGCCGAGTGGACGCTCGGCCAGCGCATCGTCTTCGAGCGCAATGCGGACTACTGGCACAAGGGCCTGCCGCATCTGGACAAGATCACCTTCGAGATCGGCCAGGAGCCGATCGTGGCGCTGCTGCGCCTGCAGAAGGGCGAGATCGACGTCCCCGGCGACGGCATTCCGCCAGCAAAATTCCAGGAGGTGATGGCCGATCCCGAGCAGAAGGCACGCGTCGTCGAAGGCGGCCAGCTGCACACCGGCTATGTCACCATGAACACCACCATGGCGCCGTTCGACAATGTTAAGGTGCGCCAGGCAGTCAACATGGCGATCAACAAGGCGCGCGTCATCCAGATCATCAACGGCCGCGCCGTGCCGGCCAACCAGCCGCTGCCGCCGTCGATGCCGGGCTACGACAAGGAATACAAGGGCTATCCCTATGACGTCGCCAAGGCCAAGGCGCTGCTCGCAGAGGCTGGCCACCCCGACGGCTTCGAGACACAGCTGTTTGCCATGAACACCGATCCCAACCCGCGCATCGCCCAGGCGATCCAGCAGGATCTGGCGGCGATCGGCATCAAGGCCAGCATCCAGTCGCTGGCGCAGGCAAACGTGATTGCCGCCGGCGGCGACAAGGCCGGCGCACCGATGATCTGGTCCGGCGGCATGGCCTGGATCGCCGACTTCCCGGATCCGTCGAACTTCTACGGCCCGATCCTCGGCTGCGCCGGTGCGGTGCCGGGCGGCTGGAACTGGTCGTGGTATTGCAACAAGGATCTCGACGCCAAGGCGGCCGAGGCCGACTCGGTGGTCGACCCGGCTAAATCAGGCGAACGCGACAAGATGTGGAGCGCCATCTACGACAAGGTGATGGAAGACGCGCCCTGGGCGCCGGTCTTCAACGAGCAGCGCTTCACCATGAAATCGGCGCGCATGGGCGGCGCCGACAACCTCTATGTCGACCCGGTTCATATCCCGATCAACTACGACAATGTGTACGTAAAAGATGTGCAATAACTGCGACTACACCATCCACGGGCGCCAACATCATTTCGGCTGGGACAATTCGTTTGCCCCGGCCGAGCGGGTGGCGCCCGGCTCGACGATCGAGTTCCAGTGCCTCGATTCCTCCGGCGGCCAGTTGCAGGCCGGCAGCACGGTCGCCGACGTCGCCAAGCTCGACTTCGCCACCGTCAATCCGGTGACCGGGCCGATCTTCGTCGAGGGCGCCGAGCCGGGTGACGCGCTGAAGGTGACGATCGAGATGTTCAAGCCGTCCGGCTTCGGCTGGACGGCCAACATTCCGGGCTTTGGGCTGCTCGCCGACGACTTCAAGGAGCCGGCGCTGAACATCTGGAAATACGACGCTGCCTCGCTCGAGCCGGCGCTGTTCGGCAAGAATGCGCGTGTGCCGTTGAAACCCTTCGCCGGCACCATAGGCAACGCGCTGGCGGAAAAGGGCCACCACTCGGTGGTGCCGCCAAGGCGCGTCGGCGGCAATCTCGACATCCGCGATCTCGCCGCCGGCACCACGCTCTATCTGCCGGTGGAAGTGGCGGGCGCGCTGTTTTCGGTTGGCGACACCCATGCCGCGCAAGGTGACGGCGAGGTCTGCGGCACGGCGATCGAAAGTCCGATGGACGTCGTGCTCAAGCTCGACCTGGTCAAGGATGCCAGGCTGAAGACGCCGCGCTTCACCACGCCAGGCCCGGTGACGCGCCATCTCGACGCCAAGGGCTATGAGGTGACGACCGGCATCGGTCCGGACCTGATGACCGGCGCCAGGGAAGCGGTTGCGCAGATGGTCGACCTGCTCGCCGGTCGTTATCACATCGACCCAGTCGAGGCCTATATGCTGGCCTCGGTCTGCGGCGATCTCCGCATCAGCGAGCTCGTCGACATGCCGAACTGGGTGGTGTCGTTCTACTTTCCGCGCTGCGTGTTTGAATGAGGAGGGGGGTGTGCCGGAGTAAATCCCTCTCCGGGTCACGCGCGCAATGATCGCCGCCAGCGAACCCATACTCGACATCGCCAACCTCTCCGTCAGCGTGCGCGGCGAGGAGGGCGAGCGCGAGGTCGTCTCCGACCTGTCGCTGACGTTGTCTCGTGGCGAGACGCTGTGCATTGCCGGTGAATCCGGCTCCGGCAAATCGATGACCGCTCTGGCCATCATGCAGCTTCTGCCGCAGCCTGCCGCCAGGATTTCATCCGGCAAGGTCCATCTCGGCGATACAGATCTGACGATTCTGGACGAGCGCCGGATGCGGCGCATTCGCGGCAACCGCATCGCCATGATCTTCCAGGAGCCGATGACCTCACTCAACCCGGTGCTGTCGATCGGCCGGCAGCTCACCGAATCCATCGAGGCGCATACCTCCCTGTCGCAGAGCGAGGCTCGCCAGCGTGCCATCGAGGCGCTGAAGGCGGTGCGCATTTCGGAAGCCGAAAGCCGGCTAAAACAGTTTCCGCACGAACTGTCCGGCGGCATGCGCCAGCGGGTGATGATCGCCATGGCGCTGGCGCTCGAGCCGGACGTGCTGATCGCCGACGAGCCGACGACGGCGCTCGACGTCACCGTGCAAGGCGAGGTGCTGGAACTTTTGCGCGATCTGCAGCGCCAGCATGGCACCAGCGTCATCCTCATCACTCATGACATGGGCGTCGTCGCCGAAATGGCCGACCGCGTCATCATCATGCGGCATGGCCGCATGGTCGAAGAGGGAAAAACCGCTGACATTTTCGCCAGGCCGCAAGCCGGCTACACGCGCGAGCTGCTGGCCGCCGTGCCGCGCATCGGCAGCGGTATCGGTCGCCAGGAATCCAGGAGTGCCGAGACGGCAACGCCGGCCAATGTCGCTGACGTCAAGGACCTGCATGTCCGTTTCGACCTGCATGGCGGCTTCTTCGGCCGGGTCACTCGTCGCGTCCACGCCGTCGAAGGCGTCAGCTTCTCGATCGCGCCCAACGAGACGCTGGCGCTGGTCGGCGAATCCGGTTGTGGCAAGTCGACCACCGCCAAGGCGCTGGCCGGACTGGTGCCCTACAGCGGCGACATCGCCATTGGCGGCCGCAATCTGTCCGGCCTCGGCCGCGACGAGCGCAAGGCGGTGCGCCGCGACGTGCAGATGATTTTCCAGGACCCCTATGCCTCGTTGGACCCACGCATGCGTGTCGGCGACCTCGTCGCCGAGCCGCTGCTGATCCACGGTATCGCCTCGAAGGAAGAGCGCAGCGAGCGTGTCGCAGCGCTGTTCGAGCGCGTCGGCCTGTCGGCCGACCAGATGGAACTCTATCCGCATGAATTCTCCGGCGGCCAGCGCCAGCGCGTCTGCATTGCCCGCGCGCTTGCACTGCGGCCGAAGCTGATCATCGCCGACGAAAGCGTCTCGGCGCTCGACGTCTCGGTGCAGGCGCGCGTGCTCGATCTGTTGAAGGAGTTGCAGCGCGAATTCGGCGTCGCCTATCTCTTCATCTCGCATGACATGGCGGTGGTCGAGAACATCTCCGACCGCGTCGCCGTCATGTATCTCGGCCAGATCGTCGAGATGGGCACCCGCGACCAGGTCTTTTCCAACCCGCGCCATCCCTACACCAGGCGCCTGATCGAAGCCGTGCCCGTGCCCGATCCCGCGCAGCGCAGAAGCCGCTTCGCGCGCCTCGACCAGGAAATCCCGAGCGCCACCCGCAGGATCGGCGAGGCGCCGCTGAAACTGGCGCTGAGGGATGTCGGCAACGGCCACCTCGTCGCCGCCGAGGGCTGAGCCGGCACTGCCGCCGGGCGGTTCACATGTTTGTGTCTCTATCTCTCGCCCAAGGCTCGCGTTCCGCCGCCAAACCGTATCGCTTCGAACACTAAATCCCTAACGGCCTCTTGCCCTCTGTCCCTATCTTCCTCATGTTCAATACCATTGCGATGATCGATCGTAGGAGGGTCGGTCGGATTCATCGCTATGGGAGGAAGTCAACCATGAAGGTAAGCCTTTTCGTTTCCGCGGCACTTCTCGCCGCATCCGCGATCCCCGCTTCGGCCGCCGAAATTTCCGACGGCAAGGTCAAGATCGGCATCCTCAACGACCAGTCGGGCGTCTACGCCGACTTCGGCGGCAAGTGGTCGGTCGAGGCGGCCAAGATGGCCGTTGAGGATTTCGGCGGCAAGGTGCAGGGAGCGCCGATAGAAATCATCAGCGCCGACCACCAGAACAAGCCGGATATCGCCTCCAACATCGCCCGGCAGTGGTACGACACCGAGCAAGTCGATGCCATCATGGAACTGACGACCTCTTCGGTAGCGCTCGCCGTCCAGGGGATTTCCAAGGAAAAGAAGAAGATCGACATCGTCACCGGCGCGGCGACCACGGAGCTGACCGGCAAACAGTGCTCGCCCTACGGCTTCCACTGGGCCTATGACACTCACTCGCAGGCGGTGGGTACCGGCGGCTCTCTCGTGCAGCAGGGCGGCGACAGCTGGTTCTTCGTCACCGTCGACTATGCATTCGGCTATTCGCTGAAGGATCAGACCACCAAGTTCGTCGAAAGCCATGGCGGCAAGGTGCTGGGCGAGGTGCGTTATCCCCTGGGATCGACCGATTATTCGTCCTTCCTGCTGCAGGCGCAATCGTCGGGCGCCAAGGTCATCGGCCTGGCCAATGCCGGCCTCGATACCTCCAACTCCATCAAGCAGGCGGCCGAATTCGGCATCGTGCAGGGCGGCCAGCGTCTTGCCGCACTCCTGTTCACGCTGGCCGAGGTGCATGGGCTTGGCCTTCAGGCGGCGCAGGGCGTCGTGCTGACCGAAGGCTATTACTGGGATCGCGACGACAAGAGCCGCGAATTCGGGCAGCGCTTCTTCAAGCGCACCAACCGCATGCCGAACATGATCCAGGCCGCGACCTATTCGGCGGTGACGCAGTATTTGAAGGCGATCGACAAGGCCGGCACGGACGAGACCGAAGCCGTCGCCAAGCAGCTGCATTCGATGCCTGTGGACGACGCGGTGATAACCAACGGCAAGGTGCAGGCGGACGGCAACATGGTCCACGACATGTACCTCTACCAGGTCAAGTCGCCAGCCGAGAGCACCAAGGATTGGGACTACTACAAATATCTCGCCACCATTCCAGGCAACGAGGCCTTCCTCAGCGAGAAGGAAAGCGGCTGTCCGACGGCCGGCCAGTGATCGGCGCGGCCGATGGCGCCGACTGACCTGGACGCGAACGAGCCGCGGGTTGTGCTTTCCGCCCGCGGGTTGCGACGCGACTTTGCCGGCTTCATCGCCGTCAAAAACGTCGATCTCGATGTCCGCCATGGCAACATCCATGCCCTGATCGGACCCAACGGCGCCGGCAAGACGACCGTCTTCAACCTGCTCACCAAGTTCCTGGCGCCGACCAGCGGCAGGATCGAGCTGCTTGGCCACGACATCACCCGCACCTCGCCGGCCAGGGTTGCGCGGATGGGGCTGGTGCGCTCGTTCCAGATATCGGCGATTTTTCCGCACCTCAGCGTGCTCGACAATGTCCGCGTCGCGCTGCAGCGGCCGGGTGGTCTTGCCGTTCAATTCTGGCGCTCGCTCGCGGCGCTCGACCGGCTGACCCCGCGCGCCGAGGAATTGCTGCGCTCGGTTGGTCTCGACGACGCCAGGAACAGGCTCGCCGGCGATCTTTCCTATGGCAGGAAACGCGTGCTGGAGATCGCCACGACGCTCGCGCTCGATCCGAAAGTGCTGCTGCTGGACGAGCCGATGGCCGGCATGGGGCACGAGGACGTGGCCACGGTTTCCAGCCTCATCCGTTCGGTTGCCAGGGATCGCGCCGTGCTGATGGTCGAGCACAATCTGACCGTGGTGGCCGACCTTTGCGACTGGATAACGGTCATGCAGCGCGGCGAGGTGCTGGCCGCTGGCGACTACGCCACCGTTAGCCGCGACGAGCGCGTCAAGATCGCCTATATGGGCACCGCCGATGACTAGTGCCGCACCTCTGCTTGCCGTCACCGGCCTCAACGCCTGGTATGGCGAGGGCCATGCGCTGCACGGTGTCGATCTGGAAGTGTTTGCCGGCGAGACGGTCACGCTGCTCGGCCGCAACGGCGTCGGCAAGACGACGACGCTGCGCGCCATCATGGGGTTGATCCGCAAGCGGACCGGCCGGATCGCCTTCGACGGCAAGGACCTGATGCGGCTGCCGCTGCACCGCACCGCCCATCAAGGCATCGGCTTCGTGCCGGAGGAGCGCGGCATCTTCGCAACGCTGACCGTGGACGAGAATCTGGTTCTGCCGCCGGTCGTCGCGCAGGGCGGCATGAGCGTCGAGGAGATATTCGATCTGTTCCCCAATCTGAAGGAGCGGCGCAACAGTCCCGGCACCAGGCTGTCGGGCGGCGAACAGCAGATGCTGGCGATCGCGCGCATGCTGCGAACCGGCGTGAAGATGCTGCTTCTCGACGAACCGACGGAGGGGCTCGCTCCCGTCATCGTGCAGCGCATCGGCGCGTTGCTGGCGACGTTGAAAAAGCGCGGCATGACGATCCTGCTGGTCGAGCAGAACTTCCGCTTCGCCAGTCGTGTCGCCGACCGTTTCTATCTGATGGAGCACGGCAAGGTGGTGGCGGGGTTTCCGGTCGGCGAACTGCCGGACCGCATGGCGCAGCTCCACGAAGTCCTGGGTGTATGATGGCGCCATGACGATGATCTTCGGAATCCCGGTTCAGGCCTTCCTCGGCCAGTTGCTGGTCGGCCTGATCAACGGCTCGTTCTACGCCATGCTGAGCCTGGGCCTGGCTGTCATATTCGGCTTGCTGCGCGTCATCAATTTCGCCCATGGCGCCCAGTATATGTTCGGCGCCTTCGTCGGCTACCTGCTTCTCACCCATCTCGGCATCGGCTATTGGCCCGCTTTGATCCTTGTGCCGCTGATCGTTGGCGTCTTCGGCGTCGTGGTCGAGCGCCTGGCGCTGTCGAGGCTGTACGATCTCGATCCGCTCTACGGGCTGCTCTTCACCTTCGGCCTCGCGCTCGTACTCGAAGGCATCTTCCGCTATTATTACGGCGTCTCGGGAAACCCCTACGCCGTGGCGCCGCTGCTTGCCGGCGGCACCAATCTCGGCTTCATGTTCCTGCCCAACTATCGCGGCTGGGTCGTGGTCGCCTCGCTGATCGTCTGCTTCGGCACCTGGGCGCTGATCGAGAAGACCAGGCTTGGATCCTATCTGCGCGCGGCAACCGAGAATCCCCGTCTCGTCCAGGCTTTCGGCGTCAACGTGCCGTTGCTGCTGACCCTCACCTACGGCCTTGGCTCCGCGCTGGCCGGGCTTGCCGGCATTCTGGCAGCACCGATCTACCAGGTGAGCCCGCTTATGGGATCGGACCTCATCATCGTCGTCTTCGCGGTGGTGGTGGTCGGCGGCATGGGATCGATCCTCGGTGCGATCGTCACCGGCTACATGCTTGGCCTCGCCGAGGGCCTGACCAAGGTCTTCTACCCCGAGGCCTCCAATCTCGTGGTCTTCGTCATCATGGCCATCGTGCTTCTGGTCCGGCCGGCTGGCCTGTTCGGAAGGGACGCTTGACATGTCGGAAGGGACATCTGACATGACCGAACTGACGCTTCGCGAGGCATCGGCCAAAACCTCGGCACGGCTGGAATGGATGCTGGTCGGGCTCGGCATCCTGGCGCTGCTGGTAGCGCCTTTCCTGATCTATCCGATCTTCCTGATGAAGATGCTGTGTTTCGCGCTGTTTGCCTGCGCGTTCAATCTTCTGCTCGGCTATACCGGGCTCTTATCGTTCGGCCACGCCACCTTCTTCGGCGGCGCCGCCTACTTCACCGCGCATGCCGTCAAGGTCTGGGGCTGGCCGCCGGAAGCCGGCATTCTGCTCGGCATGGCGGGTGCGGCCTTGCTCGGCCTTGTCATGGGCTTTTTCGCCATTCGCCGGCAAGGCATCTATTTCGCCATGATCACGCTGGCGCTGTCGCAGATGTTCTTCTTCTTCTGTGTGCAGTCGCCCTTCACGCAAGGCGAGGACGGCATTCAGGGCGTGCCGCGCGGCATGCTGCTTGGCGTCCTCGACCTGAACGTCTCGCTGAACATGTATTACTTCGTGCTGGCGGTGTTCCTGATCGGCGTCTTCGCCATCTGGCGCATCGTCAACTCGCCGTTCGGCATGATCCTGCGCTCGATCCGCGAGAACGAGAACCGCGCCATTTCGCTGGGCTATTCCGTCGCCAATTACAAGCTCGGCGCCTTCGTCATGTCGGCGGCCCTGGCCGGGCTGGCCGGCTCGCTCAAGGCGATCGTTTTCCAGTTCGCCACGCTCACCGACGTCACCTGGCAGATGTCGGGCGAGGTGATCCTGATGACGCTTCTCGGCGGCATCGGCACCATGGTCGGGCCGATCATCGGCGCCAGCCTTGTCATCGGCCTGGAAAACACGCTTGCCACTTCCGGCTTTCCGGTGACCATCGCCACCGGCCTCATCTTCATGGTGTGCGTGCTGATCTTCCGGCGCGGCATCGTCGGCGAATTTTATGCGCGGATTTTCAAGCGGGCGGGCAAGGACTGAGCACCGGAACCTGGGGGCCGCACGCCAATGTTGGACAACTACGCGGTGGACGGGTTTGGCGTGATCCACCAGGTCGACTCCAAACCGATCAGGTATGACAAGCAGTACATTTCCTATTACGAGGACCTGAGTGACCGGACCATCAAGCTCGGATATCAGCGACTCGGCTGGGTGCTGGGGATCACTGGCGAGATTCCCCGGTCCGTGCTGGAGATTGGATATGGCACCGGCACATTCATCGAAGCCCCGAAAATAACCGGGGTCGCCGACTGCGCCGGCTGCGACATAACCAGGTTTCCGCTGCCCAAGGGCGTCCGCTTCGTCGATTGGGATGAGGCGCTCTCCAGCTCGTGGGATCTCGTCGCCATGTTCGATGTGCTTGAGCATATCCCGGATCTGGGTTTCCTCGCCCGGCTTAAGGCCCGCTACCTGGCCGTCGCCGTCCCTTATTGCCGCTGGCGCGAGCTCGGCGCCGACGGCGACGCCTGGTTCCGGACGTGGCGTATGCGTCTTCCCGACGAGCACCTCCACCACTTCGATCGTGACTCGCTGGTGGCATTCCTCGCACACAGCGGCTTCGAATGCATGACGCTGAACTGCTTCGAGGACGGGATCAGACTGCGCCCTGGCGAAGTGGGTCCGAATATTCTGTCCGGATTCTTTAGAAAGCTATAGACCTCGATCAAATCGATGCGGCTGCTTGGGACCTGGGGCAATCGCGACAATCGCCCGATCGGTACGGGAGCACTGCTGTGGGCAAATCGTGATGCGCGCATTCTTTCGATTGGTTGCCGTTATGATCGTGGTGTCCGGCGTGACCGGCTGCACCAGTGTTTCCTATTATGCGCAATCCGTGCAGGGTCATCTGCGGATCATGACGGCGCGCCAGGATGTCGGAAAACTGATCGAGGACCCTTCGACGCCGGAGGCATTGCGCGCTCGAATGGCATCGGCGAGCGCCATACGACAGTTCGCAACGGATGAACTGGCGCTGCCCGACAACAGCAGCTACCGCAGCTATGTCGATATCGGTCGGGATTCGGTGACATGGGCCGTCTTCGCCGCGCCGGCATTCTCGCTGACGCCGCGAACATGGTGTTTTCCCGTTTTCGGCTGCGTGCCCTACCGGGGATATTTCTCCAGGAAGTCCGCAATTGAAACCGCTGCCGAACTTCAAGGACAGGGCATGGATGTCTATGTGACGGGCATCACCGCATATTCCACACTTGGCTGGTCGAGTGACCCGCTGCTGAGCACGATGTTCAGCGAGGATGAAACCTATCTTGCAGGGCTGGTGTTCCATGAACTGGCCCACCAGCGCGTCTACGTGCACGACGATTCCGCATTCAACGAGTCGTTCGCTGTCGCCGTCGAAACGACCGGCGTGAGAAAATGGCTGCGCGCGGCTGGCGATACCGCCGCATTGCGCCGTTACGAAGCCGCCCGGAGGCGCAAAGCTGAATTTCTTGCGCGGGTGTCGCGGACCCGGGACGAGTTGGCAAAAGTCTATTCCAACGCCGGAACCTCGGAGCAAAAACTGGCCGCAAAGACGGCGGCGATCGAACGGCTGCGGATGCGCTACCGACACATGCGCGACAGGCGCTGGGGCCGATACCGGGGATACGATGCCTGGTTCGCTTCCCCGATCAACAATGCAAAGCTCGCCGCGACTTCCGTCTATAGCGATCGGGTGACCGCGTTTCTCCGCCTGTTCGATCTGTGCTCGGGCGACTATGTCAGGTTCTATGCGTCGGTCCGACGGATTGGCGCACTGGACCAAGCTCACCGTGCCGAAGCCCTTGCGGCGGCAGATCGCTGTTATTGAGTCGGCCAAATGGGAGGGCCCGGAGCGTCGGAGAACATGCGTCCGAAACCAACCAATCACACGGTTGAGATCGCGCGCGGTTCTACTGGTCCGAAAACTTCACGCTCACGCCGCGTTGCCGAAAATAAGCCTGCATCAACTTGCGGCCCGAGCGGTTGTTCTGCGCCAGCTTGGTCGGATCGAACACCGCCTGTTTGATCCCCTCTCGCGTCAGCGCCGCCTTAAGCGCCGCGATATGTGTGTCGATGTCGGCATTGTCCGCCCGGAGCGAGGCATAGATGCTCTCGGTCGCCTCGGCCACGGTCAGTTCGCTCATTGGTGTCGTCCTTTGGTTGGTTGGGCGGCGCTTAGCACAGATTCGCGGTCCGCCGATACTGAGACCGTCAGTACAAAGCGCCCGTCGTGAAAGCGAACCGTTCCTTATGGGGCTTCGTAGAGTTCCAGCGGCAATCCATCCGGGTCCCTGAAAAAGGTAAACCGTTGGTCTGTGTATGGATCGATCCGGATTGGCTCGACGGCAACGCCTGCGGCTTCCAGGCGGATAATCACGGGATCAAGATGAGCCACCGCGAATGCCAGATGTCTCAGGCCTGTAGCCTCTGGGTGGGACGGCCGCATCGCCGGTGCAGGGAAGGAGAACAATTCCAGTTGGGCCGACCCGATCCGCAGATCCGCCTTCCATGACTGCCGCTCCTCCCGATAAACCTCCCGGATCAGATCGAGGCCGAGGAGTTCGACGTAGAACCGTCGCGACCGGTCGTAGTCGGTGCAGATGAGCGCGACGTGGTGAATGGCGTTCAGCATGCTGCTAACCCTGGTCAAGCTGGGAGATGAGGCCAAGGCGCTTCAAGGCCTGGATCGTCGCGCCCTCGCCACGGTGCTGATCAACCCCGAGCCCATTATCCATAACACCCGCGTTCCACCGCCAGCCGCCGCACCAGCGCCAGCACGGCATCGATGGTCGGGGTCGGCTTGTCCGTTAGCCTGCCAAGTTCCTGCACCGCGCTCACCAGCGCGTCGATCTCCATCGGCCGGCCACGCTCCAGGTCCTGCAGCATCGAGGTCTTGTGCTCGCCGACATCGCCGGCGCCCTTGATGCGCCGATCGACCGCGATGGGAAAACGCACGCCGAGGCTTTCGCCGATCGCCTGCGCCTCCAGCATCATGGTGCGGGCGAGCGAGCGGGTGCCCTCGTCGGCAACGATCGCGGCAAGCGTGCTGCCGGTCAGCGCCGAGATCGGGTTGAAGGAGAGATTGCCCCACAGTTTTACCCAGATCTCGCTGCGGATGTCTTCGCGCACCGGCGCCTGCAAGCCGCCCTTGACCATCTCCTCGGCCAGAAGCGTGACCCGTTCGCTGCGCTCGCCCGAGGGTTCGCCGAGCGAGAAGCGTTTGCCCTCGACATGGCGGATGAGCCCCGGCGCATCGACCTCGACCGCGGGATAGACGACCGAGCCGATGACGCGGTCCGGTCCAATCCGCTGCCAGATCGCGCCGCCGGGATCGACCGCGTTCAGCCTGGTGCCTTCGAGTGGCCCGCCGACGCCGTGGAAATACCACCACGGCACGCCGTTCTGCATGGTGACGACTGATGTGTGGTCCCCAAGCAGCGGTGCGATCTGGTCGAGCGCCGGGGTGAGGGAATGGGCCTTCAGCGCCAGCACGACATAATCCTGCACGCCAAGTTCCTCGGCCTTGGCGGCGGCCCGGACGGGGACGGACGTCTCCTGGCCATCCTCGATCAGGCGCAGGCCATCTGCCTTGATCGCTTCCAGATGGGCGCCGCGCGCGACGATCGAGAGATCGGTGCGGCCGGCGGCGGCAAGCTTGGCAGCGAGATAGCCGCCGATCGCACCGGCGCCGAAGATGGTGATCTTCATCGTCAAAGCCCGAGTTTGGCGGCAAGGCCGATGCGCTGCAATTTGCCGGTCGCGCCCTTGGGGATCTCGTCCAGGATCAGGATCTTGCGCGGCACTTTGAAGTCGGCAAGCCGCGTCGCGGCATAGGTGCGGATGTCGCCCTCGGTGGCGCTGATGCCTTCGCGCAGCACAACCGCCGCCGCCACCTCCTCGCCAAGCTTGCCATGCGGCATGGCGAAGGTGACGACCTGCGCCACCGCCGGATGGTCCATCAGCACATCGTCGACCTCGAGTGGCGAGATCTTTTCGCCGCCGCGATTGATGATCTCCTTGAGCCGACCGGTGACCCTGAGATAGCCGTCCCCGTCCAGCACGCCCTGGTCGCCGGTGTGGAACCAGCCATGCGCGAAAGCCGTGGCGTTGGCATCCGGGTTCTTTTCGTAGCCCGTCGTGACATTGGGCCCGCGGATGACGATCTCGCCGGTCTCGCCTGCATCGAGCAGCCGCCCGTCGGGCGCCATCACAGCCACCTCCGGCCCGGCGGAGGCACCAACGCTGCCGGGCTTGCGCTGGCCCGGCGGCAGCCGGTTCGAGGCCATCTGGTGAGCCGCCTCGGTCATCCCGTAGGATTCGATCACCGGGCAGCCGAAGGTCGCTTCCAGCTCGGTCATGACCTGCGCCGGCAGCGACGCCGAGGACGAGCGGATGAAGCGCAGGCGCGCCGCCGCCAGCGCCTCGGTGTTGCGTGCCGCGCGGGCCAGGATCGCCTGATGCATGGTCGGCACCGCCGTGTACCAGCTCGGCTGCGCCTCGCTCAGCCACTGGAAGAAGCGCAGCGCGTTGAAACCCGGCGTGCAGTAGATGCTGCCGCCGGCAGCCAGCGACGACAGCACGGCCGCGATCAGGCCGTGAATGTGGAACAGCGGCATGATATTGAGGCAACGGTCATCGGCCGTCAGGCCAAGCGTGCCGCCGATATGAGCTGCCGAGGCCGCGATGTTGGCATGGCTGAGCGGCACCAGTTTTGGACGCGATGTCGTGCCGGAGGTATGCAGCAGCAGCGCAATGTCGCTGTCTTGCGCCATGTCGGGCGCGGCCTTCGGTCCGATCGCCGCGCCCTCGATCGTGAAACTGCCGGCGGGTGTGCCGGGCTGCACGACGAGCCGCAGCACGCCGATGCCGAGGCGCTCGGCCACCATCACCGCGGGGCCGGTCTCACCCTCCGCGACAAGGATCGCCTTGGCGCCGATGTCGGTCAGGTAGAAATCGAGCTCGTCGGCCCGGTAGGTGGGGTTGAGCGGCGCCGTCGAGGCGGCGGCCGCCACGGCGACGAAGGCGGTGGCCATCTCGGGCCCGTTCGGCAGCACGATCGCCACCCTGTCGCCGCGGCCGATGCCGCGCGCATGCAGCTGTTTTGCCGTGTCGGCGATCATGCTGCGCAATCCGCCATGGCTGAGCGTTGCCCTGTCGGGCGCCAGAATGGCGGGGGCGTCGTCGGCGCCGGCGGCGAGACGGCGGGAGAGATCTGCGTGGGTTTCAGTTTGGGTCATGATCACCGGCTGGATTTCGAACGATTACTGGCGAGAGCCCTTCTGACGGGCTTGCCTCGATATGGGCGCCATTGGACAACGGATCGCCTCAATAGCCAAGCGCCAAACCATCCTTGCGCGGATCGGAAGCGCCGGTCAGCGTCCCCTTCTCCCAGTCGATCAGCACCACTTGCCCGCCGCCAAGCGGATGATGCGGTTCGGCGATGCGGTGGCCGCGCCGGCGCAGGCCCTCGGTTGCATCAGTGGGAACGCCACGCTCGGCTTCCACTGTGTCATCGTTGTAAAACACCCTCGGCGCATCCAGTGCCTGCTGCGGGTCCATGCCGAAATCGATCATGTTGGTGAGCAGGTGGACATGGCCAAACGGCTGGTAACCGCCGCCCATGACGCCGAACGGCATCACCACGCGGCCGTTCTTCGTCGCCATGCCCGGCATGATCGTGTGCATCGGCCGCTTGCCCGGCGCGATCGCGTTCGGATGCGCCGGGTCGAGGCGGAAGCTCGAACCACGGTTCTGCAGCACGATACCGGTCTTCGGGCCGACGACGCCACTGCCGAACGAATAATAGGTCGAGTTGATGAAGGAGACCGCGTTGCGGTCGCGGTCGACGATGGAGATATAGACCGTGTCGCTGCCGGGCAGCTCGACGCGCGGCAGATGCGTCATGGCGCGGTCGCGGTCGATCTCGGCGCGTAGCCGGTCGGCATAGGCGCCGGACAGGAGCTGCTTCAGGGGCACCGGGACATGGTCCTGGTCGCCGACATAGCGGTCGCGGTCGCGGTAAGCCAGGCGCCCGGCCTCGATCTCCAGATGCAGGCGTTCGGCGCCATTGGGGTCGAGCCCGCCAAGCTCGAAGCCCGACAGCAAATTGAGCATCAAAAGCGCCGTCAGCCCCTGATTGTTCGGCGGCATCTGGTGGATCTCATGGCCGCCATAGGAGGTGCTGACCGGCGCCACATAGTCGCCTCTGGTCGCGGCAAAATCCTCGGCCGTATGAAGTCCGCCCAATTCGTTGAGCCGGCTCACCATATCGTCGGCGACCGCGCCTTCGTAGAAACCGGACCGGCCGTGTTTGGCGATGATGCGCAAGGTCGCCGCCAGTTCCGGCTGCCGATGGACGTCACCCGCCTTCGGCGCCCTGCCGCCGGGCAGGAAGATGCGCGCGGCATGCTCGTCGGCCGTCAGGTCGGTCTCCGGCTCGGCCCAGTCGAAGGCGACGCGGTCGTGCACGACATAGCCGTTCTCGGCATAGTGAATGGCCGGCGCCAGCGCCTCGGCAAGGCCCTTGCGGCCATGGTCTTCGAGCAGGCGGCTCCAGGCGTCGACGGCGCCCGGTACGGTGACCGCATGCGGACCCTGCAGCGGGATGCGGTCGAAGCCTTTTTCGAGATACCAGCCGACCGTCGCCCTGGCCGGCGCTCGCCCCGAGCCGTTGAAGGCCAGCACATTGCCTTGTCCTCCGGGAGAATAAAGCACGAAGCAGTCGCCACCGATGCCCGTCGATTGCGGCTCGACCACACCCTGCACGGCGGCGGCGCAGACCGCGGCGTCCATGGCATTGCCGCCGGAGCGCAGCATGTCGATGGCCGCAAGCGTTGCAAGCGGATGCGAGGTCGCGGCAACCGCCTCGGTGGCACGAACCGGCGAGCGGCCGGGAAACTGGAAATCACGCATTCTGTCTGAATATCCCCTAGTCACTTCTGCAAATTGGTCACTGCGAATTGATCTGGTGAAATCAATGCCGCCGGCCGAAGATCTGCGCAACCGACAACAGCACGACCGACAGAACGATCAGGCAGGTCGAGATGGCGGCGATCGTCGGGTCGATCTGGTCGCGCAGCGCATTGAACATACGGCGCGTCAATGTCGTCGTCTCGCCGCCCGATATGAACAGCGAAACCACCACTTCGTCGAAGGAGGTGATGAAGGCAAACAGCGCGCCCGAGACAATCGAGAAGCGGATCTGCGGCATCGTCACCTGCCAGAAGGCGGCGACGCGGCCGGCGCCGAGGCTGCGCGCCACGCGCTCCTGGTTCATGTCGTAGGAGCGCAATCCCGACAGCACGGTCAGCACCACCAACGGCAGCGCCTGCACCGTATGCGCGATGACCAGGCCGGTCAGCGTGTTGTTGAGGCCGATGCGCGCATAGAGAAAGAAGGTGCCGATGCCGATCAGGATCACAGGGACGATCAGCGACGCCGTCAGCAGCGCGTTGATGGTGCCGTTGAAGCGCAGCGTGCCCCGGTTGATGGCATAGGCGGCCGCGGTGCCGAGCGGCGTCGCCACCAGCACTGTCATGACAGCCACCTTGACCGAGACGATCGTGGCATCGCGCCACTCCAGCGACCCGAAATAGGCCTGGTACCAGCGCAGCGACCATTGCTGCGGCGGGAATTGCAGCAGCGTCGAATCGGAAAACGACATGATGACGATGATGATCGACGGTGCGATCAGGAACAGCAGCACGAGGCCGCCGAGGCAATAGAGCCATAGGCGTTGCCGGTGCGAGATAGGCAGGCCGAGATCCCTACTCATCGTGAACTCCACACGCCGGTGGCACGCGCGCCGAGCAGCCACTGGAACAGGCCGAGAAGCGCCAGCGTCACCACCAGCAGCACCACGCCCAGTGCTGCACCCGCGCCCCAGTTTGAATAGAGGCTGGTGGTCTGTTCCATGCGCATCGCCCACATGATGACCTTGCCGCCGCCCATCAAAGCCGGCGTGACGAAGAAGCCCAGGCAGAGCACGAAGACGATGACCACGCCCGAGGCGAGGCCTGGCAGCGACAGCGGAAAGAAGATCTGCCGGAAGGTGGCAGTCGGGCCGGCGCCTAGATTCATGCCGGCGCGCAGGCAGTCGGTGTCGATGGTCTTCATCGAAGCGTAGAGCGGCAGCACCAGGAACGGCAGCAAGATATGCGTCATGCCGATGACGACGCCGGAAAAATTGTTGGCGAGCGATAGCGGCTGGCTGATGATTCCGAGATCGATCAGCCAGCTGTTGATCAGTCCCTTGCGCTGCAGGATCACCAGCCAGGCATAGGTGCGCACCAGAACCGATGTCCAGAACGGCAGGACGACGAAGATCAGGCAGATCGACGCCGCCCGCCGCGGCAGTTGCGACAGCATGTAGGCCAAGGGATAGCCGAGCAGCACGCAGGCGCCGGTGACGATGAAGGCGACCTTGAAGGTGGTGATGAAGGTCTTGATGTAGGAGGCCTGCTCGAAGAATCGCGCATAATTGGCGGCGCTGAAGCCGCCCGCTTCGTCGAACAGCGACAGCCAGAACAGCCAGCCGATCGGCACGATGATGATGGCGAAGACCAGAAGCAGGCTTGGCGACAACAGCGCCAGCAGCCGTAGTGATTCACGCCGGGCGTCGGCGTGAAGTCCCTGCGTGTTGAACTCCCGGCCTGCGGCGCTGCCGATCTCTTCCATGAGGGCGGGCTGCGCGCTCATCAGTCTGCCGCCACCAGGATCGTGTCCTGCGCATCGAGACCGAATGAGACTGGCTGGCCGGGCGCCGGCATTTTGGCCAGCACATCGCTGCGGCAATAGTCGCGCAAAGTCAGCTGGCGGCCGTCGCGCAACGCCGCGTAGCAGACGAAGCTGTCGCCCTGATAGATGATGTCGCTGACTTTCGCCTCGAGCACGTTGACGCCGCTTGTCGGTTCGGCGTCTGCCAGGAGCCGCAGCTTTTCCGGCCGCACCACCATCAGGTGCTGGCCAGCTGCCGGCACTGGTGCCGCGGTGTGGATTCTCCGGTCCTCGTACCAGACGGAGCCGTTGCGGCACTCGACCGGAATGAAATTCGATTCGCCGATGAAGCCGGCTACAAATCGCGTTTGCGGCCTGGCGTAGAGGGTTTCAGGCTTGTCGAGTTGTTCGATGCGCCCGGCGTTCATGACCGCGATGCGGTCGGACATGGTTATGGCTTCGCGCTGGTCGTGCGTGACATAGACGGTGGTCATGCCGAGCCGGCGATGCAGGGCGCGCAGCTCGATCTGCATGTGCTCGCGCAGGCCCTTGTCGAGCGCCGACAAGGGTTCGTCCATCAGCACGATGCGCGGCTCGAAGACGATGGCGCGTGCCAGCGCCACGCGCTGTCGCTGGCCGCCGGAGAGCTGGTCGACCCGGCGTTCGCCCAGGCCCTGCAATTTCACCAGATCGAGCGCCTTCTCGACACGTTCGGCCGTCTCGGCGGCGGCGACGCCGCGCTGCTTCAGCGGAAAGGCGATGTTGTGGAAGACGTTCATGTGCGGAAACAGCGCGTAGTTCTGGAACACCATGCCGATGTTGCGCTTGTGCGGCGGCGTGGTGATGATCTCGTCGCCGCCGACCCTGATCGAGCCGGCATTGGCCCGCACGAAACCGGCCAGGATCATCAGCAGCGTCGTCTTGCCGGAACCGGAAGGGCCGAGCAGCGTCAGGAATTCGCCGGCCTCGACATCGAGGTTAAGGTCGCGCAGCACAGGCACGCTGCCAAATCGTTTCTCGATCCCGCGCATGCCGATGGGCAACGCGGATGGCGCAATGGACAAGATTTTTCGCTCCTTAGCCGCAGAGAACAGGTGGCGAGGCAGTGGCTGGTTACGCTGCCCGCCGTAAGTTTGTGTCCGCAGCCTATTGCTGGATCAGATTGTTGAACTTCTCCGTCGCCTCGATCAGATTGTCGCGCCAGAATTCTGCATCCTGCAGCACCTGTTTCTTGACGTTTTCGGGCGCCGAATTGATGTCCTTGATCCTGTCCTGCGGGATCTTGCCGGTCTCGAAAGCCTTCTCGTTTACTGGGCCATTGTCGACGTAGAGCGGCAGATTGGCCTGCAGCTGCGGGCTGACGAACATCGCAAGCGCCTTCATCGCGGCTTCCTTGTTCTTGGCACCCTTGGGGATGACCATGCAGTCGGCGGTCAGCACGCCCTGGTCGAAGGAGAAACTGACCGGCGCGCCTTCCTTCTTCAAGGTGCCGGCGCGGCCGTTCCAGATGCTCGCCATGTCGACTTCGCCATCCTTGACCAATTGCATGGCCTGAGCGCCGGAGGTCCACCAGGCGTCGACATGGCCACGGATCTTGTCGACGGATTTCAGCGCGCCGTCGACATCCACGGGATAGACCTTGTCGATCGGCAGGCCCGAGGCGAGAGCCGCGACGCTCAGCGTTTCGGTCGCCTGGCTGCCGCTCAACGCGCGCCGTCCCGGAAACTTTTCCACGTTCCAGAAGTCGGCCCAGGTCTTGGGGCCTTTGTCGCCGAACACATCAGTCCGATAGATCAGCACGACGGAGGTGTAGGAAATGCCGACCCAGTCATCATGGACAAGCTTCGGATTGATGCCGCTCTTGTCGATAATGCCGTAGTCGAGCTTCTCGAACAGCCCTTCCTTCGAGCCGCGTGCGCATTCGTCGGCGCCAAGCTCGGTGATGTCCCATTTCACCGCATTGCCGGTTACCTGCAGCCGTACGTCGTCGAGGCCGTTGGTGGTGTCCTCCTTGATGGTGATGCCGAGCGCGTCGGCGGTCGGCTTGAAGAACGCCTTGGTCTGCGCTTCCTGGTAGGTGCCGCCCCACGAGGCGACGGTGATGGTGTCGCCCGCCACGGCGGGGGCCGCGACCGCTGCCATGAGGGCGGCCACCGCGACAACGCTGATGCTTCTGGTCCTGTTCATTTTAGGCTCTCCACCGGTGTTCCCATTGTTTTTGATTTCGCATGCTATTTTGTATACAATTTTGAGTGTAGCTTCGGGATCAGCGATGTCAACACCGATTGGCGCGCCTGGGGTCGTCGACCCGGGCTGGGAGATGGGGCGCCGGGGCGTGGCAAACCGCGCCGACTTTGAATACAGCTATGCGTGAGAACATATGCCGGCGGAAAGACCGGAGAACTGGAAACGGAACTTGGCCAAGGAAACCAAAAAAAACACGCTGCGCGACTCGGTCTATTCCGCGCTCAAGGCGATGATCGTGACCGGCCAGATTCCGCCGGGCTCACGCGTCACCGAAAACGACATCGCGGCGAAGCTGACTGTCAGCCGCACCCCGGTGCGCGAGGCCTTCAACCGCCTCGAGCGCGACGGCCTGGTCACCGGCCGGCCGCGCCAGGGCTATGTCGTCACCGAGTTCGACATCAACATGTTCCGCGAGGCCTTCGAGATCCGCGAACTGCTCGACGGCCACGCGACGGCACTGGCCGCCGCTGCTGCGACGGAACAGGACAAGGCGCGGCTGCGTGCCATGCTGGCCGAATGCGAGCGGCTGGCCGCCATTCCGGAGCGCACCACGCGCGAAAAATTCCAGGAGCTCGAAGTCGGCATCGACCTGCACCGCGTCATCGCCGAAATCAGCGGCAATGCGATGCTGCATGGCATGCTGTGCGGCATCCTCGACAAGTGCCAGCACTATGTCTGGACCGAACTGTTGTGGCTCGACGAATGGAAGATCGCCCGCGACGAGCATGCCGAGATCGTCGAGGCGATCTGCGCCGGCGATGCCGCCCGAGCCGGCACGCTGGCCCGCGCCCACGTAAGGGGCTCGCGCGACAATGTGCTGCGCCTGCTGCAGGCGAAATCGGACTACCAGAGTTTTCTGGCCAAGGCGTCCTGAGCGGCGCTGGTGGCGGCGTCAGATGGTCCGAGCGGCATATGGATATTGCTATCGACAGCACTACTATATGTCTCACGAACTGCGACGAGGACGGTCCAGTGCTTCCCTCGACAGGGCTCGATCGGTTGAGCGCATTTTCGGATGGCGTGTTCGCCGTCCTCATCACGGTGCTGGTCCTCGACTTGCGCCCGCCGGAGTTGCCGACGTTCAAGGCGCTTCTGGAGCTCTGGCCGACATGGCTGAGCTACAGCGTCAGCTATCTCTTCATCGCCATCGTCTGGGCGAACCATCATCATCTGTTACGCCACGCCAGAGAGGCGACAGCCAGCCTGATGTGGTACAATTTCGCACATCTGTTCTCGGTTTCGCTGCTGCCGCTGGCGACCGCGTGGATGGCGGTCAGCGAGCTGGCGCCGCAGCCGGTCGCCTTCTATGCCGCCGTCTTCTTCCTGGTGAACCTGACCTACATTCTTCTGATCCGCGAACTCATCGACCCGATGCCGGAGAACGCGGTTCCGCTCGCGGTGCGCAAGCGCATGCGCATCCGGTCGCTCGCGACGCTCTGCCTATTCGCGCTGGCGGGGCTGGTCGCCCTGAAATATCCAGTCGCGGGCTTGGCGATCTGTTGCTGCTGCTTGGCCGTCTATCTCAGGCCGGAAGCGCCGGGGGCAGGCAAAAGCTCGGGCAAAGGCTGAATTCTCGCACCCGACGCGTTGGGCGGCTTCAGCCCTTGCGCTCCTGAAGGCTGTTGCCGCCATCGACCACCAGCAGGGCGCCGTTGACATAGCTGGCGCCTTCCGAGGCCAGGAACACGACCGCGGCGGCCACCTCATCCGGTCGCCCGGCCCGCGCCGGCGGCGTATTCAGGGCGGCTTGCCGCTCCATCTCGCTCGACGACCCTGTTTCGATCCAGCCGGGAGCCACGGCATTGACGGTCACGCCGCTTTTCGCCACTTCGAGCGCCAGCGTCCGCGTCAGGCCGACCATGCCGGCCTTGGCGGCGGAATAGGCTGATGTGCCTTCGAAAGACACCAGCGGTCCGGTGACCGACGCCACATTGACGATGCGCCCGTAGCCCGCTTCGACCATCGCCGGCAGAAACGCCTTCGTGACGAGGAATGCCGTCTTCAGGCTGACGTCGATCCCCTGATCCCAGTCGGCCTCGGTCATGGCGAGAAACGCCTTGTCGACCGATGGCGATGCCAGCGAGCCCATGCCGGCATTGTTGACCAGTATATCGACCGCGCCGACATCGGCCCGCAGCCGCGTGACATCGGCAGCGATGGTGAGATCGGCGATTGCGGCCCTGGCATCGATGCCTTCGGCACGGAGCTCAACGGCGCGATCGAGCACACGTGCACTGGCACCGGTGAGAAAAACGGCATGGCCGGCTTGGCCGAGCTGGCGGGCAATGGCAAAGCCGATGCCGTCGGCCGCACCAGCCCCGGTGATAAAAGCGCGCTTGATGGGGGTAGAGATCATGGTCAAATCAGGCTCCGCTGGTTGCGCCTGTCGCGGTCTTACCACGCACATTGGGGTGATGGCGCTGCGAAGATTTGCTCTGCAACATCCCGCTTTGCGTTCTCGACGTGCGAAGACGAGCCGAACGAGGCGTGGCGATAGAGCGGGCGTGGGAAGGACAATCTTGATGCCCGAGATCCGGAAAATACCGTGTCTTCCGCAGGTGGGTGCTATGCGAGCGGGGCGAAACGGGCTCGGCGTGCAGTCAATCGCGCGGGTTAGATCCTCTTGTCTCAATTCCGATGTCGTAGCGCGTCGACGATGACCTTGAACGCGGGAAGATTCTGACGACGGCTCGGATAATAGAGGAAATAGCCGTCGAAGAACGGCGACCAATCGTCGAGGACCTGCACCAGCAGGCCCGAGGCGATGTGCCGCTCCACGATGTTCTCGGGCACATAGGCGATGCCGTAGCCGTGCACGGCTGCGTCGATCATGGCATAGGAATTGTTGAAGGTCAGCTGACCGTTTACCCGGACGCGCAACGCCTGCCCATCCTTCTCGAACTCCCATGCATAAAGACCGCCGGCGGTCTCGTGACGCATGTTGATGCAGACGTGGCGGATCAGGTCCTGTGGGTGCTCAGGCACACCACGCGCGGCGAAATAGTCGGGAGAAGCCACGGCCACCAAACGCCAGTCCGGACCAATTCGGACCGCGATCATGTCCTTCTCGACGCTCTCTCCCAACCGGACGCCCGCGTCGAAGCCCTCCTCGACGATGTTGCGGAACGTGCTGTCCAGGATCAGTTCGACACCGATACCGGGATAGGCGCTGAGGATCGGCTTCAGCTTGGGCCAAACCACGCTTTCAAGCGCGTGGTCGGACAGCGTCAGCCTGATCGAGCCCGAGGGTTTTTCACGAAACGCCATCAACGCGGCGATCTCATCCTCGATTTCGCCGATGCGCGGGGCGATCGTCTGTAACAGCCGCTCGCCTGCGGCGGTCGTCGCGACATTGCGCGTGGTGCGGGTCAGGAGGCGTATGCCCATTTGCGCTTCGAGCTGCTTGATCCTGTGACTGAGCGTCGACTGCGCGACGCCGAGCTTTGCCGCCGCCTTGGTGAAGCTGCGCTCCTCGGCGACGGCCTGAAACCACGTCAGTTGATTGAGGTCGGTTTTGGCCATGAGCTTCTCTCGTTTGCCATGCCGCAGCACATTATTCGATGTGGTTGATTAGTTCATGCGAATTTCGATGGCTAATCGCTTTATGGCAAAGCCACTAGTTTTGCGTTGCAACAATTCAGCAGGAGCAAACGACATGGCGATTGCCGCCGCAACCGATGCGGATAGCAAACCGGACGCCGCCTGGGGCGCGGTTCTTTCGATGGCACTGTGTGTGGCAATGCTGATCGCCTCGGAATTCATGCCGGTCAGCCTGCTCACCCCCATGGCCGAAGGATTGCGCGCAACTGAGGGACAGACCGGACAGGCGATCTCGATCAGCGGTCTTTTCGCCATAGCGGCGAGCATGGTCATCACCACTGCCGCTGGAACGCTGAACCGCAAATGGGTTCTGGTCGCGATGACGGCTTTCATGCTGTTGTCACTGGTTCTGGTTGCGGCGGCCCCGAATTTCTCCGTGCTGATGCTCGGTCGAAGCCTGTTGGGCATCTGCATCGGCGGCTTCTGGGCACTGGCCACCGCCGTCATCATGCGGCTGGTCCCTGAAAGGGATGTGCCGCGCGCGCTCGCCTTGATGTATGGCGGACAGGCGATCGCTGCGGCCTTCGCCGCGCCGATCGGCAGCTATCTCGGCGCCGTGTTCGGC
The DNA here is from genome assembly GCF_020164655.1 of Mesorhizobium sp. AD1-1. NCBI lineage: Bacteria > Pseudomonadati > Pseudomonadota > Alphaproteobacteria > Hyphomicrobiales > Phyllobacteriaceae > Mesorhizobium > Mesorhizobium sp. AD1-1. The sequence continues at coordinate 107,746 of NZ_JAIUGP010000009.1, forward strand.
TGGCGCGCGGTGTTCTGGGCGCTGACGCCAATCGTCGCCATCAACCTCGTCTGGCACTTGATCGCGCTGCCGTCGTTGCCCGCGCGCCAGCGGCAGGATTTCCGGACGATGTTCGGCCTGCTGAAGCGCCCCCATTTCCTGCGCGGCCTTATTGCCTCGATGTTATCCTGGGGCTCGGCCTTCACCATGTTCACCTATCTGCGCCCCTTCCTGGAGCAGGTGACGGGCGTCAACGTGGGGACGCTCTCGATCCTGTTGCTTGTACTGGGCTGTGCGGGCTTCCTCGGAACATGGGCGGCAGGGCGTTTCGTGAGCGGCAATGTCGCACCGCTGCTGCGGTTGCCCGCGCTGCTGATGGGCGGCTGCACGCTGGGGCTCCTGCTTCTCGGCGGTTCGGTAGCCGCCGCCGGCCTCTTCCTTGCTCTCTGGGGCGCGGCGAACACCGCAATGTCTGTGATCTGGATGACGTGGATGTCCCAAAACGCGGACGATGCGCCGGAAGCCGCCGGAAGCCTGATGGTCGCAGCCATCCAGGCGTCGATCCTGCTCGGTGCCGTGGTCGGCGGGCTGCTGCTGGATGGCATGACGGTCTTCGCGACCTTCGCCGGCAGCGTGGTTCTCGCCGGCCTTGCAATCGCCCTGATCGGCAATGGCCGGCGGTTGCTGAAGCCCGGACGCCCCGCACTGACGTTCGTTCAACGAACTGCCCAATCCCAATTCATACCAACAGGAGATCGGAAATGCCCATGAATACCCCTGACACGAAAAATTCGGCAAGCGTCATCCACCGGCGCGAACTGTTGAAGTTGACCGGCGCAGGCGTCGCCGCCTTCGGTGCAGTTTCAATATCCAACCCCTTCAAAGCAAAGGCTCAGAATATGTCAAAGCAATGGGATAAGGTCTTTCCGCTCAGCGATAAGATCGATCACGAGAAGATCACATTCAAGAACCGCTACGGCATCACACTGTCGGGTGATCTCTATCTGCCGAAGGACCGGGCCGGCGGACGTCTGCCGGCGCTTGCCGTCGGCGGTCCGTTCGGCGCTGTTAAGGAACAATCCTCTGGCCTTTACGCGCAGACGATGGCCGAGCGCGGCTTCGTCGCACTGGCTTTCGATCCGTCCTACACCGGCGAAAGCGGCGGCGAGCCGCGCAATCTCGCTTCGCCGGACATCAACACCGAGGATTTCAGCGCGGCCGTCGACTATCTCGGCCTGCACGCCGCCGTCGACCGTGAGCGCATCGGCGTCATCGGCATCTGCGGCTGGGGCGGCATGGCTTTGAATGCCGTCGCCGCAGACAAGCGCGTCAAGGCCTTGGTGGCGAGCACCATGTACGACATGACCCGTGTTATGTCGAAGGGCTACAACGACAGCGTGACCCCCGAACAGCGCGCACAGACATTGGAGCAACTGGGTCGGCAGCGTTGGACGGATGCGGAAAACGGCGCGCCAGCCTATCAACCACCCTACAACGACCTGCACGGCGGCGAGGCGCAGTTCCTGGTCGACTACCATGACTATTACAGGACGCCGCGCGGCTACCATGCGCGCGCGGTCAACTCAGGCAATTCCTGGACGCAGACCACGCCGCTGTCGTTCATGAATATGCCGATCCTGACCTACATCGCTGAAATCTCGCCGCGCCCGATCCTGTTCATCCATGGCGAAAAGGCCCATTCGCGCTACTTCAGCGAAACCGCCTTCGCGGCAGCGGCGGAGCCGAAGGAACTCATGATCATTCCAGGCGCCAGCCACACCGATCTTTACGACAAGGTGGACGTGATCCCGTTCGACAAGCTGACCAGCTTCTTCAACCAGCATCTCGCTGCCTGACCAGGTCGTATCGTCGAAGGGTGCGGCCGTGTGCAGGAACGATGGACATGGCCGCACCGACCGGGAGACTTTAAATGACACGCGCCGCCGTATGGCTTTCACGCCGCACCTTGCTGGCAGGTGCTGCCAGCCTCGCGCTCCCCTCTTCGGTGCGCTCTCAGACCGACGCAGCCACGGATAGGAAAGGAGCCACCATGCGCCTTAGATTCATCTTCGGGGATCAGGATTGCACGGCGACGCTGGAGGACAATCCTTCCGCGCACGATCTGGTCTCGATCCTGCCGCTGGATCTGACGATCGACGACTATTCGACCAACGAGAAGATCGCCTACCTGCCGCGCAAGCTCACCGAGGAAGGCAGCGGTCGCTTCGGCAACGAGGCGACTGGCGATCTCTGCTACTACGCCCCCTGGGGCAATCTGGCGATGTTTCATGGTCCCTACCGCTGGTCGCGCGGCCTGATCCGGCTCGGGCGACTGGACCAGGGCCCGGCGCCCCTTCTGACGCGCGGAGAACATCCGCTGCGCGTCGAAATGCTTTCCTGAACCCGGGAAGGCCGCTGCGCATGGGGACAATGCCGCGGATGCCGGAAAACCGAAGCAGGTTTCGAGTGACTGACACACGCCGACCAAGTGGTATGAGCGCCTGCTGACCTCGATCCATGATCTGATACAAATAAATGATGCTCGCCTGTCGGGAGATCGCTGTCAGATCGTCGTCGGCACCATCCACATCAATCACCGCTTGGAACTCCGCTCCGGCCGCGTCGGAACTCCGCCATTCAATCTAAAGAGCTTCGAACTCTTACTGCCTAACGCCGCCGTTTCTACGCTTTTTCGCTCGCAGGCTATTCCCCGCTCGTCGCGTAGGCACCAATTCGGCAGCTATATCGTCGCAGGGAAACGATGAATGGTTTTGGCGCGCCCGAAGAGATTCGAACTCCTGACCCCCAGATTCGTAGTTTACTTTTGTGGCTCGCCGAGATTATCCAAACCTTCGCTATAGTTGTAAATGAATCTTTCATTTCAATTATTTGCGCAGAACGGCGCGTTTTGGCGTGGACACACGACCTGATCACATGCGAGTCTAACACCGGCTGAAAAACCGGCTGAATTTTCTGGTCGGCAAGCACTAAACTTGCAGGAACTGCGCTATGGCCGACATCCGTATCCTCATCAACGACAAGGCGGTTAGCGACCTTAAGGCGCCTAGTTCGGGACAGTATCGCGCCCGCGACACCCAGCTTAAAGGCTTCCACGTCATCGTCGGCAGGCGAAGCAAGACATTTGCCGTTCAAGGAGACCTGCGGAAGGATGGGAAGCGCGTTGCATCAATCTCGGTACGGATTGGCGACGCAGAGACGATGTCTACACGCGAGGCTCGCGCAACGGCAAAGACATACCTCGCGCAGATCTCCAAAGGTGAGCATCCCAACCCCAAAGCGGCCGACATGCCAGCGCATGCAAACGATGCCTCACATGGCAACGGGGATGATGCAGCGCAACCTGATATCACCCCGAAAGGTGTCACCCTAAGGCAGGCGTGGGCACGTTATCGCGACGCCCACCTAATCCGGAAAGGCCGGAGCGAAGGAACAATCGAGGGTTATCGTGACCACGTGGAGCGCCTTTTCAGGGATTGGCTCGACATCCCTTTGCAGGAACTGGGTGACGATCCCGGCAAGGTCATTGCCAAACATGACGAGATCACGAAGGAGCATGGTCCGTATATTTCGAATGGCAGCATGCGGACGCTGCGCGCCATCTATAATCATGCGCGCAAGGCGCATCGCTATCTCCCGGCCGACAATCCAGCAAGCGTAGTTGACTGGAACTCCGAAGGGCGTCGCAACACAGCGATGGGACTGGGCGACTTGCCGAATTGGTTCCGGCAAGTCGCCGCGTTACCCAATCCCATCCGCCGCGAGTACCATCTATTCTCACTGCTCTCTGGCAGCCGGCCTACGGCGCTGATGGAGGCGAAGCCGCAGCATCTCGATCTTCGCCGCCGTGTATTGCACATCCCGCGACCGAAGGGGGGAGCCGACCGCGCATTTGACATTCCGCTCTCGCGCCAGATGGTCCTTTGCCTCACGCGGGCAATCCGCTTTGGCCGCTACATCTTCCCCTTTGAAGCCAATAGTTGGCTCTTCCCTGCAGGCAGCGAAAGCGGACATCTGGCAGAGCAGAAGGAAGATCGAGATGTTCTAGGCAAGTGGGGCAATGACCTACGGCAGACATTCAGGACGCTTGCGACGGCCGCTGGCGTCTCGGAGTTCGACGCGCGTCTGCTGATGAACCACGCCATCCCGGGCGTGAACGCCGGGTACATTTCGCGGCACAAGCTGCTCGAGGACCACCTACGCGTCCAACAGCAAGCTATAAGCGCGACGATGTTTGGCGCTCTGGGCGACCTAATCGCCAAGGATGATGCCGTCCGCTCGTGGCTCGGCCCGCATGCAACGCGACGGACAATTAAGGCCGCTAAGCGAAACGATGGCGAAGCGCTGCGCGACGAGTACAGGAGCGCTGCCTTCGCTCACGCCGCTGATCCGTCGCCTCCGGCCGAAATTTGCTCAACGTGACTCTGCGGCAGTACCTAACAGGGTCGCGTCGCTGCATCTGAGACTTTCGTTCCTCTTTGTGTCAGGAACGTTGCAGAAAGCAGTGCTGAAAAACCGACAGGGCTGGCCGCCAGGAACAAAACGTGATTCACTTTCCCGATTCGCATTAGCAGGCCCGAATAAAAATTCAGCCGTGTCGGGGTCTCTAAAAGTATTATTGACGATGATTATCAGATGAATATTCGAATGATGATACCTCATCAAAGAAGAAGGGTTTGTGAAATCCGGTAATAATACGAAATTGAGAAGTAACATTTACGCGTGAACAATAATCGAGATTGCAGACGAGGGATCGGAATGGAGAAGGTGGCGCTTAGGATTATAGCCGGCAGGGACGTAAGCCCCAAGAGACAGGCAAAGGCGGTCAAGCTCTCAGGCGACAAGCCAAAAACAAAAGCTAATGCCGCGATGGCGCCTATGGTCATCGACAACAGCACCTTCGAGTCACCGCTGCTGCAAAGGAAGGCGTACTACGCGGACGAGCACACTATCATCTTGAACATGGATGTTTCTGAGGCGCTCCGACTGTTGGCGCAGGCAGGAATGGTGGTGAATTGTATCGTTACGTCACCGCCGTTCTACGGACAGCGCGACTACGACGTCGACGGACAGATCGGCCTTGAAGAACATCCATCGTCCTTCATCGAGAAACTCGTTCAGACCTTTGACGCCTGCGATCCCATCCTCGCTCCTAACGGCAGTATGTGGGTCAATATCGGCGACACCTATTGGAGTGGCAAAGGCGAGCACAAAAGCGGCGAGGTAAAGCAGGGCGCACGCCGCTTTGGTCTCCGGCCACAGGACAAGAAGGGCGATGGTAAGTGGTGCATCCCCAAGCAGTTGCTATTGATACCGCACCGTTTTGCCATCGCGATGCAGGACAAGGGCTGGACCGTCCGTAATGACAACGTCTGGCTAAAGCCGAATCCCATTCCCGACCAGGTACGGGACCGGTGCTCCATGTCCCACGAGTACGTCTTTCATTTCGTGAAAGATCGTTGGTATTATTTCAACAAAGAACCGGTTGGCCGGCCGACTGACTCCGGCTCGGTTCTGCCGCCGCTCGATGCATGGGAAGTGCCGCCGGTGCGCGGCCTTCACAACGGTCACAAGGCGCGCTTCTCCGAAGAACTTGTCCGTATTCCGATCCTCGCGACCACGCCCGCCTGCGGCGTTGTCCTTGATCCCTTTGCCGGGAGCGGGACAAGTCTTGTTTTCGCGCGCAAGAACGGATTCCGCAGCATCGGTATCGATATCAAGAAGGACTTCTGCAAGATGATGGTCAAGAATCTTGAGAAGGTCGGGAGCGGAGCCGTCTAGTGACCATATTTCTTTCGGCAAAAAGGATCGAACGGGCGATCAACCAGTTGGGCGAGTCGCGCGCGAAGCGCACGCCGCTGTTTGATTTCTTGATCGTCAAGCGGACAATGGCGATCAAAGGCACGGTAAGTGTCGCCATCGCTGAGTCAGCGCCGGCCTTTATCCAAGCACTGGAAGAGGTCGGGGCTGCCGGACTTGGCAGGGACGATCACTACTACTTCAATCCATTCGCATTGCGAGAAGCGGACAAGACAGGGTATCGGCCGCGCCGCTACCGGTCGAATGGCACGAACTCGACGATTTCCGGAACGCCTTGGCGCGATATTATCGTCCTGAGCAGTGACTCGCCGCGACAGGCAAGTCTGGCACCCGGCTACGATACCCACCTCGCCGCGTTGGCGCTCACCGCTAACAAAGCAAAGCCCCTTCCGAACCTCACGGAGGCGGCGGTCTGGTACTGGCGCGGTCAGGCCCTCGATAGCGTGCTAACGGGAATCTCCGACGCCGCCGGCCGCCTGAAACGTCTTGCCGACGAGTTTGTAGCACGCATCGGACTCACCGCTACCGAGATTGCGGCCGTGTTCGACACGTCCATTGACGATAGCGCCACAGACGACGGCGGTCCGTTTGTCTCGAGCGCGCCAGCCCCGCAGGACTATCTCCCGGTCAAGTCTTTGCCGGTGGGAGTCACCAAAGCGGAGAACCCCGCTGAGGTATCGTTCGCGCTTGTCGCGGCGCTCGCAGCCAAAAATTTCGTCATCCTGACCGGCCCTTCCGGGACGGGCAAATCACGAGCAGCCCTGAAATTGGCCGAGGGCTTGCAGCGCCTCCATGCTGACGAGGTAAGGGGCTCGATCTTCGAATTGATAGCAGTGGGACCAGATTGGACCTCACCAAAGCGGCTACTGGGATTCCGAACGCCTTTTGGCAAGGAGCGGAAACTGCCAGATGGAACCACGACGCACGAAAGCTACGAGATTACCGACGCGATCCGCCTCATTCTTCGTGCGAGTCATTCGGATGCGGCCGATATACCGCACTTCCTAATCTTCGACGAGATGAACCTTTCCCATGTGGAACGGTATTTTGCGCCTTTCCTATCCCTGATGGAGGCGGCGAATATTCTCGATGCGGAAAGCGGCCTCTCTCTGATCGGCGGCGACGACCTGAAGCTGATCGCGGCGGTACTCGAAGCGGACAGTCCCGGAAGCAGGGAGGCGGAGGCGGCAACCGCGATGCTCAACGACGGGCGCGACTTCATCCTTCCGCCCAATCTGTTTTTCGTCGGCACCGTCAATGTCGATGAGACTACCTACATGTTCTCGCCAAAGGTGCTCGACCGCGCGCATGTGATCGAACTGAATGCCGAGCGACCAAGCACCTACCTTGGGGCTGCCACGCGCACCGAGCCCGGAGGGATCATTGCCATTGCTCAAGCCGATGTTGCGCTGAAGCGCGGGATCGACGCGCGAGAGAGTCAAAAATACGCCGTGGCAAATCCGGCCACCATTTTGGACTCCCTGATAGACGCCGGACTGGCGGCGGCAGAGATCGACACGATCCGCGTCGCAGTGGTGACAGCGCTTGACGGCACCTACGACCTCGTTTCGCCAGTAGGCTTCGCGTTCGGCTATCGGATCGCAAAGGAAGTGTTCATCTATGTGACCGAATGGATGCTGACCAAGCACGCAGCCGGGGCCGATAAGGCTGCCTTGCTCGCGACCTGGCATGACGCGCTCGACTATGCCATGCTGCAAAAGGTTCTTCCGAAGATTCACGGAAACAGAAGGGCGCTCGGCGATAGTCTGCGCGCGCTCTCCGCCTTTTACGCCGGTAACGATTCAAGCTCCACGCCAAGCGCCGGCTACACGTTGGGCCTCGGTACGAAGGTTGAAATACCGGCGGCGCGCAAGCTGACGCTGGCCGGAGCGACCGCGCAACTTCCGCAGTCCCGGCAGAAGCTCGACACCATGCACGACCGCTTGCAGGCGACCGGCTACGTATCATTCGTAAGCTGACACATGGCCATTCCCCTCCACAGAGCGCGCTTCTCATGGGGGGCCAAAACCCACCTCGACCTCGAATGGTCCAAGGGCAGCGGCAAACAGCTTCCCTTTCCGCCGGCGGCCCCGCAAATGGTCATGGCAGAGGAAGAGACGGCGCCGGACGAGCACACTGCGCGCGGAATCCCCGCGATGTGCTGGCGCGAGGATAGTCCTGTCCTCTTTGAGCGATTCCAGCTGCGGGAGAACACCGAATATCTTGTCGATGTAACGCTGCCCGAGAGCATCGCCGACCTGCAAGAAGGGGGGCCTTACCCGAAGGGCTGGCCCTTCAACGGACGGCTTGCAACCGTCTTTCGGATCGATCCTCCCCGACGCTGGCGCGAGAATACTGATGGCAGCACGACCATTTCCGGTCTTCTGCGCTTGCGCGGCCACGCCGGTATTCTTGACCTGAGCCTTGGCAACGATGCGCCCTTCATTGCCGAGGTCGTTTGTCGCAAGCTCGGCTATCTGGATGAGTTTCGCGCGTTGCTCGACGAGGTGGCGGAGGAATTTTCTGAACTCCTCCTTCAATATGACAGCCCGGTCAGTGCGTCGTTCAACCTGTCCGACGCAACGCCCGAGACGGAAGCGGCGCTCCTGTTCCAGATGCGCCACATCATGATGGACCGCAATCTCCCGGTCGCCCTGGATGAAATCAGGCGCTCCTTTCATACGCGACTGGATCAATGGCGAGGGACCGAAGAAATAGGCGCCGTGCAGGAACCCGACGTGGCCGCCTTCATAGAGGAGCTTGATGAGTCCGTTCTGGTAGAGGGCGGCCCGTTCGCGGGCCTTTTCCACGGCTACAGCCCACGCCAGTTTCCGGTCATCGAGGCGCGCGAGACCGCCGACACGGCCGAGAACCGCTATGTCAAATTCTTCCTCGAGGAACTGCTGCTCATCACGCAGCGCCTTGCCGGCAGTCTGGCACGCAATGGGAGGACTGCCTCTGTCCGGGAAGTTGAAAGCTGGATCGTCCTCATCGATGAAGAACTATCGTCCGGTCAGTGGCGACAGGTAGGCGCGTTCCGCAGCTTCCCTTCAAATTCGCAGGTGCTTCAAAAACGCCGCGGCTATCGCGAAATACTCAAATTCGATCTGTCGCTCAGAATGAGCCTGGAACTGCCGTGGAAGCGTGCCGGACAATTGGCCGACGGCCTGATCGGCGATCTCCGGCCGGTCAACGAACTTTACGAATACTGGTGCTTCTTTCTCTTGCGCCGATCACTGGCCGAGCTCGCCGAGGCGGAACTGCCGAGCGACGGTTCCCTCGTCGATGTTACTGAGGACGGTTTGCGGGTCCGGCTCCTTCGCGGCAAGCGCAGCCGCGTCAGCTATCTCTACAGGCGGGATAGCGCGCGTGCCCTAAAGATGAACCTGTTCTACAATCGTGTCTTTCAACGCCCCACGCGTGGCCTTTCCGCGTGGCACGGCAGCTACACGGCCCGCTTCGATCCCGACTATAGCATAGAGATCATAGTGGAAGGTGACGGAACTTTGCACCGACATTGGCTTCACTTCGATGCCAAGTATAGGCTGGATTCCGTTGATCTTGAGGGCGTTTCCCTGACCGAGGGAGCCGATGACGACCTGGACGCTGACTATGAGGCCGAGCTCGCGCGAGTCTACCGCCAGGACGATCTATTCAAAATGCATACCTATCGCGATGGCATCCTGAGCAGTCGGGGGGCCTATATACTTTTCCCTGGCGACGGCGCATCTCTCAAACTCACCGGATCGCGCAAGAACCTGTTCGTTCGGCACCCGTCTGCGTTCGAAGGCACCCCGACCTACTTATTTCCTAGTGTCGGCGCTTTCGATCTTTGCCCTGGTCGCGACATTGGCCAACGGCCCATTATTCAGGAGTTTCTGAAAAGCGTCCTCGATGCCGTATTTGCGGGTAAACCCTACCAAGAGGAGGAGGGAGTCTTCTAGCGCAACTTTGGGTGTCGCCACACGCCCCCGGCGATCGGCTGGCCGCAGCCGGTTCGTAGATCGCCAAGACTAAGCATCGGACGAATGAACAGAGGACACCTGAAACTAAGGAAGGCAAGTCGGGGGGCTCATGCCGGCACTTCAAAAGATTATCGATATCCAGAAGGTGGGGCGGTTTGAAAAGCTGACAGCGCCCGGCGGCCTTCGGTTTTCGCAAGTCACACTGTTTTTTGGGGAAAACGGCTGGGGCAAATCAACGCTTGCCGACATATTGCGCTCACTCACACGCAATCAGGCGAACATCATTCGCGGGCGGGAAACGCTGGCAACTGGTGGTCAGCAGAAGGTCCTGCTTCTGATAGACGGCCAGCAATCGGTATTTGACGGCTCCACCTGGACCGGGCCCCGGCCCCGAATCGCCGTGTTCGACCAGGTGTTCATCAACGAGAATGTCTATTCCGGCGACTTCGTTTCTCACGATCACCTGAAACGCCAATACGGCCTTGTCGTCGGCGCTGAAGGTGTGGCGCTCATCGGCCAGATTCAGGAAGCGGACAAAGAGCTGAAAGAGATCGCGTTGGCCGTAAAAGAGAAGGACCAGTTCGTTCAGACGACAATGTCCGCCCTGGGCCTGCCGCGAATGAGCGCAAGCGACTTCGCGGGCCTAGCCGATGTACTTGACGCCGACAGCGCTCTTGCCGAAAAGGAAAAGGAGGTCCGACGGGCGGCCGAGAAAGAGCAAATTCGAAAGGCGACGCTGCCGCAGCTCTTGCCGGTGCCGACTCCATCCGCCGACTTGACCGCCGCGCTGGCGCAGTCGGTAGATGGCGTTGCGACCGATTTGCACCGCAAGCTTCAAGACCATATCGCCCGTCACGTTTCCGGGCGGGACGCGCCGGTGGCGCATGAAACGTGGCTGGAGGCGGGGCTTGCCTTCGACGCCGCGCACGACTGCCCTTACTGCGGCCAGGAATTACGGGACCGCAGCCTGCTTGACCTTTACCGGGATTATTTCAGCGAGGCCTACAAGGCCCTTGCGGCCGAAGTGAAACAACGCCGGCAGACGCTGGAGCGATATGTGCGCGGGGAGTTCCGTCAGGCAATTGGAGCTAAGGCCGACGCCAATCAGGCGGCCACCGAAAATCTCAAGACCCTGACTGGCGAAGGATACGAGGCGCGGCTGGACGTCGACGCTTTGTCGGGCCGCATGGAAGCGGCCGCCGCCGCCCTTGACCGGCTCTTTCAGCAAAAGCAGCAGGATCTCGTCACGATCATTGCTGCCGGCACGTACGAAAGCCTTTCACGCCAATGGGACGATGGGCGCGTAACAGTGGAAATCCACAATCGCGAGATTGTCGATTACGGCAGGCGCATTGAAGACATCCGGCGGGCGCAGGCCAGCGTCAGTCTCGACTCGGTAAAGAACGAGCTGGCCGTGCTAAAGGCGCGCAAGAAACGCCATGAGTCCGATATGGCCTCCGTCGTCACCGAGCGGCAGACGCTCTTGGACCGTCAGACCGCTCTGAAAGCCAGGAAGGAGGAACTCCGCGACCAGCTGACGGCACACACCAAGCGCGTGACGGAAGGGCTGGGCGCAACGATCAACGCCTACCTTGACCGGCTGGGCGCAGGCTTCCAGATCGACTATGAGCAACCCAACTACCGAGGATCGGAGCCGGCCGCAGCCTATTCGATTCTGATCAACCGAACCCCCATTCAGCCGCGCGCCGACAACATCGGGGGACCGAGTTTCAAGAACACGCTGTCGAGCGGCGACAAGTCGGTGTTGGCTCTCGCGCTGTTTCTCGCCACAGTAAACACGGACCCGCACCTTGCCGACACCATCGTCGTGTTGGACGATCCATTCACAAGCATGGACGAGTTCCGCCGCACATTCACCGTCAACGAGATCAACAAGCTCGCGGGCAGAGCGGCGCAGGTGTTCGTTCTCTCTCACGAGCTAGGCTTCCTGCGCTTGCTGTGGGACCGGATCGACCAGAGCAAAATCACGTCATGCGCAATCCAGACCGGTGCGCCGGGTATCGCCACCCTCGCGGCGTTCGATCTTGAGAAAGCGACTCGTCCCCGCAGCGAAACCGATCGCATGAAGATGATGCAGTTTATCGACGCGACGGAAGGCGACCCCGGCGAGATACGGTCGCTGCTGCGCAAAGTGGTCGAGCATTTCTATCGCAACGGCGATCCAGAGCTTTTTGCGCCCAACGAAGTGCTCGACGGGATCATTCGGAAGATCGAGGCCGCCCCGACCGACTATCGCTACAAGGGCGCGCTCGATGACCTCAAGGATACAAATTTTTATACGCGGAATTTTCACCACGCACCGGTGCCGGGCAGCGTGATCGAGAATACGCCGGTGGAAGAGTTGAAGACTCATTGCAGACGAGTGCGCGACCTGACGCGCGGCAGCCTTTAGCTTCGCGGTGCATCTTCGTCAGAAGGTTGACGATGGCATAGGCCCCGCGCCAATTCCTCGACAAGGCGGACCATGCGCAGCGCGCGTGGCGGGCCGCGGCACCGCCTTGCACGGCCTCATGCCTTATCGTCATCCACCCGACGCTTCTCATGATTGAAATCTAATGATCATCATACCTTAGACGGCAAAACGAGGTAGTGCCTGATGGCGTGCAAAGTGTTCACCACGCCCTCAAGGCTCGCCAAGTCAGCATTGTCTTTACAGAACCTGATCAATCGGCTTTTGCCGTCTCGCGTGAATTCGCGATGAGTGCGATCGCTCACAGCGACCTTGCGGATCATCGCCGTGGGATGGTCGTCCAGAAACAGGTCTACCAACTCCTCTCCGATCAAGTCCTCTAGCTCCCAAGTGAGCCCCTTGTAACCCTGATTCTGCGCTTCGAAGCTGCGCTTCAAAACAGCTGTGTCCAGACTCCCGCCAATTGGCATAGCCGGCTGCAGCCGGAAAACGTCGCGGTACTCAAATATGCTGGCGTCAACGGCGCGCGCGCCATTCACTGCTTTCTGACCTGCCGTATCATTGTCGAATAAACCTATCACTCGGTAGACCGGCCGTCCGGACGGAGACAGATACGCGCGCGCAAGGTTCCGTAGCGTTACCAGTTCACGAACCACGCCATGCGTTCCGCCCCGATCGCCTTCTCCGGCGGCTAGGATAGCAAGGTCGGCCAAAAGATCCTTTCCGCTCGATTCACGGAAGAGGTCAGCCGCAAGGCTGAACAACGCCACGTCGGATGTCCCCTCGACGAGCATAGTCCGGGGCTTCAGCCCCCAATCCTGAGAAAGGGCGTACCGCGCAACGAAGTCGACTTCATCGGCCGCCATGTCAGCGCGGCTGCGCAGTCACGGGCCGAAGGAATGCGCCATTGTGGCCAAACGATACGTGCGCCGCAAACACTTTACCCGTCACATGTTCCCGGACGCCGAATTCCTGCGGGCGATAAGGAACGTCAAACTGTGCGAACTCTCGAACTCGGGCCATTGCGCGATGGCCGTGATCATATGCGGAGACCGCTGTGACCACTCGGGGACGGCGTTCGCCGGGCTGCAGAAGCCAGCGGAGCCGGTCCGGCACCTGGCCGAAAATGTCAGTTTCGCGCCAAATCGTCCGAAGTCCTCGAAACTGCCGGTTTGCCTCGTCTGTACGCATACACTGGAATAGTAGTAGCGCGTATTCCAATCGCAGCTGCGGAGTTAGGCGGTAGTCTGTCGCGATCATGTGATCCAAAGTCTTGATCTGCCGTTCAAAGTCGAATGGCGCCATCGCCACAAGCACCTGGTACTTGAATCGCAACACCTGCGGATTGCCGGCGCCTGCGGAATGGTCGAGCTCCGTCAACGCCGCCTGTAGAATTGTGGGCGAGACGTCTTCCAATGACTCTGGCGCGCGTCCGCCGAGCGGTGCGGCTATCGTCAGCCAGGCGCGGACCAGGACGTCAGCTGGCCCATTCGGCTCTTGCTGGCGCTTGGCTACGACGTCGCCGGCAAGAAGGATGCCGACTGCGCGATCTGCCAGCGCCGCCAAAGCGTGGCGCCTGAGCTCATTCTGATCAAGTCGGATCGCCGCGTATACGATCTCGAGCGCTTCGATGCAGTACTCGGCCGCACCGTCGCTCGACTCCTCTGCCGAAGCGATGAGGCTCTTTACATGCGTCTCGATTACGTAAGGGTTCGAAGGACTTTCCTCGTAAGCGTGCCTCGTCGCGTCGGAGGCGAGTTTCCTCAACTCTGCCAGCTCCTCGGAGGGAGCACCTTGCTTGGCGCGTACCCGCACTAAGTCGAAGTAGGCGTTCGCCAGGGAGTTGTAGAGGTTTACGTCGGGCTCGCTCCTCGGCGTTCGTTCGATTGACTGCAGCGCATAGCGGATGTCCTCCGCAGCTCGCTCAAGCAGCGAAACGCGGTCCGAGCCAGAAACGCCGTACGCAGCTTCGTCAAGCCAGGCGATCCGTCGCCTCGAGATCGCGGTGTGGTGCCGAAATACCCTACTTTGGTTCCTCAGCGCCTGCGGCATTTCATCGAGCGCTTTGAGCACGTCACGCCAAATATGGGCCCAGCTGGCACGACCGTGATCTGGATCAACCTTGAACACGGTAGTGGCGAACTCCTCTCCGTAGCCGATCTCCGCTGCCTCGCCGAGTGACGGCTTTTGAGAGACTTCCCTCAGGATCAGAAAACGCAGATGCTCGGCATCCCTCGCGTCGGCGAGCCCCAGTGCGGTTCGTTCCCCATGATCGTAGAACACGGCGTTGATCAGCAGTCGTCCGAGGATGTCGTGCGCGAGGGCCCAATACTTGTCACTGCCATCGGAGAGCCGGACTAGCCCCAACGGCGATAGGCTCGACCTCCGGTCATCGAGAAGCAGAGCGAGCGGCCAGCTGCCAGTGCTTTGGTCGAGCAAGGTTTCCGGCATTGGCAGCCGCTCTGAACTCAAGGCAGCGATCTGCAGAACCGCCTTCTTCAATTCCGGCGTATCAACGCGCTCTTTGAACGCCCGGTAGACCCACTCCTGTATTGATTCCGTTAGATCGTACTGCGTCTGCAGCCAAAAGCTAAGAGTAATCCAGAAGGCGGCCAGACCCTCGATGAGCCGAACGGAATGGGCTTCCTGGAAGCTGCGCCACTGCCAGTCCGGGCGCTCCTTGCCGTACCGGCGGAGGAAGCGGTTGAGATGAGCGCCTAGCTGGATCGCCTCGTTCTGATCGAGCATGTGCTGCAGTGTGGCCAGCAGCTTGAAGCGAGAGGAATCGTAGTATCCCGTCTCCCTTATCGGTCCGGTCACCACTACGATGCATACGGGGCGTCCCGCCCGCTCGATCTGCTGAAGAAAGCGACGGAGTTCTGCATCGCGAAATTCCCAGTGCATCCGATCGAAGATGATGACCCATGGGGTCTCATAGACCCTTGGGTCAGATTCCCCGGCCTCTTGCGAATGCTGAGCTCGACTGTCCTCCGCGCGCTGCTTTGCGCGAGTTAAAAAGTTAATCATAGGTAGCGAGTCCGGCGTGAACGGTAGTTCCTTCGCGATAAGCGTCGGATAGCCCGCGCGAGCTGCGCTAAACGCCAGATGTCGGGCAAGCGTCGTGCCGCCGGCACCCGGCTCGGACATTATGTACGCAACGCGGTTCTCAGGCGGCCCTACCGCATCTAGCCGTCGAAGCTGATCTTTCAGGCCCCTCCACGCATCGTCATCACGAATCCATGGCAGCCCCGCAGCAAAGGCGCGCCAGTCCCGCGCCTCCCCGCGAAAGAAGGCGTTGAAAGCATCCTCCGGAAGGTCGTCCGGGTCGATTACGGCGAGATCGCGGTCGAGAATGATGTCGTAACTGGCGAGAAGAGGGCGTTCCGGGTCGTCCACACCGGAAAGGTCCAGTTGTCCGATATTGCCGGGCTCGTCGCGATGTCGAACGGTCAGTCGCTCATCGTGGTATGCTGCGTCGAAGGCGCTAACGAGCGAATTCGCGAAGGCAGCGTGCGGCATCGAGACGACCGATGGCGTCGGACCGTACCCGCTCTCATTGAGCCACGCGCCAAGGCGCTCTGCAGCTGTGACGCCGGAGTTGACCAGCATCAAGCGTGTGCGAAAACCGGTAGCCCAAAGTTCGGCTACCCCTTTGGGTGGTTCCCCGCCAGTCGTGGAGATCACGACCAATTGCCGGATGCTGGACCGCCGCAGCTCCTCCAGCATTGTCAACCGCCGAAGCTGCTGCTCGAAACTGGTTCCGCGCCCATCCCTGCCGCTGAGGAGGAAAATCGGGAGTGATCGCGGTGGAAGATCGATGCGCGACGGATCAGAATCGACAACGTGCAGGAAACCCCGCCGACCGACGTAGAAGTCCCCGTCTGCGTTCTGGAGCCCTCCTATCAGGAGCGGGTCCGCTTCCTCTATGAATGCCTGCTTCCACGGCAGGCGAAGTAGCCGGGCCAAGTCTCGCCGTTCCTCATCAGAGCTGGCCGTGCCCTGAATCCAGATTGAAACCTCGCGGTCCGCTAGTCCCGCAATCAGCCCAGTGGGCAAGTCTTCGTATTGAGGAACTATCGCCAATGCCACGCGAGACTCCAACCGCCGCGCATTGCTCAATTAGGACTGGGCTTTGTCTTATGCGCGCCCAATTGGCATATAGCTGATAGCAAACCTCGGCAAGCGGTCCGAGGTTTGCCCGCCTCCACCTAGGAGAGCATGATCAATCGATAGGTCCCTACTTGAATTGTCCCGCAACTCTCAGGCACCAAGCACTGATGAGCAGAAGATCAACAGTTGAAACGCATGGCTCCGGCAAGCTGACGGGCGCCACCTGACAGGGAGAGATCCGCCAGGGGGATGAGGACCGATGCAGACCAGGAACGACGGAATGCACGTTATCTTGTTGGATGGCCCGTCCTTCCCGTTGCGGGCAAATTGTTAGTCCGCACCGAAAGGAGGACTGCAAATGAACGTCGCCGTGCAGCGGAATAGATCTTGGAAGACGCTCTGCAGCGTGGTTGGCCTTGACCGGGAAGGTGCGGTCGTGTTGCGCCGGATGCGCCGTCCGTCTGTCGCCGGTTTCGTCGCAGGCAGCCGCAGTGCATCATCGGCATGGAGGCGTGCTGCGGTGCTCATCATCTCGCGCGTCAGTTTGACTCGGTCGGACACAATGTCCGGCTGATACCACCAAAGTATGTCAAACCGTGCGTGAAGCCGCACAAGAGCGATAATCGCGACGCGGAAGCAATCGCCGAAGCGGCGACGCGGCCGATAATGCGCTTCGTGCCGATCAAGTCAGAAGAGCAACTCGATGTGCAGACGTTGCACCGTGCCCGCGAGTGGCTGGTTGGCACACGGACGGGGCTGATCAATCATCTGAGGGGTGTGCTCTTCGACCGGGGCATCGTCATTGCCAAGGGGCGCCCAAGCTGAACCTGTGGCTGCGCGAGAACCTCTCCGACAAACCGATCCTAACCGCCAGGATGCGGCAACTGGCTCATGGCAGGGTTGACGAATTGCACGCGTTCAATCATCGGATCAAGCAGCTCGATCAGGAGTTCTAAGCGCTCGCGAAGAGCGATCAACGGGCTCGTCTGTTGCGCAGCGTCCGGGCATTGACGCTCTCAATGCAACAGCGCGGCGGCAGCGGTCGGCGATCTGTCGGGGTTTGCAAAGGGGCGTGACTTCACTGCTTGGCTGGGGCTTGTACCCCGCCAAATCACAACCGGCGGCAAGCCGCGCCTGACGGGGATCGGCAAGCGCGGGAGCGCCTACATGCGCGTGCTGTTGATCCGTGGCGCGAGCGGCACTGCAATATCTGGCGCGAATGGACACCCAGCTCGGCGCCTCGCTGCAGGCACTGCTCAAGCGCGCCAAACGCAACGTGGTGGTCGTTGCGCTTGCCAATAAACTGGCCCGGATCGCTGGGCCGTGATGTCGAACCAGCGCCCCTAAGAAGCCGTGATGGCCTCCAACGGATAACGGATTTGGTCGAGCCGGTGCGTCCCGGCATCTGCTCGGGCGCATGAAGTCTGCGGGAAGATGTTCAGGAGATGGCACAACGGTTGATCGGCGTTCGGCAAACCTGTCGGCAGGCAGCGGCCCTTTCGAGGTGGTGTATCTTGTTAGGAGCCGGGCGCGCGAATCTCCATCTTGGCAGGGCGCGCAGAGCGTCGAGGCCGGATACATTGGTGCAGCCGCGCCGATCGCGAGGCGGCCGGACCGCGCCGGATTGCCTGTGACGCTGCTCCGTCACTCCGATGGAAAAGTGTGCGGTTCCCGTGCTGCAAATAAGCAGCGCTGCTACCGCGTCGCAGGGCGTGGAAGACTGTACGGCCCATCGGAACTCAACGCCAGACTACGGAATCGTAGAATCGAGTATAGAATAGTGTATTATCGCATGTGGGAGGAGGAACGACGATGGCAATCAATTCTCCCAAAATACGACCGAGTAGGATGGCAGGATAAAAGGGCGCACATTGCGCGCCGGTCGGTTGGTTGTTTTTGCTGGAATTTTCGGGCTATTTCGCACGTTGCGACCGAACTGGACAATGTGTCGTGTGCCTTTTAACAATTGAATTTGCGCAAGAATTTGCAAGTTGCGAGGCGCGCCAAAGACATTCTGTCTGATTTTGGCGAATTGATCCTAGGTGTTCGCCTCGCTTCAGTCGCCACGCCTTCAGGTTCTCTCGATGTCCCACACCCAGCATCCTTCCTACGACCAGGCAACCAAGATGCTGGCGCGCCGCCGTGCGTTGATCCACGCCGTCGAGCTCGTGACCTCGCGCCGCGACGCGGCCGCCATCGTTCCGGCCGACCATCCCGAACGCGTACGCGACGCGCTGCTGAAGAGTAAAGGCTTCGGAGACGTGGAGGCTGGCACTGCGTGCGACCCGGAGGACTTAAACTCGTGGCGGATTTTCCGTGCCGCCGCAATCGGGACACGGACCCCAGCCGACATCACCGTCGCCTACCTCGCAGGTCCAGAACCCGAGAATGATCTCGACGTGTTCCTTGAACTGGGCGTGCGCGCAGAAAACATCTGGGCATTTGAGATCGATAAGAACGCGGCGGCCAAGGGATGGGGATCGCTCCGTAATCGGAAGAGGCGCGGTGTCAAGTTCATTCCCATTACCATTGAGGATTACTTCATTAACACACCGCATCGGTTCGACATCGTCTACTTCGATGCGTGTGGTCCCTTGCCGAGCAAAAGCTCCGCGACTGCCCGCGTCCTGATGACGATGTTCAGGCATTCCGCGCTGGCGCCGCTTGGTGTGCTGGTGAGCAACTTCGCTCGCCCTGACATCTCTCAGCCTGCCGAGCTCGACAGGCACGCCTTCCTCATTGGGGCGTACCTCTACCCGAAGGGTTTCCTCGAAAGCTCGAAGGGCGGCAGCGTCGAGGGTGCGAGATCGGACGGTCTTTGCTTCAACCTGCCCCCAGAAACCCCGGAGGTGTTCGATGCCGATGGCATGGAGGCCGAGGAAGACTCCTGCCCGGACTTTACGGACGTGGTGAAGTCGGACTTTGAGTTCCACTACGGGATGTTCATTACGCGCGCCCTGATGGATATGGCGACGATCGTGGCCCCTACGGCGCGACTGGCCGGCGGTGACTTATACAAGGTGGCATTCCAGCCAGACCTCAAAGCTGCGGTTGAGCGGGGCAAACGCCTTGTGCGTTTCAATGAGAAGGCAGTTCAATTATCCGAAGACGCGCCGGACAAGCACGAGGTTGAAGACCCCGCCGCGAGCCATCCCCAAGTGGATGAGTGCGATCCGAGTCATGCCGCTGTCGCCGAGAACGGCAACAGCGATCTATTGCTGGATGAAGCTTTCCCCCCTTTGGATGGCAACGCGATCATTGACCCGGAACAGTACTCCCTGCTTTGGACGCTGGCCGCCTGCGGGGCTTATTCGGTCGATGTGAACTTCGGGCCCGTGCCAGAGGAAGCTGGAAAGCTGGTGACCGATTGGCGGAAAGCCATGGGCGGCAAGACCCCGGGCAGGCCGTTCGACGAGCTTATGGCGATCTTTTACGCATGGCGAAACGATACGGCGCTCTGGTCCGACGCGATGCAGCGAATCGCCGAGTTCCCCTATCGCAGCCGCATGCCGTTCCTCTGTGATGTGCCAACCATAGAGATCGGTTTTTATCCCGCGTTCGCCCAGTTGGCCTATCCGGCGCACCCAAACGTTCGCGAGACGAAGCGTTTCCGATACATCGCCGAGGGTAAGCGGACGCCGATGTTTATGGACGTCATCGCCTTCGACGAGTGCCGGTACGTCTACGATTGGCTCTCGGCTCTCCACCTGACGCCCGAGGATTGGGAAGACATCTCCGCGCAGTTGACGTTCCGGTTCGCGCTAGACGGCATTGTGAAGGAAAAACGCTGGTTTGGTGAGGATTTTCTCTACGGGTGCCACGTGGTCGGCGAGAGCAGCAACTTCCCGATGAGCGACCTGAAGCCCCGCGAGGACCTCTCGCCCGGAATATCCGGGGAAGAATCGGCGAAAACCGATGAGGTAGTCCGGTAAGTGCGGCCCTTCAGGCTGGTTCTTCTCCCAGGACCTGCGGAACGCCTGTGCCCGTGCTGCTTCCGAGGTGCCCGTGAAGTGCAGCCGAATGGCGGAGATGAGGCGCAAGCCGCCGCTCGCTCGCTACCGCGCTATTGAATGGCGCGCTCGCGAGCGGCTCGGACGACTTTAGCCAGGATTCAGTTTGGCTCTGCTGCCAATCTCTTGATGGCTGCAGAAGGGTCGAACCCCAGGATCTTCGCCAGATCGATGAATTCAACTACGTCGACGCGGCGCTGGCCGCTTTCGAGCCGAGCCACAAACGACTGGTATTCGCCTAGCCTCGCGGCGAGCTCGGTCTGAGTCATCCCACTAGCCTCACGCCTTTCAATCAGCATCGCGATCAAGGATTGGTGGCGCTGCGTTCCGAGCGTTTTGACCACAGGTATGCCTCATCCGGTTCCAGATGAGGGCTTCAATTATATCTGATTTCCAGGTATCTTAAATTCAGATACGACCTCGCCGTGTCGAATTGGAGGAATCCAGGATGGCGCAATCAACAGTAACAAAACATGACCCTGCATTGGGCCTTTGGGCCGCATGGCGTCGTGCCCAACACACGTCTCTGGTGCTTTGCAGGGTACAGCAGCGGTTGGAGACAAGAATCATCCACAATACCGGAATTCAGGCATTGACCACAGGCGAGATCAGACAGCAGCCCACGCCAGTGATCGCTCCAGACGGCGTCCGCCAATACGCTCTCGCTCAGGAGGCCGAAGTCCTAGCCATGACCGAGGCGCTCAAACTTCAGGATGCGCTTCCAGAGGTTGCAGCTCTTTCCCTAGCTGGCATCTTGGCCAAGTTGGAAGTGATCGTCGGGGCAGACCGGGACATCGGCGATCCGACCGATTTCCCATGGCCACACATCGCGTCCGTACTGCGCGATCTGAAAGCCATTGCGGGCGAGTTACCGCTATGCGAGTCGAACCGCTCCGCTACCCGCGCTGATATAGCGGCGCATCTGAAACAGGCAGCCCAACTCATAGATTCTGTGGAGGCGGAATCGACTGCGAAGCATACACGCCAAACTGCGACATCGTGCGCGGAAACATCCGCTTTTCCAAAACCGGCTGAAAAACCGGCTGAATTTGTAAAATCAAGCCGGCGCCGCCCCACCTGATATGCCAAAAAGCTTAGTGAAATCAGTTAGATGGAATGGCGCGCCCGAAGAGATTCGAACTCCTGACCCCCAGATTCGTAGTCTGGTGCTCTATCCAGCTGAGCTACGGGCGCGCAACAGGCCATGCTTTCCATGACCCCGCGATCCGATCGTGAACGACCGGTCGCGACGAGACGTGTTCCCTAGCGACTGAATTTCCGAAAAGCAAGCCGATCCGGCAAAAGTTTTGTCGCAGGCGTGTCATCCGGCAATGACCGCTCGCTTCTCGGCGCCTCAAAACAACCAAAGCGCATCGTGTCTGGGTGGTTCAGACGATGCGCTTTCCATGCATGCCGGCCTCTCAGGGCAAAAGGCCGTTTCGCGGGCGACATGTTTCTGGAAGGAAGGGGTGAGACCGAAAAGCTAGGTGTTGCCAAGCGAAACCGGTCAAGACCTCAGGCCGGGCGGCGCAGGCCGTTGCGGGCCTGGTCGAGCCGGACCGGCTGGTCGGGGATGGTGACGGCGAATGTGGTGCGCCCGCCAATGCTCTCGACCAGCTCGACCGTGCCGCCATGCGCGCGGATCAGTTCGTGCGCGATCGCCAGGCCAAGGCCGGTGCCGCCGCTGCGCGCCGAGCCGCGAAAGGCCGCGAACAGGTTTTCGCGCGCCTTGGGCGGCAGGCCGGGGCCGGTGTCGCTGACGGCGATGCGGCTGACGCTGCCCAGGCGCACGGCCGACACCGCCAGGCGGCGCACCAGGGCGCTTTCACTGTCGGCCGCCATCGCCTGCACGGAATTCCGGCACAGATTGGTCAGCACCCTGAACAACTGGTCGGAATCGGCATCGACCTCGAAGGCCGGCTCGACCGAATTGACGAACTCGATGCCTTGCTCGATGTCCAGCAGGCCGTGCACGTCCTCGACCAGTTGCCGCAGCCTCAGGCGTCGGCGCGCCGGCGGCGGCTCCTGCGTGCGGCCGTAGTGAAGCACGCCTTCGGAATAAGACACGGCGCGGTCGAGCGCGCGCAGCAGTTTCGGCGCGAAGGCCTGCACCGTCGGATCCTTGACCTGACGCAAGCGGTCCGACATCAGCTGCGCCGAAGCCAGGATGTTGCGCATGTCATGGTTGATCTTGGAAACCGCCAGGCCGAGATCGGCAAGATGCTTCTGCTCGGAGAGCATTTTTTGCAGCCGTTCCTGCATTTGCGACAGCTCGCGCTCTGCAACGCCGATCTCGTCGGCGCGGGCAGCCGGATGGATGATCCGCCCGGGATCGTCAGGGGCTTCGGAGAAAGACAGCATCGAGCGCGTCATCGTCCGGATCGGCCCGATCATGATCAGGTCGATGGCGGCGTAGACCAGCATGGCGGTGAACAGCGAGATCAGCAGCGAGACGAAGGCGACGTTGCGCGAATAGCGCAGCATCGCGTTGCGCAGGCTGTTGTCGGGCATGATCAGCTCGAACTCCTTGTCCGAGTCGCCGACCGGACCGAAGACGCGCAGCATACGGTCGCCGCCGAAAAACAACGTGTCGAGCGCGCCGGTCATGCCCTTGATCATGCCGATCGAGGCGATATCGATGTGTTCGTCGACCTTCGGCGGCATTTCGGCCACCACCAGCAGCCGCGAGACGCCGCCGTCGCGCACCGCGATCGCCTTGGCGCCGATCGCCATCAGCACGTCGTTCTGCGCCGTGCGCGACAGCGAGGTGGGTTCACCCTGCACCAGCACGATCGACACCGCCGCCGCCGTGCTCAGCCGCTCCTTCAGCCAGTTCAGCCGGTAGCTCGCGATCCAAGGCAGGAAAATCAGCACTTCGGCCAGCAGCACGAAGACGATGGTCAGCAGCAGCAGCTTGGTCGACAGGCCGCGCGACAGCGGAACCGTGCGCACGCTGGCCGGCGCCTCGGTGGACCCCGCCGTGCCGATCCCTTCCTGGGCCTGTATGGTTTCGCTCATGCGGCTAATGTCTTCACGATCACTTGATCAACGCAGATTAGGCGATTACGGCTTTTTTGCCAATTTCATCCTTGGTCGCAAACATAAACCGGCCTGAATGGCGAAGCTTTCGGCCCGACGACTCCGGATTGACTTCCAAAAGCCTTCTTTCTATAAGCCCGCACACGCTCGGGCCATTCGTCCCGGCGCGGTTTCGATCGCGCCAAAGCCGGCCCGGCAAAGCTCCTGTTACACAGTGACAGAATCAAGAAGGGCCGCACCCCGCGGTATTAAAACAAATGAAGCGTACCTACCAACCGTCCAAACTCGTCCGCAAACGTCGGCACGGCTTTCGTGCCCGCATGGCCACCAAGGGTGGTCGCGGCGTCGTCGCAGCTCGCCGCAACCGCGGTCGCAAGCGGCTCAGCGCCTGAACGGAAGACGAGATCGTTGCCCGCATCCGGCAAGCCAGTGGGACCAAATCCCAAGCGGCTTCTGAAGCGCGCGGAATTCCTGGCTGTCCGTCGTGGTGAAAAACGACGCGGGCGGCTTTTTCTCGTCGAAGTTCTCGACCGCGGCGACGGCCTGTCGCCGCGCGTCGGCTACACCGTCACCAAGAAGGTCGGCAATGCGGTTGTCCGCAACCGCGTCCGGCGGCGGCTGCGAGAAGCCGTCCGTACGCATGCGGCAAGTGACATGGCGCCTGGCAATGACTATGTCATCGTCGGGCGCGAAGACGTGCTTACCACTCCGTTCGGCCAATTGAAGGCCGAACTCTCCCGCCGACTGCGCGGAACACGATAGGCCAAGGGCTTTCGATGGAAAACAACCGGAACTTCTTCATCACCATCGCGCTGTCGGTGCTGATCCTGGCGGTATGGCAATATTTTTATGTGTTGCCGCGCAGCGAAGCGCAGCGCGAGGCCGCCCGCGTCGAACAGCAGCGCGTCGAGGAGCAGAAGAAGGCCGCCGGCACCAATCCCGGTACCGACACCGGAACGCCCGCCGCCCCTGGCGCCATTCCCAACGCACCCGGCACCGATGCCGTGACGCCGGCCGGCCGCGAACAGGCGCTCGCCACGACGACCCGCGTGAAGATCGACACGCCGAGCCTCGAGGGTTCGATCAACCTGACCGGTGCCCGTCTCGACGACCTCAAGCTCAAGCACTACACCGAGACGGTCGACAAGAACTCGCCCGAGATCAGCCTGCTCAACCCGGCGGCACTGCCCAATGGCTACTATGCCGAGATCGGCTTCGTCGGCAACGACAAGACCGGCGCGGTGCCCGGTCCCGAAACAGTGTGGGCTGTCGACGGCAATGCGACACTGACGCCGACGACCCCGGTCACGCTGACCTATTCGAACGACAAGGGCCTGACCTTCAAGCGCACCTTTTCCGTCGACACCAACTACATGTTCACGGTGTCCGACACGGTGCAGAATGCCGGCACGGCCGCCGTCTCGCTGTCCAATTACGGCCGTGTCACCCGCTTCGACAAGCCGCTCGTTGCAAGCACCTATGTGCTGCATGAGGGCCTGATCGGCTTCACCGGCACGGAAGGCCTGCAGGAACACAAATACGCGTCCATCGAGAAGGACAAGCAGTTCACGCCGGGCAAGTCGACCGACGGCTGGCTCGGCATCACCGACAAATACTGGGCGGTGACGCTGGTGCCGACCGAGAAGCAGCCGTTCCAGCCGCGCTATGCCTATTTCGAGGACGGCCGCCATCGCTACCAGTCCGACTTCCTCACCGACCCGATCACCGTCGATGCCGGCCAGTCGGCGACGGTGGAGAGCGAGATCTTCGCGGGCGCCAAGGAAGTCGGCAAGATCAACGCCTATGCGGAAGACCGTCATATCAAGCGGTTCGACCTTTTGATCGACTGGGGCTGGTTCCACTTCATCACCAAGCCGATGTTCTGGCTGATCGACACGCTCTACAAATTCTTCGGCAATTTCGGCCTGGCCATTCTCGCCACCACCGTCATCGTCAAGGCCATCTTCTATCCGCTCGCCAACAAGTCGTACGCGTCGATGGCGAACATGAAGAAGGTGCAGCCGAAAATGCTCGAGATCCGCGAGAAATACGCGGACGACAAGATGAAGCAGCAGCAGGCGATGATGGAGCTGTACAAGACCGAGAAGATCAACCCGCTTGCCGGCTGCTGGCCGGTGGCGCTGCAAATCCCGGTCTTCTTCTCGCTCTATAAGGTGCTCTACATCACCATCGAAATGCGGCACGCGCCGTTCTTCGGCTGGATCCAGGATCTGGCCGCGCCCGATCCGACGTCGCTGTTCAACCTGTTCGGCCTGATCCCGGTCACCCTGCCGCACATGCTGATGATCGGCGTCTGGCCGCTGATCATGGGCGTCACCATGTTCCTGCAGATGCGCATGAACCCGACGCCGCCGGATCCGACGCAGGCGGCGATCTTCACCTGGATGCCTGTCATCTTCACCTTCATGATGGCGGGTTTCCCGGCCGGCCTGGTCATCTACTGGGCCTGGAACAACACGCTGTCGATCCTCCAGCAGGGCATCATCATGAAGCGCCAGGGCGCCAAGATCGAGCTGTGGGACAATCTGGTCGCGCTGTTCCGAAAGAAACCATCACCGGCCGAGTAGAAGGCGCAGCGCTTTCTCCAGCCTTCAAAGCCCCGCCTCGCGCGGGGCTTTTCGTTTAAGCAGCTCCGGCATCACGTTCCCGTGATCGGCGAAACTTGCGCCCCCTCGGCGGCGTGACTGCCTGTGCGTTTCCAAAGGCTATCAATTCCGATCAGCCCTCACACGGAGGAAGACCACATGCGCTTGCCGTCATTCAGGATCATCGCCCTTTCCGCACTCGTCGCCGGCGTGGCGATTGCCGCGCCCGCTTATGCCAAGAACCCGAATGTCGGCGGCGCGCCGATGTACACAACCAAGACCATCGTCGAGAACGCCGTCAATTCGAAGGACCACACGACGCTGGTCGCTGCGGTCAAGGCTGCCGGCCTGGTCGACACGCTGCAAAGCGCTGGCCCGTTCACCGTCTTTGCCCCGACCAACGCAGCGTTTGCGAAACTGCCCAAGGGCACCGTCGACACGCTGCTGAAGCCGGAGAACAAGGGCAAGCTCACCAAGGTGCTGACCGCGCATGTCGTGGCCGGCAAGATCTCCGGCGCCGAGATGATGAAGAAGGCCAAGGCGATGGGCGGCAAGTACGAGATGAAGACCGTCTCCGGTGACACGCTGACCGCCGAAGTCAAGAAGGGCAAGCTCTACATCATGGATGAGTCAGGCGGCGAGGCGCGAGTGACGATCGCCGACGTCAACCAGTCGAACGGCGTCATCCATGTCGTCAACAAGGTGTTGTTGCCGAAGTAACGGCTTTCGGCAAAGGGGATCAAGGCAGGTCCGTTGGGGCTTTCTCGGGCCTGCTATCCCCGCCTCATGACGAGGTGCCATGTTTCTTGGGAAGTCGTATCGGCATCGGCCGGGGTCCTGTCCCTCACAGGACCCCGGTTTCTTTTTGGCTGTTGCCTGTGCAGCCGGATAAGTTTCGAGCGTCGTCACTCCATCACGGCGCTGTGGTCGATCTTGGCCGGAGTCGCCGGCTTGCGCAGCAACAGAACCAGCGGAATGGCGGCAAGCGACAGGATCATCATCAGCTTGAAGTCGTTCATATAGCTGATGATCGTGGCCTGCAGCGTGACCACGCCGTCGAGCGCGGCGCGGCCCGCGGCGCTGTAGGGATCCATTGCCTGGAAGATCGCCGGATTGCTGAACGCCTGGTTGTAGGGTGTCACATAGGTGGCGATGTTGGCGTGGTTGATCTGCACGTTCTGCGTCAACAGCGCGGTGACCACCGATATGCCGACGCTGGAGCCGATGTTTCGTGACAGATTGTAAAGGCCTGTGCCTTCCGCGCGCCGCTCCGGCGCCAGCGTGGCGAAGGTGATGGTGGTCAGCGGCACGAACAGGAAACCCAGGCCCGCGCCCTGGATGAAGCCGGTGCTGATGATCGTCCATTGCGAGACGTCAGGCGTCCAGCCGGTCATGTCGTACATCGCCCAGGCGGTGACCAGCAGGCCGGTTAGAAGCAGCCAGCGTGTGTCCACCTTGCCGATCAGCCTGCCGACCAGGAACATGCAAGC
Organism: Mesorhizobium sp. AD1-1; assembly: GCF_020164655.1. Lineage (NCBI taxonomy): Bacteria > Pseudomonadati > Pseudomonadota > Alphaproteobacteria > Hyphomicrobiales > Phyllobacteriaceae > Mesorhizobium > Mesorhizobium sp. AD1-1. Next base: position 135,214 of record NZ_JAIUGP010000009.1, read on the forward strand.
CATGGTGCCGAGACCGCGCGGCCCCATGACGATGCCGGCCGTCACCACCGGATAGCCCATCAGCGTCTGCAGATAGGGCGTCATCAGGGCCAGCGAGGCCAGATAGGTGATGCCGATGATGAAGATGAAGATCATGCCGACGGCGAAATTCCTGTCGAGGAACAGCCGCGGGTTCACGAAGGTGTTTTTGGCGGTGAAGGTGTGGACGAGGAAGATGTAGAAGGCCGACGCGCAGATCAGCGCCTCGACGATGATCTCGGACGACGAGAACCAGTTGAGCTGCTCGCCGCGATCGAGGAACATCTGCAGCGACGCGATGGTGACGCTGAGCATGCCGAAGCCCAGCCAGTCCAGCCTGGCCTTGAGGTCCGTCTTGGTTTCCTGGACGAACATCGAGACGCCGGCGAAAGCCAGGGCCCCGATCGGTACGTTGATGTAGAACACCCAGCGCCAGCTGACATTCTCGGTCAGCCAGCCGCCGATGACCGGCCCGAGCACCGGCCCGACCATCACCGAAACGCCGAACAGCGCCATCGCCGAGCCGCGTTCCTCGACGCTGTAGATGTCGAGCAGGATGCTCTGCGCCAGCGGCACCAGGGCTGCGCCGAACAGGCCTTGCAGCAGGCGGAAGCCGACGATCTGCGGCAGCGACTGCGCGAAGCCGCACAGCACCGATGCGACGACGAAGCCGGTGATCGAGATCAGCAGGATGCGCTTGCGGCCGAAGCGATTGGCAAGATAGCCCGAAGGCGGCGTCATGACGGCCGCCGCGACGATGTAGGACGTCAGCACCCAGTTTATCTGGTCGGCGCTTGCCGAAACGCTGCCCTGGATATAGGGCAGCGCCACATTGGCGATGGTGGTGTCCAGCGCCTGCATGATCACGGCCAGGATCACGCAGGCGGTGATGGCGCCGCGATTGGCGACCACGCCACCTGTCGCGGACGCGCCGGTCATGACTTTTGTCCGAACCGACCGAGGAGGTCCGTCACGAAGTCCGGCAGGCCGCGCGCATGGCCGGTATCGATGCCGACCACGACGCTCATCCCGCCGCGCAGCGGCGGCTTGCCCTGGAGATCGTCCACCGTCACGCGCATCGGAATGCGTTGCACGACCTTGACCCAGTTGCCGGTGGTGTTCTGCGCCGGAAGCAGCGAGAAGCTCGACGACGACGCCGGGCTGATCGAGGCGACTCTGCCGTGCCAGACGGCACCGGGATAGCTGTCGACGCTGATCGTCGCCGTCTGTCCCGGCCGCACATAGGTCAGTTCGGTTTCCTTAGGCTCCGCCGCGATCCACAGCTCGGTCGCCGAAATCAGGCTGAACGCCGGCTGCGAAGCCGGCAGGTACTTGCCGACCTGAAGCGCGTCGACATTGGTGACGATGCCGTCGAATGGCGCCTTGACGATGGAATCGGCAAGGTTGCGCTGGGCGTCGTCCACCGCCGACTGCGCCTGGAGATAGAACGGGTTCTTCTCCACCGGCTGGCTGGCGTCGCCGCCGAGCTGGGCAAGCGTCGCCTGTGCCTGCGCTTGGGCAACGGACACTTTCTGGCGGGCGGCGACGAGGTCGTGCTGGGCGCTGTCGAAGGTCGCCTTCGAGGAGGTGGAGGTCTTGAGCAGATCCTGCTGGCGTTGGAAAGCGGCCTCGTAATAGGGGATGTCGGCCTGCGCCTGCTCGATCAGCGCCTGCGACTGCTGGTAGCTCGCCTGCAAGGTCAGCACCTGGTTGCGCACTGTGCCGAGCTGTGCCTGGGCGGCGGCAAGAGCGGTTTCGAAAGAGGCCGGCCGCAACCGGAAAAGCACCTGGTCCTTCTTCACCGCCTCGTTCTCGTGCACGTCGATCTCGGACACAGTGCCGGAGACATCGGTGGAAACGCCGAGCGACTGCGCCTGGATGTAGGCATTGTCGGTCGTCATGACCTGGCCGCCGATGACGTAGTAATAGCCGCCGACGACCAGCGCGAACGGAAGCAGGGCAAACAGGATCGGCCGTGCCCGGCCGCGCTTGGGCTTGACCGGCGCCGGAGGCGCCACCGCAACCCCGGCCTGGCGTGGCTCCTTGGACGGAGCCTCGAGCGCCGCCGGCTCCAGGGCGACCGGTGCTTCGAGCTCGTCATTGTCGATGACGGTGCTGGCTCGCCTTTGCTCGCGTTCGCTGTCCAGCCGGATGACCTGGTCGCGCGCCCGGTCGGCGGCGGATCCGTCTTCTTCGACAGGCTTCTTTGGTGAGGTTGATTCAGCCATGTGTTTTCTCCCGGTCGGCGGCAGGCTGGGCGCAAGCCGCGAGCAGATTGGATTTGATGAGGGATAGGGTTTGCAGCAGATGCAGTTGCGCATCCGCGGAAAGGCCGACAAAGGCCTCGTCACGCGTCTTCCGCCCATTGCCGCGCATGATTTCGATCAGCGGATGGGCTTGCGGCTTCAGGTACAGCAGCCATGCCCGGCGGTCAGCGGGATCGGGCCGGCGCTCGATGAAGCCGCTTGCTTCCGTCTTGTCGAGCAGCCGGGCGAGCGTGATCGGCGTGATCTCGATCAGGTCCGCCAGTTTGTTCTGGTGGATGCCTTCATGCAGGCTGAGATAGGCCAGCACCTGCCACTGGGCGCGGGTCAGCCCCGATGCCCGCGACCTCTGCTCGAACCGCTTTCGAAGCAGGCGCGCGACATCGTGCAGCACGAAGCTGATGTTGGGTGACGATGGCATGGGAGGTACTGGAGTTTTTCGGCGCGACTGTTAGTGAGCATGCTTATTATCATCATGCACATAATCTTGCTGGACGCGGTGCGCAAGACGGACTAAGCCCGCCTGGAAAAAATGACGCATGGGCTGCGACCCACCCAAAGGCTCAGGTAGCGGGCTGTTGCCGGGCAAGGATACGACGATGAATTGGCTGAAGATCGCGACCGTGGCGGCCATTGCGGGATGGCCGGGCATTGCGCTCGCAAAGGGCGCCGTCAGTTGCGGCGGCGCCGCCATGCTGGGTGGCGCGCAATTGAACTGCAGCCACGTCGAACCCCAGGCGCCGCCTCAGTTTTGCACCTATAGCTGGGCTCTCCACATGCCGGCCGGCGACCAGAAAATCGTCGAAGGCAGCTTCATGCTGCCGCCCGGCGCCACGAATGTCACCGTCTATCAGGGCAGCGGTTTCGACAGTGCGCTGTCCGATCCGATCGTGATTTGCCGCGGCAGCAAATGAGCAAGGCCGTCAAGGAAAGCTCGCTCGTCGCCCGATTGGTGCTATAGGGCGGATCACGCTATTTTGAACGGGCGCATTCGAGTTTCGGATGCACCTGGCGGCCATTTCTCTGACGGATTTCGACATGGACGGACCCAACCCAGACATCAAGCACCCGATCCCGATGCATACCCGCGTCGGCTTCCTCAAGGGACTGGTGAACGCGCCGAACATCGAGATCGGCGACTTCACCTATTATGACGACCCCGACGGGCCGGACAAATTCGCCGAGAAATGCGTCCTGCATCACTATCCGTTCATAGGCGACAAGCTGATCATCGGCAGGTTCTGCGCCATCGCCGAGGGCGCGCGCTTCATCATGAACGGCGCCAACCACGCCATGTCCGGCTTTTCGACCTATCCGTTCAATATTTTCGGCCATGGCTGGGAAAAGGGTTTTGATCCGGCGACCTGGTCGAAGGAGGTGCGCGGCGACACCATCGTCGGCAACGACGTCTGGATCGGCATGGAGGCGGTGATCCTGCCCGGGGTGGAAATCGGCCACGGCGCCATCGTCGCTGCGAAATCGGTGGTGACGCACGACGTGCCGCCCTATGCGATCGTCGCCGGCAACGCGGCCAAGGTGGTAAAGATGCGTTTCGACGACCGGACAATCAGGCGGCTGCTGGCGGTGGCGTGGTGGGACTGGCCGGTAGACAAGGTCAGCCGCAACCTCGATGCTATCCGGGGTGCCAATATTTCTCTTCTGGAGGCAGCAGCTTGAACGCTCTGAACAGCAGCATAATCGGCACCGAACTGTTTACGCGAGGGTGGATATTCATCCGCGGCGTGCCGGCGATGAAGTTCCTGCCACCGGAAGGGCCGCCGGAAATCGCCTTTGCCGGCCGCTCGAATGTCGGCAAGTCGTCGCTGATCAATGCGCTGGTCAACCAGAAGGGGCTGGCGCGCACTTCCAACACGCCGGGGCGCACGCAGGAGCTCAACTATTTCGTGCCGGATGGATTTTCGGGCGAGGGCGCCGACCTGCCGCCCTTGGCGCTGGTCGACATGCCCGGCTACGGCTACGCCACCGCGCCCAAGGAGAAGGTCGACGAGTGGACCAAGCTGGTCTTCGATTACCTCAAGGGCCGGGTCACGCTGAAACGCGTCTATGTGCTGATCGACGCCCGTCATGGCATCAAGGCCAAGGACGACGAAGTGCTGTCGCTGCTCGACAAGGCGGCGGTGTCCTACCAGATCGTGCTGACCAAGACCGACAAGATCAAGACTGCCGGCGTGCCGAGGCTGATCGAGGAGACGCTGGCAAAGATCAAGAAGCGGCCGGCGGCGTTCCCGTTCGTGCTGGCCACCTCTTCTGAAAAGGCCGAGGGCCTTCAGGAATTGCAGGCAGCCATCGTGCTTGCCGCCAATGGCGGCTAAAGCATCCGCACCTTAGAGCAATTCTAGGAAAAGTGTGAAGCGGTTTTCCGTCCAGAATTGCGTCTAAACAAAGAGTTAGAGCATGGTCTGGCTAGGGCTTGGCCTCGATAGCAATCGTCTGATGGCCTTCTTCCGCCACAAGCCTTTCGGTGCCGTAGGCCTTCAGGAACATGCTGACGCCTGACCTGACGATGTGGTCGATCTCGTCCTGGGTCGGGGCCTTGGTGCGGTAGGCGAAGATGCACTGGCGGAACAGACCGGCCAGGCACAGTTCGGTGAACTGATAGGCGGCAAGATCGACATCGTCGATGCGCAGCAGGTCGCGCTCGATGGCGGCATTGAGAAAGGCCGCGACCTTGTCGTGGCCACGCTTGGGACCGCGCTCGTAAAAACGCGCGCCCATGTCGGGGATCCGGTCTGATGCCCCGATCACCGTGCGCTGCGCTTGGACGACCTTGGCCGACGTGATCTTGAGAGCCAGCACCTTGCCGAACTTCACCAGCGTCTCGCGCAGGTTGTCGGCATTGTCCAGCACGTCATACATGTTCTTGAAGATGGTGCCGCGCTCTTCCTCGATCAGCGCCTCGAACAGCTCTTCCTTGTTGGCGAAGTAGACGTAGATCGTACCCTTGGAGACGCCGGCCTCGCGGGTGATGTCGTTCATCGAGGCGGCTTCGAAGCCCTTGTCGATGAAGACACGACGGGCGCCGTCGATGATCTGGCTGCGCTTGGCCGGATCCTGCCCCGCGGCCGGGCGGCCACGACGCAAGCTTTCCAACAGGTCGTCACACGACTCGTTTTCGACATTGGGCGGGGTCTCGGCCATGAAAGTCACACCTCGAAAATAATTCGAACCAAGCGGTTCGATTGCCCTTGATATGGTCCTCTTTACGCGCTATGTCAACGGCCGGATCGAACCGAACGGTTCAGTATTATATTATAACTTTAGAGAGATGTCATGTCCTCGAACGCGCCGAACACTGCCGAAGTCCGTCCCTTCCCCAACGCCAAGGTTGCGCCGGCGACGGAAGCACCGGAAGTACCTGTCCAGCCCGTCTCGTCGCCGCCGGCAGAGGCTCCGGCCAAGAAGAAGCGTTCGGTGCGTTCCTTCCTGCTGCCGGTCATCGGTGTTGCCTTGCTGGGCGCCGGCGCCTGGTATGGGTACGACTACTGGACAACGGGCCGCTTCATGATCTCGACGGACGATGCCTATGTCCAGGCGGACATGGCGTTCATCTCGCCCAAGATTTCCGGCTATGTCGATCAGGTCAAGGTCAGCGAGAACCAGCTGGTCAAGGCCGGCGATCCGCTGCTCGTCGTCGATGACGGCGATTACAAGATTGCCGTCGCCCAGGCCGAGGCGCAGATCGCCACCTTGAGCAAGACGCTCGACCGTATCGACGCCCAGACCGACGCGGCCCGCGCCTCGCTGCAGCAGGCCCAGGCGCAGAAGGTCGCCGACCAGGCCGCGGCCGACAACGCAGCCAAGGTCGCGGCGCGCGCCTCGCAGCTGCTCAAGACCCATGTCGGCACGCAGGCGCAGCTGGACGACGCCCAGACCGCGGTCCAGCAGGCCGATGCCGCCCTTGTCGGCGCCGACGCACAGATCGCCGCCGCGCAAGCCAATATCGGCGTGCTGCAGGCGCAGCGCGCGGAATCGGCGAGCACGCTGGCGTCCCTGCAGCTCAGCCATGACAAGGCGCTGCGCGATCTTTCCTTCACCGTGCTCAAGGCGCCATATGACGGCATCGTCGGCAACCGCTCGGTCGAGCAGGGCGACCTTGTCAGCCCCGGCCAGAAGCTCGCCGTCATCGTGCCGATGGACAAGCTCTACATCGTCGCCAACTTCAAGGAGACACAACTTGCCCGGCTGGTTCCCGGCGAGAAGGTCAGGATCTCGGTCGATGCGACCGACGGCCAGGACTTCGAGGGAACCGTTTCGTCGCTGGCGCCGGCTTCGGGTGCCGTGTTCTCGCTGCTGCCGCCCGAAAACGCCACCGGCAACTTCACCAAGGTCGTGCAGCGCGTTCCGGTCCGCATCGATGTGCCGGCCGATGCGCTGAAGAGCGGTAAGCTGCGCGCCGGCCTGAGCGTCGTCGTCGCCGTCGACAGCCGCACCGCCCCATCCGGGTCGGCCTCAGTGGCAACGTCGAATTGAGCGGCGGCCGGGGAGCAATGCCATGGCAACCGCAACCCTGACAGCAGGAGCGCCGCCGGCGAGGCCGGCTGTGCCTGACACCATTTCGACGCGGCGCGTCATCGCCTTCCTGGCGATGGTGTTCGGCATGTTCATGGCCATCCTCGACATCCAGATCGTCTCCGCCTCGCTGTCGGAGATCCAGGCCGGCCTGAGCGCCAGCTCCGACGAAATTCCGTGGGTGCAGACCGCCTACCTGATCGCCGAAGTGGTGATGATCCCGCTGTCGGGCTTTCTCAGCCGGATGCTGTCGACGCGCGTGCTGTTCACCATCTCGGCGGCAGGCTTCACCGCGGCCAGTGCGCTGGCGGCGACCGCCACCAACATCGACCAGATGATCGTCTACCGCGCCGTCCAGGGCTTCATCGGCGGCGGCATGATACCGAGCGTCTTTGCCGCTGCCTTCACCATCTTCCCGCCCTCGCGCCGCGCCGTCGTCTCGCCGATGATCGGCCTCGTGGCGACGCTGGCGCCGACCATCGGCCCGACCGTCGGTGGCTATATCAGCCATGCCATGTCATGGCATTGGCTGTTCCTGGTCAATGTCGTGCCCGGCATCCTGGTGACAACGGCGGCCTGGACGCTGATCGACTTCGACAAGCCTAACCTCAAGCTGTTCAGCAAGTTCGATTGGTGGGGCCTCGCCGGCATGGCGGCCTTCCTGGGCTGCATGGAATATGTGCTCGAGGAAGGCCCCAACAATGACTGGCTGCAGGACCAGGGCGTCTTCATCTGCGCCGTCGTCATGACCGTCGGCGCGGTGCTGTTCTTCTGGCGCGTATTCACCGCCGAGGAGCCGATCGTCGACCTGAAGGCCTTCACCAACATCAACTTCGCCTTCGGCTCGCTGTTCTCGTTCGTCATCGGCATCGGTCTCTACGGCCTGACCTATCTCTACCCGGTGTTCCTCGGGCGCATCCGCGGCTACGATTCGATGATGATCGGCGAGGCTTTGTTCGTCAGCGGCCTGGCGATGTTCTTCACCGCGCCGATCTCGGGCATCCTGTCGAACAAGATGGACCCGCGCCTGATGATGATGATCGGCTTCTTCGGCTTCGCCACCGGCACCTGGTGGATGACGCATCTGACCGCCGACTGGGATTTCTATGAGCTGCTCATCCCGCAGATCCTGCGCGGCTGTTCGATGATGCTGTGCATGGTTCCGATCAACAACATCGCGCTCGGCACCTTGCCGCCCGAGCGGCTGAAGAATGCGTCAGGCCTGTTCAATCTCACCCGCAACCTTGGTGGTGCTGTCGGCCTTGCGCTGATCAACACCGTGCTGATCGACCGCAACGCCTTCCACTACGCAAGGCTCTCCGAGCATGTGCAATGGGGCAGTGAAGCCGCGCAGACCAAGCTGCAGAACATGACCCGCAATTTCGAGCAGACCCCCGGCCTCGACGCCACAAGCGCTGCGATCTCCAAGTTGTCTGGCATGGTCCAGCAGCAGGCGGCGCTGTTGTCCTTCATGGACGTGTTCTTCATGCTGACGGTGCTGTTTGCGACGCTTGGCCTGTTCACCATGCTGATCCGCAAGCCGGCCGTACCGGGTGGCGGCGGCGGTGGGGGGCACTGATACGGAGCAATTCCAGGAAAAGTGTAAGGCGGTTTTCCCGGGAAAAGCGCGCAGCGCTTTCCCTTGGAGATTGCGACAAGACAAGGATACGTGGGCAGCGGTTTCGGGAAGCTCCTCCAGTCCACGCCCGAAAAGCTCTGACCGCGTAAAAAACTCCGGGCCGCAAGCCCGGAGTTTTTTGCATTCGAGTCTATGGACTCAGGCCGTGGCCGGTTTGAAGGTCAGCGCGACGCCGTTGATGCAGTGGCGCAGGCCGGTCGGCGCCGGACCGTCGTCGAAGACATGGCCGAGATGGCCGCCGCAGCGGCGGCAATGTGCCTCGGTACGCGTCATGCCGAGCGACCTGTCCACGGTCGTGCCGATCGCCTTTGGAATCTCTTGCCAGAAGCTCGGCCAGCCGGTGCCGGAATCGAATTTCGTCTCCGACGAATAGACCGGCAGGTCGCAGCCGGCACAGGCGAAAATGCCCTTGCGGTGTTCGTTGAGCAGCGGGCTGGTGCCGGGGTACTCCGTGCCTTCCTTGCGCAGCACGTCGAAGGCGGCCGGCGACAGGATGGCTTTCCACTCGGCGTCGGTCTTGACGACCTCGAAGCTCTCGGCCGCTTGTGCTGCCTGCGGATCGCCCATGCGCAGCATCGTTGCCGCGGCCCCGATCACGCCGATGGCGGCGGCACCGCTCAAAAGAAAGTCGCGACGGTTCATGACCAGTTCCTCCTGATGTCCTTTTTGCCAAACTACACCGCCGCGCGGAAATCAAAAGCCGGTGACGGTAGCCCCTCGAACGAACACTCCGCGCCCTCCCACATCCGAATGCAGGCGGGCGCGAAGTGCACGGGCCAATTGCGGATCACGGGAGCGGGATCGTGCAATCGACGGAGGGTCCTTGCCGTCAGTTCGCCGGCAGCAAGCCCCTTGTTACATCTTGGGCAAAAGAACCTTGTCGATGACGTGGATGACGCCATTGGACTGTTCGACATCGGCGATCGTCACATTGGCGACATTGCCGTTCTCGTCGGTGACCGTGACCTTGCCGCCGTCGGCCTTGAGCGACAATTCGCAGCCGCCGACCGTCTTGACCTTGTGGGTGCCGCCGTCAGCCTTGGCCATCGCGGCGACATCTGCTCCCATCGCCTTGGCGCCGATGACATGACAGGTCAGGATCTTGGTGAGCTTGTCCTTGTTTTCGGGCTTGAGCAGCGTCTCGACCGTACCGGCCGGAAGGGCTGCGAAGGCTTCGTTGGTTGGCGCGAACACGGTGAACGGACCGGCGCCCTGCAGCGTCTCGACAAGGCCGGCGGCCTTCACGGCGGCGACCAGCGTGGTGTGATCCTTCGAGTTCACGGCGTTCTCGACGATGTTCTTGTTGGCATACATGGCGGCGCCGCCAACCATCGGGTTTTCGGCGTAGGCGGCGGTGGCAAGGGCCGAAACGGCGATCGTACCGGCGAGCAAAAGGGTGGCGTATCTACGCATGATGTCGAACTCCTCGGGTTTTTCTCTTCCCATTTTTGGGGACGCGAGGAGATACGGAACAAACTCGCCCGAGTTTCAGAAATATTGTGATTTTTGATTTTATCCATGGCGCAGAGGGATTTCCCGAGCCATCGGCCGCCTGCCGACATGCTGTCTATGGGCATGTTCAGCGAAGGATAGACTTATGATAGTCTGTTGTGATTTTTCAGGTGAAGAGCCGGTCAGATGCTCTTCAGGTCGCCAGCGGCGACCACCGGTCCGGTCGGCTGTCCGGTCGGCGAACCGCCCGACGGCTCGAGGCTGACGGCAAGCACCGCGCCCTGGGCAAGTTTCTGATGGGCCGCCGGCGAGACGATAATATGCGCCGTTGCACCTGCCGGAATGACGCCCATCGAGACCGGCGGGTTCTTGCCCTCGATCATCCACAGCTCGAAGTCCTTGCCGGAAGCACGCTCACCGGAGACATGCGACAGGCCGACTTCGTGATGCGCGGCGTCGTAGACGGCAAGATATTTGACGTCGCTGCCTTCGGCGGCCAGCGAAGCGACGAGTCGCGCCTGCGGCTGCTCGACCGGTGGGTTGAGAATGGGCACGGCGATGTAAATCGCCAGTGCCGCAACCGCGGCTGCGGCAAGGCCGCGCCAGAAGGCCAGGCTGGACCACAGGCCGCCGCGCACTTCGGCGGGCCTGCTCACCGCGGCAGCGGTAGCGAACAGGCGGCGGTCGACCGCGGTCTTCACCGAAACCGGCGGCTCGACTTCCCGATAGGCGGCGGCAAGCGGTGAGAGACTGACCTCCCAGTCCTCGACAAGACGGGCGAAAACCGTATCCGCATCGATGCGGCGAGAGACGATCTGGCGTTCGTCGGCATCGAGCACGCCGAGAACGTACTCGGCGGCGAGCAGGTCGTCGCCTCCACGTTCCGGTCCTGTGTCTTCTGCCAGCGTCATCTTTCCAGGCATTCTCTGAGTTTCAACAGGCTGCGGCGCAGCCATGTACGCATCGTGTTCAGCGGCACGCCATGGCGCTCCGCCAGTTCGGCATAGCTCTCGCCCTTGAGATAGGCGCCCCGGACGGCTGCTGCCCGGTCCTTCTCCAGCTCATCGAGACAATGGTGGATACGTTCGGATTCGTCGCCCGCCACCGCCATCGCTTCAGGCCCCGGCGCCGGATCGGCCACGTCGAGCGCGGCATCGATGTCGGCGGCGGGTTTGCGCCGCGCTCTGATGCGATCGATCGCATGATTGCGCGCGATTGCCACCAGCCAGGAGATCGGGCTTAGATCGGAAACAGCAAAACGGTCGGCCTTCGTCCATATCTTGACGAAGACTTCCTGCAGCGCTTCTTCCGCGTCTCCCCGGTCGTTCAATACACGAAGACAGACGCCAAAAAGTTTCGCGCTGGTCTGCCGGTAAAGCAGATCGAACGCGGCCCGATCCTTCATCGAAGTCCGAACGATCAGCTTGGTGATGTCCTGCGGCGTCATTGCAGGCAAATTAGGCGATTGCCATGTATTTGCAACGACGGAAATAACCTTGTGCACGCCTAAGCTTTTGTGTGTCGCCGGCCCGGATCCGTCGGTCGATTGCCAATGGAATTGCCACTGGCTAGCTTGCCTTCATTGATGGGGGAGCGCGCATGTCGGTCGAACGGATCCTTTGGGAAGAAGATGCCACCGGCCTCGCCAATCTGGTCCGCAAGGGCGAGGTTTCGGCCGTCGAACTGACCGACGCCGCGATTGCCCGCGCCGAGGCCACCCGTCCCGACATCAATGCCACGGCCGAACCGCTCTACGATGCCGCCCGCGCCCGCGCCAAGACCGTCGACCCCTCGCTGCCGCTGGCTGGTGTTCCCTTCGCCATCAAGGATCTCGGCATCGCCATCAAGGGCGTGCCGACGCATGGCGGCAGCCGCATTCCGGCATGGCTGGCCGATGTCAATTCGGCGCTGACCGACCGCTATCTCGCTGCCGGACTTATCCCGATCGTCACCTCGACATCGCCGGAGCACGGGCTTCGATTGATGACCGAATCCAGGGCCTTTGGCATCACCCGCAATCCGTGGAACACCGGCCATACCAGCGGCGGCTCTTCGGGCGGTTCGGCAGCACTGGTCGCAGCCGGCGTCGTGCCGGTGGCGCATGCCTCCGATGGCGGCGGCTCGATCCGTGTGCCTGCCGCCTGCACCGGACTTGTCGGCCTGAAGACGTCGCGCGGCCGTATACCGCTGACGCCCCTGGTGAGCGAAAGCTGGTACGGCATGGTCGTCGACCATGCGCTCACCCGTTCGGTGCGCGATTGCGCGCTGCTGCTCGACCTGACCCACGGGCCCGATCCTCTGTCGCCCTATGCCGCGCCGCGGCCGAAAGGCACGTTCGCGGCTGCCGCCGCACGCGATCCCGGCAAGCTCAGTCTGGCCGTGTACCGCAAATCGCCGCTTCGCCTGCCGATCTCGGACGAGACGCTCAAGGCGCTCGACACGGCGGTGGCGCTTGCCCGCGAGGGCGGCCACACGGTCGAGGAGATCGACTTGCCCTTTATCGGCCGCGATTTCTTCGCCGATTTCTGCAGGACGGTTGCCTCCGCCGTCGCTGGCACGATGCGGGCCGAAGCGCTGCGCGTCGGCCGTTCCGTTGCTGGCGACATCGAGCGGGCCACGCGCGTGCTCGCCCGCTTCGGCGAACTGGTGTCGGCCGGCGAGACCTATGCCGACCTGCAGCGGCTGCATGCCGCCTCACGGCGGCTGATCGCAGAGACCGCGCAGTATGACGCCGTGCTGATGCCGATCATTGCCCACCCGCCGCTTGCCTGCGGCGCAATGGATCCGAAAGGCGCCGACGACCTCATCGAGAACCTGCTCGACAAGCTTCACCTGACGCCCTTGCTGAAGCTGAAGCCGTTCTTCGGCCAGTTGATGGACAAGAGCCTCTGGTTCACCCATTGGCCGGCGATCCAGAATGTCAGCGGCCAGCCATCGATCGCCCTGCCGGTCCATGTCACCGACGCCGGCCTGCCGATCGGCGTCCAGGCTGCCGGCCGTCCGGGCGACGAGGAGACGCTTTTGTCGCTCGCCGCGCAGATGGAGAAGATCTCGGGTTGGCTGGGTCGCAGGGCGCCGCTGATGGTGCCGACACGATGACGAGGTCGTGAAGCGCTCGAATATGACAGCAAAGCCATTTGCGGGCGGCGCCAATTCCCGCTAAGACGCCGCCGTCCTTACCGATCTCCAGGGAAAAAAGCCGATGACGGAAATAACCGCCACCGCCGAAATGCAGGCAGCCCTGTTGTCGCGGGCGCTGCCCTACATGCAGCGCTACGAGCACAAGACGGTCGTGGTGAAATATGGCGGCCATGCCATGGGCGACATCGAGCTCGGCAAGGCCTTCGCGCGCGACATCGCGCTGCTCAAGCAATCCGGCGTCAACCCGATCGTCGTCCACGGCGGCGGCCCGCAGATCGGCGCCATGCTGGCCAAGATGGGCATCGAATCCAAGTTCGAAGGCGGCCTGCGCGTCACCGACCAGAAGACGGTCGAGATCGTCGAAATGGTGCTGGCCGGTTCGATCAACAAGGAGATCGTCGCGCTGATCAACGCCGAGGGCGAATGGGCGATCGGCCTGTGCGGCAAGGACGGCAACATGGTGTTCGCCGAAAAGGCCCGCAAGACCATGATCGATCCGGACTCCAACATCGAGCGCGTGCTCGATCTCGGCTTCGTCGGCGAGCCGGTCGAGGTCGACCGTACCTTGCTCGATCTTCTGGCACGCTCCGAAATGATCCCGGTGCTGGCGCCGGTGGCGCCGGGACGCGATGGCCACACCTACAACATCAACGCCGACACCTTCGCCGGCGCCATTGCCGGCGCCTGCCAGGCGACGCGCCTGCTGTTCCTCACCGACGTGCCGGGTGTGCTCGACAAGAACAAGAAGCTGATCGACGAACTGACCGTGGCCGAGGCCAAGGCGCTGATCAAGGACGGCACGGTCTCGGGCGGCATGATCCCCAAGGTCGAGACCTGCATCGAAGCGATCGAGCGCGGCGTCGAAGGCGTCGTCATCCTCAACGGCAAGACCCCGCATGCGGTGCTGCTGGAACTGTTCACCGAACATGGCGCCGGCACGCTGATCGTGCCCTGAGGGGTTCGTCAGCCGGCTAACTTTCTCGCCTCGGAATCTTCAATATTGTCGATGGTGGGAATGGCGGGCTTTCTGGCCGGGCGTCGAACGGACATCGATTCCTCCTCGGCGTCCTGCGGCGCGCCCCAGAATTCGGCCAGCGTCGGGCCGTCTTTCACCCTGATGTCGCGGACCAGAAAGCCCCAGACCTCGCGGAACCACACGCGGCGGCCCATCTGTGTGTACCAGCGCATCGAATGGCGCTGCTCGGGATCCTTGTGGAACAGGATGCGGGCCAGCGCCTTCGGCCGTGATTGCACCGCCAGCTCGATCAGCTTGACGCTGAAGAACAGCATCCACGGCCTCAGCCGCGTCATCTGCAGCACCTGGTGTTTGTAGTCCCACAGGCGCGCATCCTGCTGGATCACCTTGCGATCCCGCGCGATGCGGAAGAACGGCGTCCAGCGATGCGGCGTCACATAAAGCGCCTGGATCTGGTCGGGGTCGTAGGCGATGAGTTGGCGAAAGCCGCGCCACAGGTCGCGAAACCCTTCGTCCTCGAAGCCGGACACCCAGGTCGCCATAGACAGGATGCCGCTGAGACGCAGCAGCCTTATCGCCTCGCGATCGGATGAGGTGCTGCCGCCCTTGCGGATCAACTGAAGCGTCTGCTCGTCGGTGTTTTCCATGCAGAGCAGCCAGCGGATGACACCGGCCTTGCGGTAGAGATGCAGGATGTCGGCATCGCGCACGATGTCGTCGGCACGGGTCGAACCGACGATCAGCACCGGCACGTTCTCGGCGATCAGGGCATTGAGGAAGGCCCGCCAGGCTTTCTTCGAGACCGTCGGATTCTCGTCGGCGAGATTGATGAGCTCGACACCATGTTGGCGATGCAGCCATGCGATCTCCCTGGCGAATTTCACCGGATCGCGATGCCGCCAGCGGGTCCAGAAGCCACGCTGGCCGCAATAGTTGCACAGATGCGGACAGCCACGCGAAAACTGCATGACCACGGCCCGCTTGCCGCCCCAGTAGCTGTAACTGGTATGGTCGATCAGTTCCCAGCCGACGCGGTAGGCGTCGAGGTCGGCAATGGTCATCGCCGCCTGTGTGGCGAAGGGGCGGCTGAGATCGTCGCGATAGGCGATGCCGGCCACGCTCGCCGGCGGCTGGCGCATTTCCAGCCCTTCGACCAGCGCCACCACGGTCGCTTCGCCCTCGCCGCGCACGATGAAGTCGAAGGCATCGGTAGCGGCCAGGATGTCGCGCCAATGATAGGTCGGGAAAACGCCGCCATAGATGATGATGGTCGCCGGCTCGCGCTCCTTGATCATGCGCGCGATCGCCAAGGCGGTCGGATGCGCCGAGGTCGAGCCGGAATGGCCGATCAGGACGAAGTCGGGGTGGTCCTCCAGTGCGCTGCGCACGACGTCATCGAGTGGCATCGGCCCGAACTCGGCGTCGACGAGGCGCACCTGATGGCCGGCATCGATCAGCGGCCCGCCGATCGCCAGCAGGCCGAGCGGCGGCAGGTGATCGTCGGGCACGCGGCTGCCGATGGCGGTGTGCGGCGGATTGATCAGGACGATTTTCATGGCGGACCTCCTGGGCAGTTGGTCCGCACAAGCTGGCCGGCGATGTGGACACGCGCTTGGCCCGTTTCAGCAGTTTGCGTGCAGCTTTTCCTCAAGGAGTGCGAAGGGCAGGCATTGTCATCGCCTGAGATGCCCGAGCGGCACATGGCCCGGGCCCTTGATGTTCTGCAGCACCAACTGCGTGTGGACGTCGCGCACGCCGTCGAGCCGCATCAGCCGGTGCATGACGAAAGCGTTGAGCTCGTCGACCGACGGCACCATGACATGCAGTAGAAAGTCATGGTCGCCGGTCATCGTCCAGCACGAGGAAACCTCGTCCATGCGCTGCACGGCGGCGATGAAGCTTTCGGGCGAGCCGTCGCTGTGGCTGACGAGGCGCACCTGGATGAACACCTCGACCATCAGCCCGACAGCGCGGCGGCTGATCACGGCGGCAAATCCCTTGATGATGCCGGCCTCCTGCAGCGCCTCGAAGCGCCGCGCGCATGGTGTCGTCGACAGGCCGATCTCTTGCGCCAGCTCGGAAACCGGTTTGCGCCCGTCGCGCTGCAGGATATCGAGCATCTTGATCTCGAAATCATCGAATCGAGGCATTTTCACTCCTTCCTGGGAATTTCTGAGTGAATATTATCCCGATTTCCGAATTCGAACCATCATCAAAACCGATTCGCCTCCGCAAATCCGCTTAACGTTCAGCACGTCAGCGATTTGCTTTGCGAGGAGAAAAACCATGACGACGATGAGCGTTGCCGAATATGCCCGCGACTGCGCGGCGCAAGGATTGCGCGGCGACTACTCGGTCTGCCGTGCCGATTTCACCGTGTCGCAGGGTTACGATTACAGCGATGAAGAGCAGGCGGTGTGGCGCACGCTGTGCGACCGCCAGACCAGACTGACGCGCAAGCTCGCCCACCATTCCTACCTCGACGGCGTCGAAAAACTCGGCCTGCTCGACCGTATTCCCGACTTCGACGAGGTCAGCGCCAAGCTGCGCAAACTGACCGGTTGGCAGATCGTCGCGGTGCCGGGGCTCATTCCCGCGGCCCCGTTTTTCGACCATCTCGCCGATCGCCGCTTCCCGGTCACCAACTGGCTGCGGACCAGGCAGGAGCTCGACTACATCGTCGAGCCCGACATGTTCCATGATTTCTTCGGCCATGTGCCGGCGCTGTCGCAACCGGTGTTCGCCGATTTCATGCAGATGTATGGCGAGAAGGCCGGCGACATCATCGCGCTGGGTGGCGACGAGATGATTTCCCGGCTCTACTGGTACACGGCCGAATATGGCCTGATGCAGGAGGCCGGCCAGCCGCTGAAGGCCTTTGGCGCCGGCCTTATGTCGTCGTTTACCGAGCTGCAGTTCGCGGTCGAAGGCAAGGACGCCCACCACGTGCCCTTCGACCTGGAAACGGTGATGCGCACCGGCTACGAGATCGACAAGTTCCAGCGCGCCTATTTCGTGCTGCCGTCCTTCGATGCCTTGCGCGATGCCTTCCAGACCGCCGATTTCGCGGCAATCGTCGCCCGGCGCAAGGACCAGCCGGCGCTCGACCCGGCGACGCTCTAGAGCAATTCCAGGAAAAGTGTGAAACGGTTTTCCGTCCGGAATTGCGTCAAACAAAGAGTTAGAGCGGATCGCCGTTCCGTGAAACGGTGAACTGCCCTAGGCAGCATGCTGCCCTGCAGCCGTCAGGCGGTGACCACCTTGCTGAGATGGTCGCCCAGCCGGCAGGCCAGCGCGGTGATCGTCGTCGTCGGGTTGCATTGACCCGACGTGCAGAACACCGAGGAGCCGCCGACATAGAGATTGTCCATGCCGTGCACCTTGCAGTTGGCGTCGACCACGCTCTTGCTGATGTCGGTGCCCATGCGCGTGCCGCCCATATGGTGATGGCCCGCCGTCTCGTCGTTGGTCGGATAGTCCTGACCATTGCTGATCCAGTCGGCAATGCGCACGCGGCCGAGATTCTTCTCGATCAGCGTTGCGCCGAACAGTCTGAGCCCTTCGAGAAGGGTGCGATGTTCCAGTTCGGATTTCTTCCAGTGCAGTTCGATGCGCGGCACGCCGGCATGGTCGACATCGGTCTTCGACAACTCGATCTGGTTGGAGGCCAGCGGGGCCTGTTCCCAGGCGACGTAGAGCTGGGCCGCGCAGCGCAGTCTCTGACTGAGCTGGTAGGACATCCATTCCGCCATGCTGGGCGCCGTGCAGGCGAGGTCGGCGATAAGGCTCTTGACGCCGGGATACGGCGTCTCGATCAGCCGGATGCCGAAGTTCATGATCTGCAGCCGCTCCATGGCGGCGAGTGTCGGCGAGAAGAAGGCCTCGTTGACGGCGTCGACCTCGAACGCGTTATAGTCGGCCAGGATGGCGTTGCCACCCTCGAAGGTCGGATGCTCCATCCAGTAGCGGCCAAGCGCAGTTGCATTCGGCACGACGCCGCCGTTCGAGCGCTGGTTGGACCACAGAAGCAGCCGCGAATTCTCCAGCCCACCGGTGCAGACGATGAAATAGTCAGCGCTGAAGGAGCCGGCATCCTGCCCGTTTGACCACAGCCTGGCGCCAGTCACGCGTCTGCCGTCGCCGGCAAGTTCGGTGGCACAAGTGTTGAGCACCACCGCGATGTTCGTGGCCTTGTCGAGTTCATCGCCGAACTTTTCGGCGAAGCGCACGGCCGGGCTCTTGATCAGCTGCACCCAGCGAATATCGTCCGAGATCGGCATATCGGGCCGGAGGGCCGGAAGGTCGAGAATATCGCGCACTTCCGGCAGATAGGGTTCGATGTCGGTGCGGGCGATCGGCCAGCCCGTATCGGGTACCCAGGCCTTCGGCTCGAAATCCTGCTTGTCGAGCACGCGGCACCAGCCTGCCCAGTGGTTGGAACTGCCCCCCATGAACCGCAGCCGGGTGATGTCGAGATCGAAATAGAAATCCCCGACCGTGCTGCCCCGGTAAAAGTCCTGCGAGTCGTCGCTGAATTCGCGCGGACCGGCCTCCATCACCACCACCGGAATGCCGGCCGCGCCAAGCTTGCGGGCAATGGTCATGCCGGCCGGACCGGAGCCGAGGATGCAGACCTTCGGGGTGAAGTTCGCAGCGCGATACGCCTCGTAGCTGTCGAAGATCATGCCAGGTCGCTCCGCTTCAGGATCCAGCCACCGACCTCGACGATCTCGTTCGGGTCGGGCTTTGGACCGGCGGCATCGGCATCAGGCAGCTTGCGGAACAAAGACAGGGCAGGCAATGCGATCAACGCCTGCACGAGCGCGCGGCGTGACATTTTCTTGATGATGAAACTCATGGCTGGTCTCTCGGCTGGGCTTCGGCACTGCATGGCGTTCCCAGAACGGCAATTCCCGGAACGACACATGCATCACCGTGGAAGCCAGTATCGTGCCAAGTCTGGCCGCAAAGCAGTGAAAACCCGGCTAAGCGGTACAACCGAGTGCAAACAAGGTTAGAGTTTTCTTAACAGGCCGGTTGCGGCAGATCGGATCACGCCGCCTCGGAAATGCCGGTGTCGATGATCGTCAGGTTACGGCCCTGGTGCTTGGCCTGGTAGAGGCGTCGGTCGGCGGCGCGCATCAACTCCGACACGCTGGCTTCCTCGCCGCAGACAGTACCGCCGATGCTGACCGTGAGCGGAATGGTCCGCTCGTCGACGGGCCGGAAGCGGATCAGCTCGACTTCGCGGCGAATGCGCTCGGCGACGCGCTTGGCCTCCTGCTCGGTGGCGCCAACCAGAAAGGCGCCAAATTCCTCGCCGCCGATGCGGCCGAGCACATCGCCGCTGCGCACGCCGCGCTGAATCGCGCTGGCGATCAAAAGCAGCGCGTCATCGCCGGTCAGGTGGCCGAAATTGTCGTTGATGGTCTTGAAGTGGTCGGCATCGATGATCAGCAGCGCGCCGCGATCGGACTTGCGGCGCGAACCGTCGAGCGCGGCAAAGAAGCTTTCCCGGTTGAGCATGCCGGTCATGTCGTCGCGGCTCGCCTTTTCCGCCAGGCGGCGATGCGCGGCGGCGAGCTGGGCATGGGCTCGGGCGAGATCGCGATGCGCGTTTTTCAGCCTGTCGCTTTGCCAGAAAGTGCTTGCGCTGGCGGCCCACGCCAGCACCAGCGGACAGAGCGTGGAGGTCAGCCAGATCGTCCGGTTGACCGGAAATCCCATGGCCGGAACGATGATCAGGGTCAGCAGGAGAGAGGCCGCGACTGAGGCGAAAGCAACGGCGGCGGATCTCAGAATTATGCTGTTCATCGCTTGCTCCCACAAGACTGCCTCTCTGCCAGCAAGCCCTGAAGGCCACCTTTCCCAGATGCCTAAAATTTGAATCGTGAGACGATTTACGCAACCTCAACGAGCAGAAGTTGTGGATAAAGTCGCTTTCGGAATGCGCGTTTCATGCCATAAGGAGTCCATGACCACGCTCCCTGACCCCGCCCGCTTCGCCCATGTCACCGACTGGGTCTTCGATCTCGACAACACGCTCTATCCGCACCATTCGAATCTGTTCTCGCAGATCGACGTCAAGATGACCGCCTATGTCGGCGAACTGTTGGCATTGCCGCGCGACGATGCGCGCAAGTTGCAGAAGGAGCTCTACCGCGAATATGGCACGACGCTGAACGGCCTGATGACACGCCACGGCATCGACCCCGACGATTTCCTCGAGAAGGTCCACGACATCGACTATTCATGGCTGGTGCCCGATCCCGTTCTCGGCACCGCCATCCGCCAGCTTCCCGGCCGCAAGTTCATCTTCACCAATGGCGACCGCAGGCACGCCGAGCGCACCGCGCGCCAGCTCGGCATCCTCGACCATTTCGACGACATCTTCGACATCGTCGCTGCGGGGCTCAATCCCAAGCCGGCGCGCCAGACCTACGAGAAGTTCGCCGAACTCCACGCCGTCACCGGCCACAATGCGGTGATGTTCGAGGATCTTGCCCGTAACCTTTCGGTGCCGAAGTCGCTCGGCATGACCACGGTGCTGATCGTGCCGCGCAATTTCGAGCCGACCTTTTCCGAGATATGGGAGCGCGACCCGGCCAATGAGGATGATGTCGATTTCGTCACCGACGATCTGGCGGGGTTTCTGACGGCGATTGTGGAGAGGGGGGAGGGGAAATGAAGAAATGATGAAATGACGAATTGGGCATCGATCCGAACGCAGAGCCGCAATCCCTTCATTCTTCAATTCTTCAATTCTTCAATTCCCCGATCCCCAGCCCTACTCTCCTAACTTATAGAACCGGCTGATAATCCCCCACGCCTCATCCGCGGTGTCGACGAAGTCGATGATGTCCTGATCACCGGGGCTGATCGTGCCCTGCTCGGCGAGGAAATCGAGATCGATCGCCCGCTTCCAGAAGGATTTGCCGAACAGGATCACCGGCACGCGCTCCATGCGCCCTGTCTGGATCAGGGTCAGCGTCTCGAAGAATTCGTCCATCGTGCCGAAGCCGCCCGGAAACACCGCGACCGCCTTGGCGCGCATGACGAAATGCATCTTGCGGATAGCGAAATAATGGAAGTTGAAGCAGAGCTCCGGCGTCACATAGATGTTCGGCGCCTGCTCGTGCGGCAAGACGATGTTGAGGCCTATCGACGGCGCGCCGACATCGTCGGCGCCGCGGTTTCCCGCTTCCATCACGCCAGGCCCGCCGCCGGTCACCACGACATATTCGCGGTAATAGGAGGTAGCCGATTGCTGCGAGCAGAGGCGGGCGAATTTGCGCGCTTCTTCGTAGTATTTGCTGTTCTCTTCGAGGTTCTTCTTCTGCGTCTCGTTCTTGGCCGCCCAGGCCTCGCCGCCGGGTTCCGGCAGGCGCGCGCCGCCGAACAGGATCACCGTCGAGCGGATGCCGCGTTCGGCTAGGATCATTTCCGGTTTCAGGAGTTCGAGTTGCAGCCTGACCGCGCGCAACTCGCGGCGCGTCATGAAGTCGGGATCGTTCCAGGCGAGCCGGTAGGTTTCGGCACGCGTCTGCGGCGTGTCAGGCACGCTCTTCGACCGCTCCAGATCCTCGTCCGAATGCGGCAGCGGCGTCCACCCCGCCTTTTCCATAGGAGTCATAACTACCCGTCCAATTCCCTTAACTGCGCCGTCCCGTGACGCACACGCGATTGACCCCCATTAAGCCTTAACATAGGGTCCGCGCGACTTTCAAAACAGGTTAAGGCTCAGCCCCTTAACAGCTTGGTAATGGAGCGAATTCATGTCGAAGCCCGATCTGGCGAGCCTCGAAAAGAGCATCGAGAAGGCCTTCGAGGAACGCGATGCGATTTCGACTGCGACGCGCGGCGAAACGCGCGATGCCATCCAGTCGGCGCTTGACCTGCTCGACCGCGGCGCCGTCCGCGTCGCCGAGCGGCAGGCCGACGGCAAGTGGCATGTCAACCAGTGGCTGAAGAAGGCCGTGCTTTTGTCCTTCCGGCTCAACCCGATGGAGATCATCAAGGGTGGTCCCGGCGAAGCGACGTGGTGGGACAAGGTGCCGTCGAAGTTCGATGGCTGGGGCGCTGTCGATTTCGAAAAGGAGGGCTTTCGCGCCGTGCCGGGGTCGATCGTGCGTCGCTCGGCCTATATCGCGCCGGGCGCCGTGCTGATGCCGTCCTTCGTCAATGTCGGCGCCTATGTCGATACAGGCACCATGATCGACACCTGGGTCGGGGTAGGCTCCTGTGCCCAGATCGGCAAGAACGTGCATCTTTCCGGCGGCGTCGGCATCGGCGGCGTGCTGGAGCCGATGCAGGCAGGTCCGACCATCATCGAGGACAATTGCTTCATCGGCGCGCGCTCGGAAGTGGTCGAGGGCTGCATCGTGCGCGAAGGCTCGGTGCTCGGCATGGGCGTCTTCATCGGCCAGTCGACCAAGATCGTCGACCGCGCCACCGGCGAGATTTTCTACGGCGAAGTGCCGCCGAATTCCGTCGTCGTCGCCGGAGCGATGCCGGGCAAGCCCTTTCCGAACGGCGAGCCGGGTCCGAGCCTCTACTGCGCCGTCATCGTCAAGCGCGTCGACGCCAAAACCAGGTCCAAGACCTCGATCAACGAATTGCTGCGCGATTGATCTTTGCGCAAAGCGGGCGCACCTTCCGCCGGCGCGACAATCGGTCGCGCGGGTTCATCATCGAGGGGTGACATGGACTGGAAGTATCTGCTCACAAGTTTTGACGGTCGCATCAACCGTGGCAAGTTCTGGGCCGCGATTGGCGTTTTCATCGTCATTGGCATCGTTGCCTTTATTCTCGATGCGATCCTCGGTACACGCATCACCACGGCCAGTGGCGCCCAGATCGGCATC
The DNA here is from genome assembly GCF_020164655.1 of Mesorhizobium sp. AD1-1. Taxonomy (NCBI): domain Bacteria; kingdom Pseudomonadati; phylum Pseudomonadota; class Alphaproteobacteria; order Hyphomicrobiales; family Phyllobacteriaceae; genus Mesorhizobium; species Mesorhizobium sp. AD1-1. Next base: position 158,098 of record NZ_JAIUGP010000009.1, read on the forward strand.
ATCGGCATTCTCATCGCTCTGGCCTCGATCTATTTCGCACTCGCAGTCTACGCCAAGCGCTGGCATGATCGCGGCAAGTCGGGCTGGTGGAGCCTGATCATGCTGGTGCCATTGATCGGCCCGATCTGGTTTCTGGTGGAATGCGGCATTCTCGAAGGCGCCAGGGGCGCCAATCAATATGGACCGGACCCGCTTGCCTGACAGATCAGATCTCACCTGGCTTTTCTTCAAAACCTCGGGCCGCGTCAGTCGCGCGGCCTATTTTCTTGGCGGGTTGCTCGTCGCCATCATCCAGGCCTTCCCGCTCTACCGCTTCACGCTGGTGCCGGAAGGTTCGGCCGAGAGCAACATGTGGTCGTTCATCTTCTTCGTCGCCTTCATCGCCTCGCTGTGGTCGAACATTGCCCTGGCGGTCAAGCGGCTGCACGATTTGGACAAGCCGGGCATTGCGGCGCTGATCCTGTTCGTGCCGGTGGTCTCGATCGTGGCCTTCCTTGTGTTGTGCCTGTTTCCGGGGCAGCCTGGACCCAACCGCTACGGCCGGCGCACCAACGAGCCAGCACAACCCTGAGGTTCGATCGGACATGCGCTACCGTACGCTTGATCCGAAACTGATCATCGAGACCGCAGAACGGCTGGAGACGCGCGTTGCGGAGCGTTTCCCCGATGCCGGCCTGCGCGGCGTTGCCGCCGAACTGGTCTCTCTGTCGCGCGACCTGGCACAGGGCGCCAAGGCCCTGGAAGCGCCGATCTGGTGGCTGCGCGGCCTCATCGTCGCCGCTGTCGTTGCCGGCGCACTGATGTTCATCTTCGTCGGAACCGTATTGCCATTCGACCGCATTTCCAAACCGGGTGATGCCGTCCAGTCTGTGCAAGGCATCGAAGCTTCGCTCAACATGTTCATCCTCGCCATTGTCGGATTTCTCGCCTTGATCCGCTCCGAGGAGCGCATCAAGCGCAAGCAGGTCTTTCGCCAGCTGCATGGCCTGCGCTCGCTGATCCACGTCATCGACATGCACCAGCTGACCAAGGATCCGGCGGCGCTGTCGGCCGATTTCAAGCCAACGTCGCATTCGCCCGCCCGCATCACCAATGCCGCCGACCTGGCGCGTTACCTCGACTATTGCTCCGAAATGCTGTCGATCACCGGCAAGATCGCCGCATTGTTCGCGCAGTCGGTCAATGACGACGTGGTCATCGACGGCGTCAACGACATCGAGAACCTGGCGTCCAACCTGTCGCGGAAAATCTGGCAGAAGATCACGTTGATCGACGGCCGGCCGGTGCAACAATCTGCTCCGGCGCCAGGCCCGGCGAGCCAAGCCGCTCCGCTTCCGCCGCGCGCACCAAGGCGATGATCCGCTGAACCGTCGGCACGGGCGTGCCGGCCTTCCCCGCCAGCCGCAAGATGGCACCTTGCAAATCGTCGATCTCCGTCGGCCGGCCGCGCTGAAGATCGTCCCACATCGACGAGCGCGCCTGCGGGTCGATCGCCAGCATGCGCCGCGCCAAGAGCTTGAACAGCCAGTCCGGCAGCCTGAGCACTTTCGGCAGCAGCGCCGGCCGCAGGCCGGCGATCCGCGCCGGCTCGATGCCGGACGCTTTCAGTGCCGTCAGCGCCTCGTCGATCTGGCCGGCCAGGATCAGCCGCCAGCGTCGGTCGGCCAGTTCGGTTGCCAGCGGCAGGCCGGAAAGCGCCACCAGCGCGTTGTTCAGATTCATCAGCAGCTTGCCCCACAGCACCGCCTTCATGTCGCCATGCGCTTCAACCGCAAACCCTTCGACGCCAAGCAGGCCGACCAGGCCGGCATCGCCATCCTCGACCATCACCTTGCCGTCGCTGGCGCGGTGCACGCGCAGCGGCAGCTCGCCGTCCGGCGACTGCACCACATTGAACGGCACCATGCCGGCCAGCACCGTTCGCCGGCCAAGCCCGGCACGCAGCCTGTCGGCATTGTCGACACCGTTCTGCAGGCTGATCACCACGGCGTCGGGCCGGGCATGAGCTTTGATAAGATCCGCCATGTCCTGAGTGGCGCCGCTCTTGACCGTGACCAGGATCACGTCCGCCTGCGGCAGGGTGGCGGCCGGAGCGGTGGTGACGGCAAGCGCCTCCGGCTTGATCGAGCGATCGCGGCCCTGGAGGTCGCTGACCCGCAATCCGCCCTGCCGCAACGCTGCCTCGATGCGCGGCCGGGCCAGCAGAATGACCTTTCGGCTGGCCAGCGCCAGGCAGCCGCCGGCATAGCAGCCGATGCTGCCGGCACCGGCTATGACGATCCGTTTGTCCTTGTCTGCCATCCTGTCGCCCGCGCCGGGTCGCAACTATACGACATGAAAACCATAATATCGGCGGTATCGCCAGCCATGAGGCTGGCCCCTATGTCTGGCCGTGACAGGCCCTGCGCTTTCGACTATCGCTTTTGCCATGACGCTGCCGACCGATCCTGCCGAAAACCTCGCCGCCCTTATCCGTTGCGCTTCGGTGACGCCCGCTGAGGGCGGTGCGCTGACCGCGCTGGAGACGATGCTCAAACCGCTCGGCTTCCTGGTCGATCGGCCGGTGTTTTCGGAAGACGGCACGCCCGACATCGAAAACCTCTATGCAAGGCGTTCCGGCAATGGCCCGCATCTGATGTTCGCCGGCCACACCGACGTGGTGCCGGTCGGCGACGAAGCCGCCTGGACGCATCCGCCCTTCGCCGCCGAGATCGCCAATGGCGAGATGTATGGCCGCGGCGCCGTCGACATGAAGGGCGGCATCGCCTGTTTCATCGCCGCCGTGGCGCGCCATGTCGAGGCCAATGGCGGTCCGAAAGGCTCGGTCTCGCTGCTGATCACCGGCGACGAGGAAGGCCCCGCGATCAACGGCACGGTCAAGCTGCTCGAATGGGCGGCTTCCAGGGGCGAGAAATGGGATGCCTCTGTCGTCGGCGAGCCGACCAACCCGGATGCGCTGGGCGACATGATCAAGATCGGCCGCCGCGGCTCGATGTCCGGCGCCGTCACCGTCAATGGCCGCCAGGGCCATGTCGCCTATCCCTTGCTTGCCGACAATCCGGTGCGCGGGCTGATGAGCCTGGTCGATGCCTTGCTGCATCCGGTTTTCGACAAGGGAACCAGGGATTTCCAGCCGACCAATCTGGAGATCACCTCCATCGATGTGGGCAACCCGGCCACCAATGTCATCCCGGCCAAAGCGACCGCGACCTTCAACATCCGCTTCAACGACACCTGGACGGACGAGACCCTGCAGGCCGAAATCCACAACCGGCTCGACCAGGCGGCCAGGCGCAAGAAGTACCGGCAGGGCAAGAAGACGCCGGTCGACTACGAGCTCGTCTGGCGCGACCGGCCGAGCCATGTCTTCCTGACCCGTGACGACAGGTTGATCGAAACGCTGCGCGGCTCGATCAAGTCGGCGGTCGGCAAGGAGCCGACGCTGTCGACCTCCGGTGGAACCTCCGATGCGCGTTTCATCAAGGACTATTGCCCGGTGGTCGAGTTCGGGCTGGTCGGCAAGACCATGCACATGGTCGACGAGCGCGTCGCCATTGCCGACCTCGAGACGCTGACGCAAATCTACCAGCGCTTCATAGAAGACTGGTTCGGACAGGGCTGAACAGCATGCTTTCGGCGGACGAAACCCAAGCTTCGCTGACGGGCGCCTGGCGATTGATGCTCGGCAGAGCCGACGGCCTGCGCCTGCTCGACCTGTCGGCCGACGGCTTCTGGAATTCCTTCTTCGCCATTGTCGTTGCAGCACCGGCGCTGATCGTCGGCTGGGTCGGCATCGCCAACGAAATCGGCGATCCCGACGCCTTCGCGGGGCGCTTCAGCATGCTGGTGCGCCTGGCGACGGTCGACATCGGCTCCTGGGTGCTGCCGCTGGTTGCGCTCGCTTTCATCGCGCCGCGCGCCGGCATAGGCGGCCGCTTCGTCCACTACGTCGTTGCCAGCAACTGGGCTTCGGCCATCACCGCCTGGCTGATGCTGCCTTCGGCGCTGATCCGGCTTTTCCTGTCGTCCGCAAGCCAGGTTTCGAGCCTTGTGTCGCTGTTCCTCTTTGCCCTTTCTATGGTGCTGACCTGGCGCATGACAAATGCCACGATGGGCAGGGGCGCAGCGGTCGGCACGGCCGTTTTCGTCGGCATGTTCATTGCGTCGCTGCTGGTGCTGTTCGGCCTGCAGACGTTGCTCGGCATCACCGTCCCGGACGATGTCGGAGTTCAGAGCCTTTCCGGGCTCGTCTCGACCGGATAATCGACACCGGTGAGAAACAGCCCGTCGGGCGGCGCCACCTGGCCGCAGGCGGCGCGGTCGCGCGCCTCGAGCGATGTTTTCAGGTCGGCCGCGCTCCAGCCGCCGTCGCCGACACGCTTGAGCGAGCCGACCATCGAACGCACCTGGTTGTGCAGGAACGAGCGCGCCGAAGCCCTGACCTCGATCATGTCGCCTTGTCGGCTCACATCGAGCCGTTCCAGCGTCCTGATCGGGCTGTTGGCCTGGCACTGGGTCGAGCGGAAGGTGGTAAAGTCATGCCGTCCGAGCAGGACCTTTGCCGCTTCGTGCATGGCGCCGGCGTCGAGCCGCTTCGGCACCCACCACACCTTGCCCTTGTCGAGCGCGGCCGGCGCGCGGCGGTTCAGGATGCGGTAGAGATAGTGGCGGCCAATGGCCGAGAAGCGGGCGTCGAAACTGTCGGAGACCACCGTCGCTTTCAGGATGGCGATGCGCGCCCCGGCCGCCTGCAGATGGGCGTTGACGGCATCGCGCACCTTGTCGCTCGGCCACGCCTTGACGAGGTCGACATGCGCCACCTGCGCAGTCGCATGCACGCCGGCATCGGTGCGGCCGGCGGCGCGCAGCCTGATCGCTTCGCCGCAGAATTTTTCGATCGCCTGTTCGATCGCCTGCTGCACCGAAGGCTGATCCGCCTGGTGCTGCCAGCCGGCAAACAGGCTGCCGTCATATTCGATGTCGAGGCGAAAACGCGGCATTTGCGGCTAGAGCTCTCGCCTCGAGCAATTCCAGGAAAAGTGTGAAACGGTTTTCCGTTCGGAATTGCGTTAAAACAAAGAGGAGAACAGTTCGCCGTTTCCGTGAAAACGGCTGACTGTTCTACGCGGCGAGAGCGGTGAAGGCGGAGGCGTAGACCAGCCTGCCTGCTTCTGGCGCGTCACCCCAGGCCAGCGCCTGCAGCGCTTCGCCCTGGTATTCGCTTTCGAAGTTCTCGGCACGCGTGTGGCTATAGCCGAAACGCCCGTAATAGGTGGGGTCGCCCAGCACCACGGCCAGCGTCTCACCACCATCCTTGAGGCGGATATGCGCCTCGCGGATCAGCGCGCCGCCAATGCCGCTGCCATGGAACGAGGGCTCCACCGCCAGCGGCGCCAGCGCTACGGCCGCGAAGGTCTTGCCGCCATTCTGGACGAACAGCCGCGAAAACAGGATATGGCCGACCACCTGGCCGTCCTCTTCCGCAACCAGCTCGGCAACCGCGTCGCCGCCGGTCACCAGCGCGTCGACCAGACCGGCCTCCGCCTGCTGGCCGAAAGCGTGTTCCTCGACGAGGCGGATGGCCTCGCGATCCCGCGGCGTTGCCGCGCGTATCGACATCATGCTCATGAGAATTTCAGTCCTTTTTCGATCTTGGCCCCGCGCAGGAATTCCGACGCGGCAGCGGGCTTTCCGCCCGCCCGTTGAACTTCGACCAGCCTGATCGCGCCTGCCCCGCAGGCGACCGTCAGCCGGTCATCGAGAATTCCTCCCGACTCGCCCAAATCTTCCGAAGGCGACAGGCCTTGCGACAGCGTCGAGCGAAGCAGTTTCAGCCGCTCCTGGCGGCCGCCAATTCCTATCTCCGACCAGGCGCCTGGAAAGGGCGACAGGCCACGAATATGATTGTGGACCTCACTTGCCGAGCGAGTCCAGTCCACGCGAGTCTCGGATTTATCGATTTTCTTGGCGTAGGTCACCCCATCCACAGCTTGTGTGGTGAATGTCAGGGTGTTCCCTTCCAACCGCGCCAGCGCTTCCACCATCAAGGCAGCACCGACACTCATCAACCGATCATGCAGATCGCCGGCTGTCATATCGGGTTCGATGGCGCACTTTTCAACCAGCCCGACCGGACCGGTGTCCAGGCCCTCTTCCATGCGCATCACCATCATGCCGCTTTCCAGGTCACCGGCCATGATGGCGCGCTGGATGGGGGCGGCGCCGCGCCAGCGCGGCAGAAGCGACGCATGGCCGTTGACGCAGCCGAGCCGGGTTGCCTCTAGAACCGCCTTCGGCAGCAGCAAGCCATAGGCGACGACCACCGCCACATCGGCCTGCAAGGCGCGAAAAGCGGCCTGTTCGGCCTCGCCTTTGAGCGAAACCGGCGTCCGCACCTCGATGCCCAGTCGCTCCGCCTCGCGCTGCACCGGCGACAGCGTCAGCTCCAGCCCGCGTCGTCCGGCAGCGCGCGGCGGCTGGGTATAGACGACTGATATCTCATGGCCAGCCTCGGCGATCGCGCGCAAGGTCGGCACCGAAAACTCCGGCGTACCCATGAAGATGACGCGAAGGGGCATTTTTTCTTCTGGTATCCTGTCTTCTTGCTCGCGCAGTGTGCCGGCTCAGGCATCCGCTTCAAACGGGTTTACGAGCTTCAGGTCAAGGCCGTCGAAGTCGCGGGACGACCGTCGCGCTATCTTTCCGCTTCGATCTTCTCCATGATTTCCGCGTATTCATCGCCAATTGCGCTTTCAGATACGAAAGCCGAGCGAATTGCAGCCCACGCCGAGAGGCTCGACTCCTCTCGGGCCGGCCTCTCCGCAACTATGCCTTTGCGCAGAAGGCCGATGGCCTTGTCCGAGACGCTCTGGCCGACCTCGCGCGCCGCCAGTTCGATCTCGCGCTTCAAAGGCTCAGGAATGTCCCTGATCAGCATGTCGACCGTCGGCATCTCCATTTGGTGGCAATCCTGCCGACAATAGGCCTGGAGGGGACTCCCGTACCTTATCCCGCGAGCTTGCCCGGCGCCTTGTCCCTGGCGAGCTTCTTGAATTTCTTTACCACCATGTCGCGCTTCAGCTTCGAGATGTGATCGATGAACAGGACGCCATTGAGGTGGTCGATCTCGTGTTGCAGGCAGGTCGCCATCAACCCCTCGGCCTCTATCTCCTGCAATTTGCCGTCGCGGTCGAGATATTTGACCCGCACGGCGGCGGGGCGTTCGACCTCGGCGTAATAATCCGGGATCGACAGGCAGCCTTCCTCATAGACGGAGCGCGCGTCGGCGCTCTCCAGGATTTCCGGATTGATGAAGACATGCGGCGCCGGCGTCTCGTCTTCCTTGGCGAGATCGATCACCAGCAAGCGCAGCGGCTCGCCGATCTGGATTGCCGCCAGCCCGATGCCCGGCGCATCATACATGGTCGCCAGCATGTCGTCGGCTAATTTGCGCAAAGGCGCGTCGACACGCTCTACGGGCTTGGAAACCTGGCGCAGGATGGGGTCGGGAAGGATGATGAGCGGCTTGATCGGCATGGCGTTCCACCTAAGACCTCCAGCGAAACGCGTCAACCGGTTGGCATCAGGCGCGTTCACGTTTTGATCTGTGCTATCGCGGCGAATCGTCTATGCTGTCCACATGAATGATTTGAGCACCATCCTTTCGGAGCCTGTCGCCCGGCTTGGCGCCACAACGATCACGCTCGGCCATGCGCTGGCCTTCGGCGTTTTGCTGTTTCTGGCCCTGTTCGTGGCGCTGGTCATTGCGTTGTGGCGGTCGGCCAAGGCGCGCGCCGTGGCGGCCGCGGAAGCCGCCGATCATGCCCGCGATGCGGAAGTGCGGATGGCCGGCATTCTGCAAAGCCAGGCCGAAATGCAGGGCCGCATGGGCGCCATTGCGGAAGTGTTCGGCGCACGGCAGGCGGAGCTGACGCAATCGATCGGCCAGCGCCTCGACGCCATGACCGGCCGGCTCGGTCAGACCATGACCGAGCAGACCAAATCCACGCATGAGAGCCTGGCCAAATTGCAGGAACGGCTGGCGATCATCGACGTCGCGCAAGGCAACATCCAGTCGCTCGCCGGCCAGGTCGTGCAATTGCAGGCGATCCTCTCGAACAAGCAGACGCGCGGCGCGTTCGGCCAGTCGCGCATGGAGGCGATCGTTGCCGACGGCCTGCCGCACGGTGCCTATGAGTTCCAGGCGACGCTGTCGAACGGCAGCCGGCCCGACTGCCTGGTGAAGATGCCGAACGGCGCGCCGTCGCTGGCCATCGATGCAAAATTTCCGCTGGAAGCCTGGAACGCCATCCGCGCCGCCGATGGCGCCGATCTGCAGAAGGCAGCTTCGCAGGCCTTCCGCCGCGACATCGAGATCCATGTCCGCGATATCTCGGAAAAATACCTGATCCAGGGCGAGACGCAGGACACTGCCTTCATGTTCGTGCCGTCGGAATCGGTGTTCGCCGAGATCCACGAGAATTTCGAGGCGATCGTGCACAAGGCGCACCGTGCGCGCGTCGTCATCGTCTCGCCGTCGCTGCTGATGCTGTCGATCCAGGTCATCCAGGCGATCCTCAAGGATGCCCGCATGCGCGAACAGGCGCACCTGATCCAGGGCGAGGTCATCCGGCTGATGGAGGATGTTGCGCGTGTCGATGAGCGGGTGCGCAAGCTGCAGGTGCATTTCGGCCAGTCGGCCAAGGACATCGACGACATACTGGTTTCGACGTCGAAGGTCACCAAGCGCGGCCAGAAGATCGAGGCGCTGGAATTCGGCGCGCAGCCCGACGGCGATGCCGCCGTAGACGCCGCGTCACGGGGTCCCGCCGCCAAGGTCGATACCGGCGCGCGCGTTGCCGATTCGAAAACCGGGCAGCTCAGGCTGAGGGTCGTCGAAGGCGACGATTGAGGCGCGGTGCCGGACCGGCGCTACTGCTCCTCCAACGTGGTCATGCCCTGAAATTCAGGCAGCCAGTGCAGCGCCGAGCGGTGCCATTTCTGCTGTGTCGGGATCAAATCCTGGCGCTGCCGCGCGGTCCCCACGCGAATTCCATAGACCTTCGGACCATCTCCGACAGACGTGGCGTAAAGATGCGAACCGCAGTCGGCGCAAAAGGCCTGGGTGCGCTTGGCGCCGCTCGCCACGATCTTGATGTAGATTTTCGGCGTGCCCTTGGTGATGCGATAGTTGCTTTCCGGCGCCGGAACCGTAAGGCGAAAAGCCGTGCCGGTCAGTTGCTGGCAATCCGTGCAGTGGCAGATCGTGGTCTTTTCCGGATCGACCTCCGCCTCGTAGGTGATGGCGCCACAATGACAGCCGCCGTCTATTCTCATCTTCGTTCCTCCAAAGCCCCTTCAATCTAGCGGCGCAAGGCCGTGAGGCAATGGCACGGTTTTAGTCCAGGGCAGGATCGGATGCGGAATCGATCAGCCTGCGCCGCTGCTCCCAGGTGCCTGACGTCTGCGGCTTGACGAACAGCCGTGTGATCTCCGGCATTTCCTTCTTCAACTGCGCCTCCAGGCGCTCGACGCAAGCTTCGATCTCGGGCGCCGTCAATTGGTCCTCGAACTCGATGCTGAGCCCGGCGACGATCTCTGTCGGCCCCATATGAACGGTCAGGACGCCGTTCGCCCGCTGCACCGCCGGATCCTGCTGGGCGATCGCCAGCACTTTCATCTGCACCTCGGGCGACGCCGGCTCGCCGATCAGCAGGCCCTTGCTTTCGCGGGCCAGGAAGATCGCGGTTGCGCCAAGGATCAGCCCGATGCCGATAGAGGCGGCGCCGTCGAGCTCCGGCATCTCCAGCAGTTCCGCCGCCAATATGCCGGCGAAAGCGACGATCAGGCCGAGAAGTGCCGCACTGTCCTCGAACAGCACGGTGTAGACGCTCGGATCCTTGCTCGACTGCACGGCCTGCAGCCAGCCTTGCCTGCCCTTCTGCCGGCGAAACTCCTTCAGCGCCACCCACCACGAACTGCCTTCAAACAGGAAGGAAAGGCCCAGAACAATATAGTTGACCTTGGCGTTGGCGGCCGGCTCCGGCGCCATGATATGGACCACGCCTTCGTAGAACGACACGCCGGCGCCCAGCGCGAAGACGAGGAGCGCGACGATGAAGCTCCAGAAGTAGAGTTCGCGGCCGTGGCCGAGCGGATGCGTGCGATCGGCCGGGCGAGCGGCGCGGTGCATGCCGTAGAGCAGCAGGCCGCCATTGCCGGTATCGACCAGCGAATGGACGCCCTCCGACAGCATCGCCGAACTGCCGGTAAAGGCGGCGGCGGCGAACTTGGTCAGCGCGATGGCGAGATTGCCGGCGAGCGCCGCGTAGATCACCTTTTTTGAGCCGCCGTGCCCGGCCATGGCATTTGCCCCCGTTCAAGGCGCAGTCTAGCGGCCAGGCCGCTAAAGCTCCACAGGCATCACACCGCGCGAATGTCGGGTCGTCCACGGCAGCGGCCATGAGAGATCGGTCTATGGAAAACGGCGACTACTCGATGATCTCGCTGGTCCACACCTTGAAGCCGGCAAGCGTTCCCGGGCCGAAAATATGGGTCAGCGGCACGTCGGCGGCGTCGCGGCCGGAGGCGATCAGGATGCGGCCGATGCGCGGTGCATTGTTGCGCGGGTCGAAGACATGCCAGCGGCCGCCGAGATAGACTTCCATCCAGGCGCAGAAATCCATGCTTGCCCATGGCTTCGGCATACCGATGTCGCTGATGTAGCCGGTGCAATAGCGTGTTGGGATGTTGAGCGCCCGGCAGAAGGTGACGGCGAGATGCGCGTAGTCGCGGCACACGCCGCTCTGTTCACGATAGGCTTCCGCCGCGGTGCGCGTCGGCCGTGCATTGCCGTAGTTGAAGACGATGTGGCTGTGGACGAAGTCGCAGACCGCCTGCACGCGCGGAATACCCAGCGGCGTGTTGCCGAACAGCCGCCACGCCTCGTCAGCCAGAAGGTCGCTTTCGCAAAAACGGCTGGGCAGCAGGAACAGCAATGTGTCCGCCGGCAGGTCGCGCACCTCGTGCTGCCAGGCCATCAGGTCGCCCATCTCGAAGGTGCCGGGGTCGCGGATCACCGCGTCGGTGCCGAAGGTGAAGCGCCCGGGCGGCGCGACAAGCCGGTTGCACCAATTGCCGAAACTGTCGCGATAGCTTTCGATCGGCACCGGCGGATTGGAGATCAGGAAATCCGGCCGCTCGAGATCGGAGGCCCGCGAATAGTGCACATTCAGCATCGCGATGAGCGGCGTTTCCTGCGGAAAGTCGAAGCTCATCTCGCAGCCGATGTGGATTCGCATTGTCGTCCTGACGGCCTGCCTGACGATCACCCGGCGAAGCTCGGGTCGATGCTGCAGTGCGAAAATGACCATGGCACGGACCGCCATGGTTTACGAGCAAATTAGAGCAATTCCAGGAAAAGTGTGAAGCGGTTTTCCGTCCGGAATTGCGTCAAAACAAAGAGTTAGAGCAATTCACTGTTTCCGCGAAACGGTGAATTGCTCTAGAAACCGGTTGAAAGCGATCCGCTGTCGGCGGCAACAGTCGCTAACCCCTTGCGGTCGGGCGGTTCTCTTGTTTCACTTGGCTTCTCACATCAGGAGGAACGAATCATGGCTAAAGGTGCGATGAAGGCAGGCAAGGAAGCCCGCAAGCCGAAGAAGGACGCCAAGAAGCCCGCTCCGGCTCCGGCGCTGAAGGCGCCGCCGGTCAAGGCGATGAAGCTCAAGGACAAGTAGGTCCGGCGATCCACTTCGCAATAAGATTACGGCCGGCGACACTTGTTGCCGGTCGCTGTTGCTCGAGCGCCCGAAATTCTTATATTGGCGTGGCGGGGACGACCTCGCGCTTCCCCAAATCCGGACGGGACGACCCGCCATTGTTTGACTGATCGTCGGGCGCCGAAATACCTTTCGGGTCCGATGCTCTGATGGAGCGTTGTCGATGTCGTGGATTCTTCTCTTTTTCGCTGGCTTGTTCGAGATCGGCTGGGCAATCGGCCTCAAATACACCGATGGCTTCTCGAAGCTGGTGCCGACCGTGCTGACCGTTGCCTCGATGGTCGTCAGCCTCACTCTGCTCGGCCTGGCGCTGAAGGCGCTGCCCGTCGGCACCGCCTATGCGGTGTGGACCGGCATCGGCACCGTCGGTACGGCACTGCTCGGCATCTGGCTGCTCGGCGAACCGGCCACCGCGATCAGGCTGGCCTGCATCGCGCTCATCGTCTGCGGCATCATGGGGCTGAAGTTCGCCGCCTGACGGTAACGCTTAGGTCGCTTGGTTTGCGCATGTCGTCCTCCCAGAGCCGGGACCAGGGCGACATGCATGGGACAAACACGTTCAGGGCCGCTGCGAGGCGACCCTGGTTCTCGAAGCAGATTGCTCCGTAGCCGAGAGCTAGCGGGCGGAGAAGCCCGGAGGCGTCCTGCCGGTACGCTGCTTGCGTGCCGCATAACGCGCGTCGCGCTTGGCCTTGCGTTCGGCTTCGTCGGCCAGAAGACGGGCGATGCGCTCGTTCTCTTCGGATTCCCGAATCTTGGCCTCGGCCTGTGCAGCTTCCTCGGCGGCGATACGTGCCGCTTCGGCTGCTGCCTCGCGCTCGGCCTTCTCGACCGCTTCGCGTGCCAGCTTCTCCTGCTTCAGCCGGGCCTTTTCGGCCTCGCGGATTTCGCGGGCCGCAAGGATAGCCTTGCGTTCAGCCTGCCGCGCCAGCACTGCGGGATCATCCGCCGCCGGCTTTGCCTTGAAGCGCTCGAGGAGCGCCTTCTTTGCCTCGTTTGCGGCATTGCGCCGCTCGAAAACGTCTTTTTCCCTGTAGATAGCCAAGTCCACTTCCCTGAAGTCAATTCGCGACGCTTACATACGCGCGAAAACCGAGAGTTCAAGCGCCAAAACGGCATGGCAGCCATGAAATTGTCGGCTGTTGCACTCGGGAGACGCCTTTGGAGCAATTCCAGGAAAAGTGTGAAGCGGTTTTCCGTCCGGAATGGCGACGAAGAGATAGAGCCGAAACCGACATGCACTGTTCACCGTCCGCCCCACTGGCGGCGCGGCTGAGGCGTCGCTACGTCTAGCCCGAAAACCCAACACCAGGATGACATCAAATGGAACTCGGTCTCTACACATTCGCCGACGTCAGCCCGCAGCCGGGCCCCGGTGCCATCGGCCCGCATGAGCGGCTGCGCAACCTGATCGAGGAGATCGAGCTGGCCGACCAGGTCGGCCTCGACGTCTTCGGCCTCGGCGAGCATCATCGGCCCGACTATGCCGCCTCCGCACCGGTCGTGGCCCTGGCTGCGGCGGCCGAGCGTTCGAAGCGCATCAAGCTGACCAGCGCGGTCACCGTTCTGTCTTCCGATGACCCGGTGCGCGTTTTCCAGCAATTTGCCACGCTCGATCTTCTGTCGGGCGGCCGCGCCGAGATCATGGCCGGGCGCGGCTCGTTCATCGAATCCTTCCCGCTGTTCGGTTTCAACCTCGAGGATTATGACGAGCTGTTCGCCGAAAAACTGGATCTGCTGCTTGCCATCCGCGACAGCGTGAAGGTCACCTGGTCGGGCAATCTGCGTGCGCCGATCAACGATCGCGGCGTTTATCCCCGGCCCTTCCAGGACAGGCTACCGGTCTGGATCGCCATTGGCGGCACGCCGCAGTCTGCCGCCCGCGCTGGCGCGCTCGGCCTGCCGCTGGCGCTCGCCATCATTGGCGGCGAGCCGGCGCGTTTCGCGCCGCTGTTCGATCTCTACCGCGAAGCCGCCAAACGCGCCGGCAGTGATCCGGCGGGCCTTGCCACCAGCATCAACGTGCACGGCTTCATCGCCGAGACGACCGAGCAGGCGGCGGACGATTTCTACGGCCCGCAGGCGGAGGTGATGAACCGCATCGGCCGCGAGCGCGGCTGGGGTCCGACCTCGCGGGCGCATTTCGACCAGTCGCGCGGCCCCACAGGCGCCCTGTTCGTCGGCAGTCCCGAGCAAGTGGCTGAAAAGATCGTCGCCCAGCACAAGATCTTCGGCAATGACCGCTTCCTGCTGCAGATGGCGATCGGCACCATGCCGCATGCCAAGATCATGAAGGCGATCGAACTCTACGGCACCAGGGTGGCGCCGATCGTTCGCAAGGAAACAGCCAAGCCCGCCACAGCCGTCACGTCGCCGGCAGCCTGACCCGGAGCCGGCGCGAGCGGCCTCAATCCCGAAGCCGGCTCATGGAACCCTCGCCCGTAACTCTGCGTTTCATGGAGGCGATTGCCGTGCGAAGGGGCGCCGGCTTGAGGGGTGACCATGAAAACCGAACCCACAGCCTGGGGTCAGGACGTTTCCGATGAACCGGATTCGCGCGTCGCGGCTCGCGCCGACACGCGTCTGATGCGCTCGTTGCTGATCGGCATCTTTCTCTTCATGGCCATCTACGCGCTTTATTTCGCCCGCGCTTTCTTCATGCCAGTGCTTCTGGCTTTCCTGCTTGCGCTGACGCTGACGCCGATCGTCCGGCTGCTGCGCAAGCACGGTATCCCGGAAGTGATCTCGGCAACCCTTCTGGTGCTGTTGTCCCTCTGTGTGTTCGCCACCGCCGGCTATCTGCTCAGTGGCCCGATAATCGATCTTATCAACAACACCTCGTCGATCGGCCAGAAGCTCACCGAACGGTTGGCGCAATTGCGACAGCCGCTCGAGAAGATCATGCAGATTTCGCATCAGATCGAACAACTGACCGAGACCTCGCAGGAGTCGGGCATTCAGAAGGTGGCGGTAGCGCAGTCCGGCATCCTGTCGGCGGCCGCCAGCAACATCCTGTCGGCGGGAACAGGCCTCACCATCATCTTCGTGCTGTCGCTGTTCCTGCTCGCCTCCGGCACGATGTTTTATGAAAAGATCATCCAGTCCTTCGCCAGCCTCAGCGAAAAGAAGCGGGCGCTGCGCGTCGTCTATGACGTCGAACGCGAAATCTCGCACTATCTGCTCACCGTCACCATCATCAATGCCGGCCTCGGCACGGTCATCGCTCTCGGTCTTTGGGCGCTCGGCGTACCCAATCCGCTGGTCTGGGGCGTTGCTGCCGCCCTGCTCAATTTCCTGCCCTATGTCGGAGCACTGATCACCATCGTGCTTGTCACGGTCATGGCGTTGATCAGCTTCGATACCATCTTCTACGCGCTTCTGGCGCCGGCCTTCGTGATCTTGTGCGACATCGTCGAAGGCCAGTTCGTGACGCCGATGGTGGTCGGCAGGCGCCTCGAGATCAACGCCGTGGCGATCTTCATCGCCATCGCCTTCTGGTCATGGCTGTGGGGTTTCGTCGGCGCCCTGATGGCGGTGCCGCTGCTGGTCGTCATCAAGGTGTTCTGCGATCATTTCGATGGGCTCAGCCATGTCGGCAATTTTCTCGCCGCGCAGCACGCGGTTGTCGTCGAGGAGGACGACATCGCCGACTCCGAAGCTGTCAAAGGCTGATCAATATTTTTGAATTTGCGGCGCCGCCGGATGCTTCCTACATGCGGTCCTGACACAGGATCCCACCCATGACCGACCTTTCCGTTCTCGACCTGTCGCCGATCGTCGAAGGCAGCGATGCCTCGCAGTCGCTGGCCAATTCGCTCGATCTTGCCCGCCATGCCGAGCGCCTGGGCTACAAGCGTTTCTGGCTGGCCGAGCATCACAACATGCCGGGTATTGCCAGTGCCGCCACAGCCGTCGTCATTGCCCATGTCGCCGGCGGCACCAAGACCATTCGTGTCGGCGCCGGCGGCATCATGCTGCCCAACCATTCGCCGCTGGTGATTGCCGAGCAGTTCGGCACGCTGGCCGCATTGCATCCGGGCCGCATCGATCTCGGCATCGGCCGGGCGCCCGGCACCGACATGGGTACCGCCCGCGCCTTGCGCCGCAATCTCGAGGCCGGGGTCGACAATTTCCCGCAGGATGTCGTCGAGTTGATGGGCTATTTCCAGCCGGCCGAGGAAGGCCAGCGCATCCGTGCCGTGCCCGGCGAAGGCCAGGGCGTGCCGGTCTGGATCCTTGGCTCCAGCCTCTACGGCGCGCAGCTTGCCGCCATGCTCGGCCTGCCCTATGCCTTCGCCTCGCATTTCGCGCCGGCGGATCTGGATCACGCGCTGGATGTCTACCGCTCGCGCTTCCAACCCTCCGAGCAGCTCGACAAGCCGCATGTCATGCTTGGCCTCAACGTCTTTGCCGCGCCCACCGATGCCGAGGCTCGTTTGCTGTTCACCTCGCTGCAACAGGCTTTCGTCAATCTGCGCACCGGCCGTGCCGGCCGGCTGCCGCCACCTGTCGAGAACTATGACCGCGATCTCGATCCGATGGCAAAGACCATGCTCGGCCAGGCATTGTCCTGCGCCGTCGTCGGCTCCCCGGAAACGGTGCGGCAAGGCATCGATGCCTTCGTGCGCCGCACCGGTGCCGACGAGCTGATGGTCACCGCGCAGATTTTTGATCATGCGGCGCGGGTACGGTCGTTCGAGATCCTGGCCGAGGCGCACAAATCGCTGTCGCAGGCGGCCTGACAAGTCCTGACAGGAATATACGCTGGGCGAAAGACTACGCGCTCACGCTCTGCGCAATCGCCCCGAGCGGGCGACAGGAATTGCGGATCATCAGCCGGCCCTTGAGCAAAAGCTTGCGCGGCGGCGCGTCCCTGTTGCCGGCGAGACGGTCGAGAAGCAGATTGGCCGCTTGTTCGCCGATCGCCTGCACCGGCTGCGCGACGGTGGTCAGCTGCGGCTGAAACACGTCGGACCATGGAAAGTCGTCGAAGCAGGCAACCGAAATGTCTTCCGGGCAGGACAGGCCGATGTCGCGGATCGCCTTCATGGTGCCGATCACCATCGGGTTGTTGGCCGAGAAGATCGCGCTTGGCCGATCGTGCGAGGACAGCATCTGCATGGTCGCATTGTAGCCGTCGATCTCGTGGAAATTGCCGAAGCGGATCAGCTCCTCCGCGATCGGCAAGCCGGCGGCGTGAAGCGCCTCGCGATATCCCGCCATGCGGTCATGCATCGGCGAAATGTCCGACGTGCCGGTGATGTAACCGATGCGCCGGTGGCCGAGATTGATCAGATAGGTGATGGCGTCGAACACCGCGCGCTGGTTGTCCAGCACCACGGCATCGGTGTCGACGCCTTTGCAGATACGATCGAGCAGCACCACCGGCACGTTGGCGTCGTCGACGATCCGCTTGAGGATCGTGCCGTCGCCGACGCGCGCCACGATCAGCCCGTCGACCATGCGGTCGAGCAGCAGCTTGATCTGATCGTCCTGGGTGTTCAAATCTTCGTCCGTGCAGCACAGCATGACGGCATAGCCGGCCCGGTCGAAGGCCTGCTGGATGACCGAGACGACATCGGTGAAGAATGGGTTGGTGATGTGCGGCACGGTCAGTCCGATCGTGCGGGTCGTGCCCATCTTCAGGCTGCGGGCGATCGCGTTGCGCTTGTAGCCGATATCGCGGATCGCCTGTTCGATGCGCTGGCTAAGCTCCGGACTGACCGTTGCCGTGCCATTGATCAGCGCCGAAACGGTGGCGACAGAAACACGCGCCGCTTCAGCCACATGAAGCATGGTGGGCGCGGTGGATTTCCGGTGTTTTTTTTGCCCTGATGCTGTCATTTTCGAAACGTTTCGCCACCCTTGCCGGCCAATACGTACGGAATCCTGTCCTTTTTAGCAAGAATCGAAATGCAGTAAACATGCGGTACCTCATATCAGCTTGACATGATCGAAACGTTTAGATTAGCGTTTGCGGGAAGTTGACGACGACGGAAGGGAGGCCGCCATTGTCATGCGAGAGAGCAGTTCCCTTTCCCCGCAGCACGGCGCTGCCGATCGGTCGGACACCGTTCTGAGCGCCGAGCATATTTCCAAGAGCTTCGGCGGCATCGCCGCCCTGGTCGATGTCGGCTTCGAGCTGCGGCGCGGCGAGGTTCATGCCTTGATGGGCGAGAACGGCGCCGGCAAGTCGACGCTGATGAAGATCCTCTCCGGCGTCTACACCGGCTATGAAGGCACGGTCAGCGTCGATGGCCACCCTGTCAATTTCGCTGGCGTACGCGACGCCGAGGATGCCGGCATTGCCATCATTCATCAGGAGCTCAACCTGGTGCCCGAACTCAGCGTCGCCGACAACATCTTCCTTGGCCGCGAGAAGCTGATCGCCGGGCTGATTGTCGACCGCAAGGCAAGCAGCCGCGCGGCGGGCGCTTTGTTGCAGCGGCTCGGCATCGAGCTCGATCCGCAAGCCCGCGTCGGTGCCCTGCGTGTCGGCGAGCAGCAGCTGGTCGAGATCGCCAAGGCGCTGTCGATGTCGGCACGCATCCTGATCATGGACGAGCCGACCTCGGCGCTGTCGCCGGCCGAATGCCAGCGGCTGTTCCGCATCATCCGCCAGCTTGCCGAGAGCGGTGTCGCCATCGTCTACATCTCGCACCGCATCGACGAGGTCATGCATCTGGCCAGCCGCGTCACCGTGTTTCGCGACGGGCGCCATGTACTGACCGAGCCGATGGCCAGGCTGGACGAAGATGCGATCATTTCGGCGATGGTCGGACGCAACCTGCTCGCTTCCTCCCAGGAAGAGCGCCACTCCGGCGGCAACATTGTGCTTTCGGTCGAAAACCTGTCGCTGTCGAAGCCCGATGCGCATGGCTGGCGCACGGTGATCGACGGCGTTGGCTTCGATCTTGCCGCCGGAGAGATCCTCGGCATTGGCGGGCTGCTGGGTTCGGGCCGAACCGAGATCCTGGAAGCGATCTTCGGCTCGAGCGATGGCCGCACCGGTGGCGAAATCCAGGTCGACGGCCGGCCTGTGGATATCCGTTCGCCCCGCGATGCAAGGCGGCTGGGCATTGCACTGGTCACCGAGGACCGCAAGACGCAAGGCCTGCATCTGCAGGCTTCGATCGCAGACAATGTCGCGCTGCCGCTGGTCGGGTCGCTGGCCCGCTTCGGCATCCGCTCGCTGGCCTCCGAGCAGGGGCTGGCGCGGCAGGCGGTCAAGGCGCTCGGCATCCGCTGCCGGGACATCGACCAGCCTGCCGGCACGCTGTCCGGCGGCAACCAGCAGAAGGTCGTCATCGGCAAGTGGCTGGCGACCAGGCCAAGGGTGCTGTTGCTGGACGAGCCGACGCGCGGCATCGATGTCGGCGCCAAACGCGAGATCTACGACCTGATCTTCAAGCTGGCGCGCGATGGACTGGCCATCGCCGTCATCAGCTCCGAACTGCCGGAGCTTTTGCATCTCTCCGACCGCATCCTGGTGATGGCCGATGGCCGCCAGACAGGCATTCTTTCCCGCGACGCGGCCAGCGAGGAGGCCATCATGCGTCTCGCCGCCCCGCGCAGGACCATATCGAGACCAGCCGCATGACTGCCCTGAAACTCCTGTCCCGTACCAAGCTCTACTGGGGCCTGATCGCCATCTTCCTGATCGGCGTGCTGGGCTCGCCGATGAGTTCCAAGGGCAACAACATCTTCCTCTCCTACGGCAACCTGCTCGACGTGCTGCGCCAGGTCTCGACCACCGGGCTGATCGCCACCGGCATGACGGCTGTCATCATCACCGGCGGCATCGATCTCTCCGTCGGCTCGCTGATGGCCATCTGCTCGGTGGTCTGTGCCATGCTGCTGACGGTCCCAGGCGTGACGCCGGGCGTCGTGCTGGGCGTGCCGACCGTCGCGCTGGTGGCGCTTTGCCTCGGTTTCGTCGTCACCCGCTTCATCTTCCAGAACCTGGCAAAGTCCCGTGCCGGCGCCGATCTCGTCCGCGAGATCAGGCTGGACGGGATTCGCGGCCTGATCACGCCCGCCGTCGTCGGCGTGGTCTTGTGCTGCCTGTCGCTGTGGTTTCTGCTGCCGCAGATCGAGCCGAAATTCGGCGTGCTCGGCGTGCTGCTGGTGGCGCCGTGCGTTGGTTTGCTGTTCGGCGCGGTCAACGGCTTCATCATCGTTGCCGGACGGCTGCAGCCCTTCATCGTCACCCTGGCTATGATGGTGACGGCGCTCGGCATCGCACGGCTGACCGCCGGCCAGAACAATGCGGTGCTGCCGGTCTATACCGGCTCCAACGCCACCGCCGATTTCGAGATCCTGCGCTCGCTGGTGTTCGGCATCATCCCGATGCCGGGCCTGTTCTTCCTCGGCGCCATCGTGATCTACGGCGCGGTGCTGCGCTTCACGCCGTTCGGCCGCTATGTCTATGCCATCGGCGGCAACGAGGAGGCGGCGCGCCTCTCCGGCATCGCCGCCGGCCGCGTCAAGATCGCCACCTATGCCGTCTCCGGGCTGCTCGCCGGCATTGCCGCCGTGCTCTATGTTGCGCAGTACCGGCAAGGCAAGCCGGATGCCGGCGCCGGGCTGGAGCTCGACGCCATTGCCGCTGTGGTCATAGGCGGCACCAGCCTGATGGGCGGGCGCGGCAGCCTCATCGGCACGTTCTGCGGCGTGCTGATCTTCGGTCTGCTCTCCAACATCCTGCAGCTCCACAACATCAATTCGAACCTTCAGCTGGTGCTGAAGGGGATGATCATCATCGGCACCGTGCTCGTGCAGGAGCGCAATGCCGGTGATCTCCTGGCCTATCTGCGCCTGCCCGGCGGGCAATCGGCGCACAAGGAAACGGCCGCGGCAAAGCGGCCGTCGCAAGAGACACCGTCTCTCAATCTCGGAGGAAACAAAAAATGAAACGACGTGACATGCTGAAGCTTGCCGCCGTGACCGCGGCACTGCTGACCACCACCGCGCTGCTGACCACTGGCAACGCTTACGCTCAGGACAAGAAGTGGAAGATCGGCTTCTCCCAAGTGACGACCATCGAGCCCTGGCGCGCGCAGTTCAACAAGGACATCCTGGCCGAAGCCGCCAAGCACCCCGAGGTCGAGCTGATCATCACCGACGGCGAGGACAAGACCGAAAAGCAGGTCGCCGATGTCGAGAACCTGATCCGCCAGGAGGTCGATGCGCTGTTGGTGTCACCGAAGGAATCGGCCGGCCTGACCGGCGTCGTGCAGCAGGCGATCGACGCCAAGATCCCGGTCTTCGTGCTCGACCGCAATGTCGACACCAAGGACTACACGCAGTTCGTCGGCGGCGACAACGCGCTGATCGGCCGCGCGGCCGGCGAATATGCCGTCGAACTGCTGGGCGGCAAGGGCAAGGCTGCAGGCAACGTCGTCGAGATCTGGGGCGGCATGGGCACCCAGCCGGCGCATGATCGCCATGACGGCTTTCACGAATTCACCGACAAGGAGCCGGGCATCAAATATCTGCTCGACCAGCAATCGGGCGACTGGAAGCAGGACCAGGCCTACAATCTGATGGCCAACGCGCTGAAGAGCAACGAGAAGATCGATCTCGTCTACGGCCACAACGACCCGATGGCCTATGGCGCCTATCTCGCCGCCAAGGATGTCGGCCGCGAGAAGGACATCAAGTTCATTGGTATCGACGGCCTGCCCAATGAAGGCGTGCAGATGGTGAACAAGGGCGAGCTGACGGCGACCTTCACCTATGTCACTCCCGGTGCCGAAGGCCTGCGCCAGGCGATCAAGTTCCTCAACGGCGAGAAAGTCGAAAAGACCATTACCCTACCAACCGAGAAGATCACCAAGGAAAACGCCGCCCAGGTGCTGAAGGACAACGGCCTCTGAGGCAAACTTCCTGCCGGGTGCCTCCTTTGGCGCCCGGCGGGTCTAAGCCAGCTTCACCAGCAGCTTCATGAAGGTGGCGATCTCCTTGGCCGAGAGCGGCGCCAGCGTCTCCTTTGTGATCTCGCGCGCCAGCGGGATCAGGCGCTCGATGGCATCGCGGCCTGCCGCGGTCAGATTGACCAGCAGCCGTCTTTTGTCGACCTCGTGCCTGGAAAGCTCGACCAGGCCGCGCGCCTTCAGCCGGTCGATGACGCCCTTCACCGTCGCCGCATCCATCGCGATCAGCGTGCCGAGCTGGTTCTGCGAGGTCTCGCCGACGTCACGCAGCTTGGCCAACGCCGCAAATTGCGGCGGCGTTAGATCGCCGATATGCGCGGCAAAGATCGCGACATGGCGCTGATGCGCCTTGCGCAGGATGAAGCCGACCTGCTCCTGCAGGAGGTAATCCTGGTCGTCCGGCGCCTCGACCTCGACCAGCTTGAGCAGATTGTCCTCGCCGCTCACCGCAGCCCATCCCAGGCTTTGATGTGATCGGCCGCGAGACCACCCATGCGATCGTGGATGCGCGGGCCACAAGTCATGGCGAGGCAGAACAGAATCTCGTCGGGGCGCGGACCATCGGACATGCCGACTTCCATGGCGTCGAAATGGCTGCGCACATAGGCGGCGTTGATGTGGCCGAGCGGCACGTCGAGCTTCGAACCGAAAGCGCCGACCTTCTTGGCCGACGGCACGATCGCCTTGGCGTCGCCGAGCCGCTCGCGCATGGCGTAGCCGCCGGGCACATGCCAGAGGGCGCCGTGTTCCAGCTCACCTGCGGTGCCGACAATGGCGCCTTTGCCGTAGCCGTCGATCTGCTTGACGTCGCCGCCGAGCGCCGCGATCAGCCGGTCGGCGAGCAGCAGGCCGAGCGGCTTGAGATCGTCCATGGCGCTCTGCAGCTCCTCGACATAGCGCCCGGCGAACGGGTTCTTTACCAGCGCCATGGCGGCGGCACGGCGGCGCGGCACCTTGGCCACCGGCCCGCCCTCGTGAAAGATCTCTTCAGTCAGAACCGCGATCTTGCGGATCGGAAACTCAGGCATGGGCAACTTCCTCCCTCGAAGTTTCGTTGGGCGCGGCAAGCGCAACCGAGCCACTGATGCGGATCTCGCCGCCGAGAAACAGCGCCGACCCGGCAATAAGCCCCCGCCGGCGAAAATCTTCGGCGACGGCAAGGCCATTGTCCAGCGCGCGCGCCACTTCGCCAAGGGCAAGCGTGCCGACGCCTTGCGTCACCAGCCGCGAGCCGAGATCGCTGTCGGGCGACAGTTCGTGTGCGGAAATGCGCTTGATGGCGGGATTGCCGGGCAGGTCCACCGCGTTGGCGATGAGCGTCGCCGCCGCATCGGCTTCGGCGCCGGTCCGCGCCAGCACGGTGACGGCGTCGGCAATGCCAAGCGAGAAGGAGCGGCCACGCCAACCGCTGGTGGCGACGCCGCGAACGCCATCTTCCGCGCGGATCGTGATCCGGTCGGTCATGCCGTTGCCGGTACCGGCTACCGCCAGACCCATCGACTGGCCCTTGCCGATATGGAGCGCGCAGTCGCCGCCATTGTTGACATAGGCGCGCTCGATCTTGCGACCGGCAAGCAATGCGGCGAGCATTTCGTCGGCTACCGATCCCGCGACGGCCGCCATCGGAGTTATAAAGCATTCCGCCAGGGGCATGACGGCTGCCTCCATGCGGCGCGCCGTCGGGCCGGCGAAGGTGCGCGGCGCCAGGAAAAACGCCGGCAGCCGCAATTCGGGGAGTTCCTCGACCATCTCCACCAGGATCGTCTGGAACCGCGCTATGGCCTGTTCATAGGCTCGGCGGCATTCATCCGCCTCACCAAAAACCTCGACGATCAGGTCGATCGGCCCGTGGTTGAGATGCAGCCGCTTGCCGTCCTGCAGCCAATGGGCTTGCGGGCCTTGCATCACCCGGCCCCGTTCGAGCCGGCACGACGTAGCTGCGCGAGTGGCGGCCATGGATTGTTGGTTTCGGCGCCTGTGCCGCGGCGCGGATTCAGGTACTCACCGCCTTTTGTGACAATATCCTCGACGCTGCGGATCTCCGCCTCGTACCCGCCGAGCCTGACATAGTCGTCGCGGCGCAGCGTGAATTCGATCGGCGCCACCAGCGCCGGTGTAGGCACATAGCCGAAGGCGCCTTCCGGCACCCGTGTGACATCGACCATCAGCGTGATGCCGCCGCCCGGCCAGACATAGACCGGCGCACCGCCGACCGTGACATAGGTGGTCAGGCCCTGAACCGAGCGGGTGAGATTGACCGGGTTTTCGGTGACGCCGGCGCGCAGCGAACCGCCGGCGCCGCCGATGAACAGCACCGTGCACAAAGCCGGCTCGCAATTGTCCTCGATCAGGCCGACCGATTTTTGCAGCCGTTCCGGAAACGGTTTTTGCACCGGCTTCAACTCGTCGTCGAGCTCGTAATAGGCGAATTGCTCGCCGGTGGTCGAAACCATCAGCAGCGACAGGCCCGGCCGCGCACCCTTCTTGGCGTTCCACTCGCCAAGGATCGACAGCGGGTCTGAAATGCTGGTGCCGCCCCAGCCGAGGCCTGGCTCGGACACCTTGAAATAGCGGCCCGGCGTCGAACGGCGGCCGAGGATCTTTATCCCTGTGTCCTGCCAGCCCAGCACCTTGCCGGCCTGATGCTCGGAAACGACGCCGGTGATGTGGTCGTCGACCACCACCACCTCGTCGACAAGGCCGCGCCATTGCGTGGCGAACATGCCGATGGTCGCCGAGCCGCAGCCGACGCGCATGCGATGTTCCTGCTTGCCGTCGATGACAGGCGCTTTGCCGGCTTCGACTGTTATGGCGGCGCCGCCGTCGATGGCCAGTTCCACCGGCTTGCGGTTGCACAGATTGAGCAGCGCGTCGCAGGTGGCGCGTCCTTCGGCCTTCGAGCCGCCGGTCAGATGATGCACGCCGCCCAGCGACAGCATCTGCGAGCCATACTCGCCCGTCGTGACATGGCCGATTGCCTCGCCTTGCGATCGCACAATAGCCGTCTCGGGTCCGATATGCCGGTCGGTGTCGATCTTCACCTTGACGCCGCAGTACGAAAAAATGCCTTCCGTGACGACGGTGACGAGATCGACGCCTTCGACTTCCTGGCTGACGATGAACGGCGCCGGCTTGTAGTCGGGATAGGTGGTGCCGGCACCGATGGCGGTAACGAAGCGGCGGCCGGTGTTGACCAGTTCGCCGTCCCATTGTTCGCCCTCGGCGACGAACGGCACGATTGCCGCGCCGGCCTCGGCCGCATGGTCGAGGATGGTCAGCGGGTCCATCCGCACGATCCTGCCGCCGACATTGCCGTAGCGGTCGCAGGCGCCGGTGCGCCCATCAGCGATGTAGCACATCACCGGACAGGCATCGCAGCGGATCTTCTCCGCCACCAGCTTCTCGCCGGGATCATGGGTCTCGAAGCGTTCGGCAAGCTCGCTCATCGGCGTGCCTCCTTTTCGCGGATGCCATCTTTTTCGCGGATGCCAGCGCGGATACGCGTCGGCGTCGCCGGAACCTTGGTGATCAGAACGCCGGTGGCGTGGCGGATGGCGTTGAGGATCGCCGGCGCAGTCGGGATCAGCACATGCTCGCCCAAACCCTTGGCGCCAAAGGGTCCTTCCGGATCCGGAACTTCTATCAGGATGGTCTCGATCAGCGGCACGTCGCCAATGGTCGGGATGAGATAGTCGTGGAGGTTCTCGGTGCGGCCGGGGATGTACTCTTCCATCAGCGCCATGCCGATGCCTTGCGCGATACCGCCCTCGATCTGGCCTTCGGCCAGCAGCGGGTTGATCGCCTTGCCCACATCATGCGCGGCGGTGATCTTGATGAGCTTCACCGTGCCGAGCTTGAGATCGACCTCCAGTTCGGCGATCTGCGCGCCATAGCCGTAAACGGCGTAGGGTTTGCCCTGGCCCTTGGCATCGAGGGGCAGCGTCGGCGGGTCGTAGCTCTCCTCGGCACGGAAGACGAAGCCCTGGGCATCCAGGTCCAACGTCGTGAGATCGATGCGGCGGGTGGCTTCTCCCTCGCGGATGACGATCGCCGGGCCGTCGAGTTGGAGAGCGGCTTTTTCCGAAACATTGGCGAAACGCAGAATCTTTTCACGCAAGGCGCGGCTGGCCTTTTCGGCCGCCTTGCCGGTGACGAAGGTCTGGCGCGAGGCCGATGTCTTGCCGGCATCGGGAGTAATTGATGTATCGGCGCTCTTCAGCTGGAATCTCTCCAGCGGCAGGCCGAGCGCGTCGGCGCAGATCTGGGCGATGACCGTGTTCGAACCCTGGCCGATATCGACCGCGCCCTGGTGCAGGATGACCGTGCCGTCGCCCGCGATGCCGACCCGAATGGTCGACGGATTGGGCAGCGAGGTGTTGCCGCAGCCATACCAGCAGGACGCGACGCCGACGCCGCGCTTTCTATCTGTGTTGGCACTGTTGAATGCCTCCGCATCGGCCGCCGCGCGCACCCAGTGCGGCCGCAGCGATTCGAGGCATTCGGCAATGCCGACGCCCGAGTCCAGAAGCTGTCCTGTGACCGTTTCGGAGCCGTTCCGAAGGCAGTTCTTCAAGCGAAAATCGAGCCTGTCCATGCCGAGCTTGCCGGCCAGCTCATCATAGAGGGTCTCCTGCATGATCGTCGCTTGCGGCACGCCGAAGCCGCGGAAGGCGCCGGAGATCGGCCCATGCGTATGGATGGCGCGGCCTTCGGCGCGGTAGTTCGGCGTCGCGTAGGGTCCGGAGGCGTGCACCGGCACGCGGTTGGCCACGGTAGGGCCCCAGCTTGCATAGGCGCCGGTGTTGAAATCGCCTTCAAAAATCATGCCGGTGACAAGGCCGTCGGCATCGGCGCCGATGGTCGCCTTCATCTCGGCCGGATGGCGCTTGGTGGTCGACATCATCGATTCGGTGCGGGTGTAGGCAAGTGCCGCCGGCCGCCCTGTCTTCATCGCCACAAGGCCGATCAGCGGCTGCAGCGAGACGTCGAGCTTCGAGCCGAAACCGCCGCCGGTCGCGGTCGGTACGATGCGCACCTTGTCGACGGCAAGGCCGAGCACCTTCGCCGTCTCGTCGCGGTCCATATAGGGCGCCTGGGTGCAGGCGACGACGACCAGCGTGTCGCCGTCCACATAGGCATAGCCGGCTTCCGGTTCGATATAGGCGTGCTCGACATAGGAGGTGTCGATGACGCCGGACACCGTGAACGCTGCACCGGCAAGGGCCCCTTCCGGATCGCCGCGTTCGACGAAGCCGGAGGTCAGCAGGTTTGCCGGTCTGTTCTCATGGATGAGCTTGGCACCGCCGGCGCGCGCTTCGCAGGATTGGAGAACATGCGGCAATTCGGTCCAGCGGATCGGAAAATCCGAGAGGTCGATATCGAGCATCGCCTCGCGCTCGCCAGCGACCAACGCCACCGCCTCACCGCGAAGGCGGGCAAACCCTTCGGCCAGTGCCGGCTGGTCGGCGAACGGGTCGATGACGCCGAAACAGTTTTTTCCCGGAATGTCGGCTGCGGTGAAGACGCCGGCAACGCCGGGATGTGCCTTCGCCCAGCCATCGAGGTCACCGAAGGCGAAGCTGGCGTGATAATGCGGAGAGCGGATCACCAGTACCGCCAGTGCATCGGCGGGGAAGGAATCGCTGCCGAATTTCTCAGCCCCGGTGACCTTCGGCACGCCGTCGAGCCGGATGGGCGAGGAACCGATCGCGTGGCCTGACCGGGGCAAGCGGAAATCCAGGCTTGCTGCCTGCAGGGAGGCATCCATCACTGCGGCAATGATCTTCCGGTAGCCGGTGCAGCGGCACAGAATTCCGCCGAGCGCGTCCTGTACCTCGACCTCGGTGGGGCTCGCCTTCTTCTCCAGCAGAGCCGTCGCCGCAACCAACAGGGCGGGCGTGCAAATCCCGCACTGCGCAGCGCCATGGGCGAGGAAAGAGGCCTGCAACGCCGACAGCCGGCCGTTGGCAAGCCCTTCCACGGTCGTCACCGATGCGCCGGCAGCGGACGCCGCCGACATCAGGCAGGCGCAGACGGGATCGCCGTCGACCAGCACCGTACAGGCGCCGCAATCGCCGGCATCGCAGCCGACCTTGGTGCCGGTCAGCCCCAGTTCGTCGCGCAGCACCAGGGACAGCCGGCGCAGCGGCGGCACATTGACCGATACGGCGCTGCCATTGACCTCGAAGGCGATGTCAACGCGCTCCGGGCCGCGAGCAGGCCGAACGGCGCCCAGGTCGGGCACTGCTTCACGCACGTCAGGTTGAACCTGGCTCATGCCGCCACCTCTTCGCCAGTCGTCCGCCCCACAGCCGCAAGCACGGCGCGGGCAACAATCTCGCGCACTGCATCGAGCCGGTATTCGGCGCTGCCGCGCACATCGGCGATCGGCGACAGTTCGCCCATCGGTGCGGACAGGACCGCATCGGCAAGCTCGCCATCCACCGGCAGCCCGCACAACGCGGCTTCGACGCCGGCCAGCCGCTTGGCCACCACCGAACAGGAGCCGGCCGCGACCGCCGCTTGCCGGACGGTGCCGTTGTCGACGGCCAGACGTGCCGCCACCATGGCAATGGAAATGACGAGGTAGCGCCGGGCGCCGAGCTTGACGAAAGCCGACGTGCCGCTGGGCTTCGGCACGCGGATCGCCGTGACCATCTCACCGGGCAGCAGAGCCGTGCGGCGGTTGCCGAGAATGAAGTCCTGCAACGGCAGGTGCCGCGTCGCTGCCACCGAGCGCAGCTCGACCTCGGCATCGAGGACGAGCAGGGCCGGCACGCCGTCGGCGGCAGGCGAGGCGTTGCAGAGATTGCCGGCGACCGAGGCGACGTTCTGGATCTGCGCCGAGCCGACCTCTCGCGCCGCCTGCTTCAGCGCCTCGAAGGCCGGCGGCAAGGGATGGCGGACGATGTCGGTCCAGGTCGTGCGCGCGCCGATGACGAAATGGTCGCTCGCCTCGGCAATGCCGCACAGCGCCGCCAGGCCGTTAATGTCGAGAACATTGTCGCGGATCGGTTTGCTGCCCTGTGCCGGATAGAAATCGGTGCCGCCGGCAAGGATGCGCCAGGCGCCCTCGCCAAGCAAAGCGAGCGCTTCGTCGACCGAGGTGGGTTTCGCGTAACGGATCACGCTTTGCCTTCCCGAAAAGAGGCCTTCCAGAGCTGGTACTTCGAAAGATCCTTCCAGCACAGGGGTCGGAAAATTCATTCGTATGCAAATGATATCAAGCTGGCAGGATTTGTCAAAGCCGGAGTTTGCCGCGGCGCCGCCGGCACGCATTTGTTATGGCTCGAGAGGTTGACGCGGCCGGCCATCTGGTCAAGTTTCTGCGTCCGGTCGCGTCAGCGGCATTTTCCACTGGAGCTTGCATACGGAAGAGGAAAGCCCATGGCCGACGAAGCGCTTGTCGTCATCGACCTGCAGAACGATTTTTGTCCCGGCGGCGCGCTGGCGGTTGCCGGCGGCGACGAGATCGTGCCGCTGGTCAACGACCTGATCCGGCGAACCGACCATGTCGTGCTGACGCAGGACTGGCATCCCGCCGGTCACTCCAGCTTTGCTTCCAGCCATCCGGGCGCGCAGCCCTTCACCATGATCGAAATGCCGTACGGCCAGCAGACGCTGTGGCCGGACCACTGCATCCAGGGCAGCCTGGGCTCGGATTTCCATTCCGGCCTCGCCTGGACCAAGGCCGAGCTCGTCATTCGCAAGGGATTTCGGCCTGATATCGACAGCTACTCGGCCTTCTTCGAGAACGACCGCACGACCCAGACCGGCCTTGCCGGCTACCTCCGGGAGCGCGGCATCGACACGCTGACCCTGGTCGGGCTGGCGACCGATTTCTGCGTCGGCTTTTCGGCGCTGGATGCCGTCAGCCAGGGCTTCAAAACCACAGTGCGGCTGGATGCCTGCCGCGGCATCGATCTCAACGGTTCGCTCCATGCCACGCTGCAGCGCATGCGCGACGCCGGCGTGAGGCTCGAAGACCCTTTGTCGGACTGACGGATCGTGAGGCGCAAGAGGGGCTTTTTGTGGGTCGCGACGAAGGCGGCAATCGTCGTGGCCGTGCTGTTTCCGGCACAGGCTTTCGGGGCGGAGGAACACGGCCTGCCCGGGGCTTCGATGTCGCTGTGGTGGGCGCTGCCCTTTGCCGGGCTGCTGTTGTCGATCGCCACTGGTCCGCTGCTGTTTCTTCATGTCTGGGAGCATCACTACGGCAAGATCGCGGCCCTTTGGGGCGCTCTGGTGGTCCTGCCGCTGGCGGTTGCCTTCGGTGTCCCCACAGCGACCGAAGCGGTAATGCATGCGTTGCTCACCGAATACATGTCGTTCATCATCCTGCTGTTTGCGCTGTTCACCATTTCCGGCGGCATTCTCCTTGCCGGCAACATTCACGGCACGCCCCTGGTGAATGCCGGCCTGCTGCTGGTCGGCGCGCTGCTGGCCTCGGTGATCGGCACGACCGGTGCCTCGATGATCCTGATCCGGCCGATCATCCGCGCCAACGATAACAGGCCGTTCAACGCCCATGTCGTCATCTTCTTCATCTTCCTGGTGTCCAACATCGGCGGCTCGCTGACGCCGCTTGGCGATCCGCCGCTGTTCGTCGGCTTCCTGCGCGGCGTCGACTTCTTCTGGACGACGACGAACCTCTGGCGCGAGACGCTGTTCGTCGGCGGTGTCGTCCTGGGCATTTTTCTGGTGATCGACATCATCCTGCACCGGCGCGAGGCTGGCGCGCCGAAGATCAAGGACCCGACACCGGATACCAAGGTGCGCCTGCGCGGCCTGGCCAACCTTCCGCTGCTGGCGGGGGTGATCGGCGCCATCCTGCTATCGGCGGCTTGGAAGCCGGGCGTCAGCTTCTCCGTGTTCGGCGTCAGCCTGGAACTGCAGAACCTGGTGCGCGACGCCATGATCCTGGCGCTCGCCCTCGTTTCACTTGTCATTTCGCGCAAGGAATACCGCGAGGCCAATGGCTTCAACTGGGGTCCGATAGCAGAGGTGGCCAAATTGTTTGCCGGCATCTTCATCTGCATCGTGCCGGTCATCGCCATCCTCAGGGCAGGCCATGAGGGTGCGCTGGCGCCGCTGGTGTCGCTTGTGAGTTCTTCCTCCGGCCAGCCCAACGATCTCGCCTATTTCTGGCTGACCGGGGCGCTGTCATCCTTCCTCGACAATGCGCCGACTTATCTGGTGTTCTTCGAGCTTGCCGGCGGTGACCCCCGGCACCTGATGACGGAGTTCGCTTCGACGCTTGCCGCGATCTCGGCCGGCGCCGTGTTCATGGGCGCCAACACCTATATCGGCAATGCGCCGAATTTCATGGTCTACGCCATCGCCCGACATCGCGGCGTGAAGATGCCGGGCTTTTTCGGCTATATGGCATGGTCGGGCCTGGTGCTGATCCCGACATTTTTAATAGCGGGTTTTCTGTTCTTCGGCTGATCAACCCACGCCGACATAACGGCGCACCGCTGACGGATCGGCGCGCAGTTCTTGGACATCGACCGTCTCGCGGTTGCGGCCGTTTTCGACGAAGGCAACGCTGTCGGCGACAGAAAGCACTGCATCGACCCGTTGTTCGACCAGGATGGTCGACACGCCCATGTCACGCAGCGTCGACACCGTCTCGCGGATCTTGGCGATCATCGACGGCATCAGCCCTTCGGTCGGCTCGTCGAGCAATAGCACCTGCGGTTCGAGGCAGAGTGCACGCGCCATCGCCAGCATCTGCTGTTCGCCGCCGGACAGTGTGCCGGAACGCTGCCGCAGCCGCTGGCGCAGCAATGGAAAGAGGTCGAGCACGTTTTCACGCGTCGCCTTGCCCTTGCCGCGCGCCATCAGGCCGATCTCGATGTTTTCCGCCACCGTCATCTCGGCGAACAATCGCCTTCCCTGCGGCACATAGGCGACGCCGGCCTTCGGCACCTCATGTGCCGGCAGCCGGGTCAATTCCTGGCCATCGAGCCTGATCGAGCCGGCGCTCGAGGGGACCAGTCCCATGATGGCCTTGAGCGTCGTCGTCTTGCCGGCGCCATTGCGGCCGAACAGGCACAGCACCTCCCCCTTGTTCAGCACCAGGTCGAGCCCGTAGAGCACCTGGACCTCGCCATAGAAGCAGTCGAGCCTCGAGATGGTGAGCGCTTGAGACTTCGGCTCGGCCTTGTTTGTCATGGGGCGGTCCCCAGATAGGCTTCCTGTACGGCCGTATTTTCGCGGATCGCTGCGGGCGTGCCTTCGGCGAGGATCTTGCCGGCATTGAAGACGGTGATGCGGTCGGCCAGTTGCATGACGACAGGCATGTTGTGCTCGATCAGAAGCACGGTGGCGTTCTTGGCAATCTCGCGCACCAGGGTGATGAAATTGTCGATCTCGCTGTCGGCCAGCCCTTGCGTCGGCTCGTCGAGGATCAGCAGGCGCGGCTTCAGCGCCAGGCCCATCGCCACTTCCAGCAGGCGCTGATGGCCGTAGGACAACTGCCCGGCCGGCATGTGGGCGCGATCGGCCAGGCCGGTGCGTTCGAGTGCGGTCATGACAGCGGCCTGTATCGCGCTCCTGGAATGGCTGCCATGCCGCAGCGTCAGTTGCGCGGGCAGCGCGACGTTGGCGTAGACGGACAGGTTGGCATAGACGCTGGTGAGCTGGAAGGTGTAGGCGATCCCCCTGCGGACCCTGACATAGGCAGGCAGATTGGTGATGTCGGCGCCGTCGAAGACGATCATGCCGGCAGACGGCTGGATGCGGCCGCTGACCAGGCTGACGAAGGTGGTCTTCCCCGCTCCATTGGGGCCGATCACGGCGCGGATTTCGCCCGGCATCAAGGAGAAATCCACACGGTCGACGGCACGCAGGCCGCCGAAGTCGCGAGAAAGGCCCTTGGTGGTCAAAAGCGGCATCATGGCAGCCACCCGAGCCAGCGCTGCCTAATGCTGCCCAGAATGCCTTTGGGGAAGAACAGCACAAGCAGGATCAGCGCGATGCCCACAATCAGCAGATAGGCGGAGGTGTAGCCGCTGGTGATATCGATGACATAGTACATGAACAGCGTGCCGATCAGCGGCCCGAGCGTTGTTGCAGCACCGCCCAGCAGCACCCACAGCAGCGGCAGGATCGAATACTGCACCGACGCGAAGCTCGATCCGACATAGCCGAACAGCAGCGCATAGGCGGCACCCGAGCCGGCGCAGATGATGCCGGAGATGACGACGGCGGCGAGCTTGTTGGAGAAAGTGTCGTATCCCAGCATCTTCGTCCGCTCTTCGTTCTCGCGGATGGCGACCAGCACGCGGCCATACCGGGAGCGGACGATGGCCAATGTGACGAGAAGCACGATCGAAAACAGCGCCAGCGCCGTCATGTAGCGAACGGTCGGATTGGTGAGCTCGAGCGACGTCGCGCCGAAGGTGAGCACACGGGCCGGCTGCGGCACGACCATGCCCTGGTCGCCGCCGGTCCACGTCGCGAAGTAGAGGATGAGGAGGTAGAACACTTGCGCGAACATCATGGTGACGATCATGAAGGCGACGCCGGTGGTGCGCAGCGCCAGCAGGCCGATCACGAGTGACACAACAACACCACAGGCAAGCCCCGCGGCGAACGCCGCTGGTACGCTCCAGCCGAGCTGGATGACTGCAAGGCCGGCGCCATAGAGCCCGGCGGCAAAGAACATGGCATGGCCGAGGCTGAGCAGGCCGACATAGCCGAACAGCATGTTGTAGCCCATGGCGAACACCGCCAGCACCATGATGCGGGCGAGCAGGCCGTGATAGTATTCCGGCAGCAGGAAGCTCAGCACGAAAAGCAGCCCGACGACGCCGAGATGCAGGGCATAGGCTTTTACCGGCGAAGCTTCGCTCATCGCGACCTCGTCCCGAACAAGCCTTGCGGACGGAACACCAGCACCATGGCGACCAGCAGCGTGGCGATGATCTTGGCCAGCGTCGGCGAGAAGAACATCGAGATGATGCCGTCGGAGAGACCGATCAGCACGGCGGCGACGACCGTGCCGCGCAGCGAGCCGAGGCCGCCGATGATGACGACGATGAAGGAGAGCAGCAGCGGGTCCTGCCCCATCAGATAATGCGCCTGGCTGATCGGCACGATCAGCACTGCGGCAATGGCCGCCAGCATGGCGCCAAGCGCGAAGACGCCGCCATAGACGCGGCCGACGGGGATGCCGAAGGCCTGCGCCGTCTCGCTGTCATACTGCGTGGCGCGCATGACGAGGCCGACCTTGGTGCGCGTCAGCACCAGCCATGTCGCGGTGAGCAGCAGCGCGGAGGCGGCGATGACAGACAGTTTGTAGCCGGAGTAGCCGAACCACGGCAAAAGGATGCGGTAGCTGAACGGCGGCTCCACCGGCCGCGCCTCCGGACCGTAGAAGGTCAGCGCCAGCTGCTGGATGATGTAGAGCATGCCGATGGTGGCGACGATGGTGGCTTCCGGATTGTAGTTGAGCCGGCGCAGCACCAGCCGTTCGGCGACCAGCGCAATGGCGCCGACGATCAGCGGCGCAATCACAAGTGCGGCCAGGAAGCCGAGCGCGGGATGGCCGCCAATGGCTGTGGTGATCGCCCAGGCGAGCACGGCGCCCAGCATGAAGAACTCACCATGCGCGACATTGACCACCCGCATGACGCCGAACACCAAGGACAGGCCGAGCGCGGTCAGCGCCAGCACGGCTGAGGTGACGAGGCCTTCGAGGGCGGCGAGGAGGAGGTGGGGACCGAAGTGCATGCTACACGCCCAGCGATAGCGCAATCGCGCCCCTTGGGGGGGGTGAGGAGTGGTCCGCGCAGCGGACGGAAAGCCAATTGCTTGGCTTTCCGAACGACGAACGCCCGGAGCGACAGCGAAGGGCCGGGTCCGGCAGGACAGAGGGGGGCGGCCTGGCGCTCACGCTTGTGCTGGAGCAGCTCACAGCGCCTGCGTCGTATAATCCCCTTCGGCCTCGTAAAGTCCGTCTTCGATCTTGGTCTTGTGCACGACCTTGAGCTTGCCGCCTTCGATCTTGGAGATGTTCTGGATGCCAAAGCACTGGTGGATCTTGCCGTTGAAGGTCTTCGGTCCCTGCGGATGTTCCGGACCTTCGGCGAATTCGGTCAGCGCCTCGGTCGCCTCGACCAGCTTGGCGCGGTCTTCCGGTCCCTTGTAGCCGGCGTCCTCCATCGCCTTCTTGACGACGTAGAGCGTTTCCCAGCAGCCGAACATGTGGGCTGCGGTGGAGACGTCCTTGGGGTCGCCGACGGCGGCGCCATTGTCGTCGATGCCGACAGCAGCGCGATAGGCCTTCTGCGCCTCGGAATCATCGGCCTGCGCATAGCGCGGCGAGCCTTCCCAGAAATGGCTGCCATCGAGGAATTCGAGGCCGGGGCTGTTGATGTCGGTGGCTTCGAGCGAATCGATGAAGCCGAACAGTTGCGGCCGGTTGGAGCCGTAGAACTCACCAAGCTCCTTGACGAAGGTGAGCACGGCCGGGCCGACCATGACGTGGTAGATCACCTCGGTCTCGGCCGGGATCTGCGGAAAATACTTGGTGAAGGACGATTCCGTCGGCGGGATGGCGATCTGCGCGATGACCTCGCCGCCTTGCGCCTTCAGCGCCGGCGGCAGGTAGTCGCGGTGGTCGTAGCCGAAGGCGAAATCCGGGAAGATCTGCGTCACCTTCTTGCCGGCGTTGGCCGCGATCCACGGAGCCATCGACTGGATCTGGCTCTTCACGTCGGTGATGCCGGGCTGGAAGACATAGCGGTTCAGCTTGGTCGAGGCGACGTGATGGCCTTCGCTGACGACGAAATAGGGCATCTTGTTTTCGCCGGCGGCGGGCGCCGAGCCGATGACGACATGCGAGAACAGCGTGCCGAAGACGATGTCGGTCTTGTGCTGGGTGGCGAACTTGCCGACCACCTCGGCGCCACGGCCGGGATCGGTGCCGTCATCCTCGATGATCACCTCGACCTGACGGCCATTGATGCCGCCGGCGGCATTGATCGCCTTGACCGCGGCAGCCGTGGTCTTTTCGTACCAGCGGCCATAGGCGGCGCCGATGCCGGTGCGGTGCGACTGGAAGCCGATCTTGATCGGCGCCGAACTCTGCGCCTGGGAATAGCGGACGAAGCCAGGGGCAAGGCCGAGGCCGGCGCCTGCGGCCAGACCTTTCAGTGCGGTGCGGCGGGTGAGCGTGGATCTGGAGAGATCGAAAAACCCATTCTTGTCAGTCACGGCAGTTCCCCTGTTTTTGAGTTTTGACTGGCTGCAACGAGGCAAAAAATCGCATGTGTACAAACTAAATCACCAAAGCCCCGACGTGGCAAGCGGGCTTTCCCCGAAGGCATGCTGGTCGCCTTTTCTCATCCGACAGTCGGCGTGGCAAGCAACCAGAGGCCGAAGACGGTGTAGGCGATCATCAGCAAGGTAAGCGGGAACTGGCTGAGGGCCGCGCGGGAGGGCTGTGGGTGCAGGCGCCAGGCGAAGCCGTGAGCGACGAGGACGGCGAGCACATGGCCCAGGATGATGGCGCCGGCCTGGATATTCCACAGCCACCACGCAGAGTCCGCCCCCGCAACGATGCCGGCCTCGATCTGCAAATCGGCGGTGCCGAACAGGTTCCAGCCCATCGCGAACGGATCGGAAAGTGCCGCAAGCGCATATTGGCCGTCGACGAGCAGCGCCGTCAGATAATGCGCAATGTGATAGGCAAGCGCGATCGGCACGATCGACCACACCAGCAGGCCTGCGGCTTGGCCGAAAGTGCGATCGCTGCCGGCGAGACGCTGGCCGAGCCAGACGGCAAGCAGGAACACCGCCGCCAGCAGCGCGAATGTCAGGATCAGCCCGAAAATGCCGCTGCCGATCAGCGCCGTGCGGCCGGGAAATTCGAGCGGGTTGATGCCGAACAGGCCGAGCCAGAAGAAGGTTTTGGACAGGCCGTCGAAGGACACCGACGACAGCGCAAGCAACAGGAAGGCGATGCCGCTGGGCGGCAACGGTTCGGCGGCAAGCAGCTTGGCGCCGGGCCAGCAGAGCGCGAGCCGGCCGGCGTCG
Source organism: Mesorhizobium sp. AD1-1 (assembly GCF_020164655.1). NCBI lineage: Bacteria > Pseudomonadati > Pseudomonadota > Alphaproteobacteria > Hyphomicrobiales > Phyllobacteriaceae > Mesorhizobium > Mesorhizobium sp. AD1-1. The sequence goes on from NZ_JAIUGP010000009.1 coordinate 194,858, forward strand.
TTGCGCTCGATGGGCGCGAAGCGCGCCACCATGGAGAAGAAGACCGTCAGGAATTCTCCGCCGCGGCTCCAGCCGCGATAGCCGAATGCCAGCATGGCAATGAGGGTGAGCAGCCAATAGAAGCCGGCAGCATATGCCAGCCGCGCCGGATCGTCGGGCGCCGGATCGATGAGTTCGAACCAGGCAAAGGCGAAAAACAGGATGAACGCTGGCCAGCAACCGAGCCATCGGGGAAGCCGCGGTATCCCTTCATCGCCCGCGCGCAAGAGACGTGAGATCAGACGCCAGGGCCCGTACCAGGGATTGAGCCACGACCAGAGGTCGCCGAAGACGCCCTGCAGCAGCGTGAGGCCGGCCCACATCAGTGTCCAGATCAGCAGCGGCAGCGGATTGGAGAGTGGGTCGCGGCTGCCGAACAGGCCGGCGGCAATGAGAATTGCAAAGCCGGCAAAGGATATCAGACTGACGGCGGTGCGGGCGCCGTCGCTGATGGTGAAGAGTTGCAAGCGCCGACGCCAGAATTTGTCGAGAGCCACGGGCGGCAGCAGGGCCAGCACGAGGAAGCTGACGGCCACTGCGAAAGCGCCGCCGGCGAGATAATAGCCGGTCGGCAGCAGCAGGACATGACCACGGTCGGAGGCATGGGCGAAGGCTGGGGTGGGGAGGAGGGCAAACAACGCCGCAGATAATAACGCCAACAGCTGATGGCAGTGCTCTACGAGGCCCCCCTCTGTCCTGCCGGACATCTCCCCCTCAAGGGGGGAGATCGGCAGAACGGCCTGTTGGCGCCATTCTTCAAGCGTTGGAGATTGGCGAAAGCAGAGACCAAGTCCAATCTCCCCCCTTGAGGGGGAGATGTCCGGTAGGACAGAGGGGGGCGCCAAGGAACTCGGCCTATCCAAGAACCCCGGCACCCTCACACCTTGACCAATTGCTCCACGCGGTCCTTCTCGCCAAAAATCCTGAGATACCGCTCGATCTCTTTCACATCGCCGGTCGCCTTGGCCGGATTGTCCGACAGCTTGACCGCTGGCCTGCCATTGGCCTCGGTGACCTTGCAGACCAGCGATATGGCGTCGAGGCTGTTGGTTTCCGTCGGCGCGCAGCCTTCGAAATCATTGGTCAGATTGGTGCCCCAGCCGAACGACATACGCACCTTGCCCTTGAAGTGGCGATAGGTCTCCTCGATGGTTTCGACCTCGAGCCCGTCGGAGAAGATCAGCAGTTTCTGCTTGGGGTCCTTGCCCTTGTCGCGCCACCAGGACAGGATTTTTTCGCCGCCTTCGATCGGCGGCGCGCTGTCGGGGCGAAAGCCCGTCCAGTCGGCCACCCAGTCCGGCGCATCGCGCAGGAATGAGGCTGTGCCGAAGGCGTCGGGCAGCACGATCAAGAGATTGCCGCCATAGTAGCGCTGCCAGTCCTGCAGCACCTTGTAGGGCGACTGTCTCAGCTCTTTTTCCGAGTCGGCAAGCGCGGCAAACACCATGGGCAGTTCATGTGCGTTGGTGCCGAGCGCTTCGAGGTCGTTGTCCATGGCCAGAAGCACGTTGGAGGTGCCGGTGAACGCCTCGCCGATGCCTTCCTTCAACGCCTCGACACACCAGCGCTGCCATAGGAAGGAATGGCGCCGGCGCGTGCCGAAGTCCGAGATGCGGATGCCGGGCAGCGCCTTCAGCCGCTCGGTCTTGGCCCACATCTTGGATTTGGCGCGGGCATAGAGCACGTCGAGCGCGAAAGGCCCGAACGCCCGCATCGCCGCGCGAGATCGGAGTTCATTGATGATGGCGAGCGCCGGGATTTCCCACAGCGTGGTGTACATCCACGGCCCGCTGAAGGTCAGTTCATACTGCCCGTCGCACTTCGACAGCTCGTATTCGGGCAGCCGGAAGCCTTCCAGCCAGGCGAGGAATTCCGGTTCGAAGATCTGCTTGCGGCCGTAGAAATTGTTACCGCCGAGCCAGATCATCTCCTTCTTGGAGAAGCGCAAGGTGCGGGCATGGTCGAGTTGTTCGCGCAATTCGCTCTCGTCGATCTCGTCGGCAAGGCGCACCGAGGTCGTGCGGTTGATCAGCGAGAAGGTTGCGTCGACCTTGGGATACATGCCCCAGATCATCTGCAGCATCAAAAGCTTGTAGAAATCCGTGTCGAGCAGGCTGCGCACGATCGGGTCGAGCTTCCAGGTGTGGTTGTAGACGCGCCGCGCAATATCGGTCTTAGCCATGTTTCAACACCGCCTTCGCTGCCTGCCATCCACAATTGCGACAGGCCTCATAGCATCGAATCGGCCGCAACGCTGCCCGCTTTCAGGCTGGCCCGACAAAAAGAGCTGCCTGCATGCGGCGGCGCGCAGCCCGGCATCAGCTTGCGGATTTGCCGCCCATCACCCTGAGCGCCGGACGCTTGCGGCGGCTGACGATGCGGCCGGCCACAGGGGCGTCGGCGCGCCCGTCGTCCCCCGCTTTCTCGGCAAACAGCCAGTCGATGAACACCTGCACGATCGGCGTCGCCCGCATCTCGTTGCGGCAGACGACATAGAAATCGTCGACCGCCGGCACCGACAGGCTGAATGGCGCGACCAGCATGCCCCTGGCCAGCAGCGCGCTTGCCGTCACCGAGTCGCCCAGCGCCACGCCATGGCCGTGCACCGCTGCCTCGGTCGCCATACGCGCATCGCCGAGGTGATGGCGGCGGCCCCGCTCCAGGTCCAGCGCATCGGCGGCAGCCAGCCAGGTGTGCCATTCGCGGCCGTCATCGCCATGCAGGAAGACATGATCGGCGAGATCCCTGACGCTGCGGATCGGCCGGTTGTTGATCAAGGTCGGGCTGACCACGGGAAACAGTTCGAGGCCCGACCATTTGCGCATCCAGCAATCGGTCCAGCTGCCGTCGCCATAATGCACGCAGACATCGATATTGGGCGCCCGCAAATCCTTGGGATCGTTGGAAGGAATAAGCGTCAGCCTTATGTCGGGGTATTGCGCCATGAAACTGCCGAGCCGCGGTGTCATCCACAGCAACAGTAGCGCCGGCACGCAGGAGACCGAAAGTGTGCCGCTGCTCGCCGGCCTTGTCATGCGCTGGGTGGCGGCGGCGATGCCGTCGAACGCGGTCGACACCGCCGGCAGAAGCTCCGCGCCATGCGGTGTCAGCTTGACCCGCTGGCCGACCCGCTCGAACAGCTTGACACAGAGCGACTGCTCGAGCGCCTTGATCTGGTGGCTGACGGCGCCATGCGTGACGTTCAGCTCAGTGGCCGCCTTGGTCAGTGAACCATGGCGAGCCGTTGCCTCGAAGGCGCGCAGCGGATTGAGCGGTGGCAGGCGCTTGGTCATGGTACCACTTTGTTGTGAGATTTTCTCACAGAAAACACCCTAACAATATCAATTGATTTTTCAATGCCACTGCCAGACACTTGAGTTTAGAACAGCATCAAGACATGAAATCTGCAGGCAGCCAGCGGGACAGCGGCCCGGCCGGATGACGGTCGGTTCGCAGGCGTCACCCGCGCCGGCACTGCATCAGCCCAGGAGGAGCGGACATGGGATACGATCGCGGCAAGCTCGATGCGTTGCGTCGCAAATATGGTGAAAGCCATGGCGGCGAGATGTTCGACCCGAAATTCCGCAAGGTCGCCGACAAGATCTTCTCCAAGAGCGGCACGCGGCTGGCGCCCTATTCAGGCATCCCGACCTTTCTTGCCGCGCCCTACCGCGAAATATCGGCCGACAATCCGGATTTCGGCGATTTGCAGGTGGCGATGATCGGCGTGCCGATGGATCTCGGCGTCACCAACCGCCCGGGCTCGCGCTTCGGGCCAAGGGCGTTGCGCGCCATCGAGCGCATCGGGCCCTACAATCACGTGCTGGAATGCGCGCCGACGCATGAGCTCAGGGTCGCCGACATTGGTGACACGCCGTTCCGCAGCCGCTACCGGCTTGAGACCAGCCATGAGGATATCGAGCGCCGCACCAACCAGATCGTCGATGCAGGGGTCATTCCGCTGTCGATCGGCGGCGACCATTCGATCAGCCATCCGATCCTGAAGGCCGTCGGCAAGAAAGCTCCGGTGGGGTTGATCCATATCGACGCCCACTGCGACACCAGCGGCCTGTTCGACATGACCAAGTTCCACCATGGCGGCCCGTTCCGCAACGCGGTGCTTGACGGCGTGCTCGACCCGACGCGCACGATCCAGATCGGCATTCGCGGCTCGGCCGAATATCTGTGGGAGTTCAGCTACGAGTCCGGCATGACCGTGGTGCATGCCGAGGAGGTGACCGGCCTCGGCATTCCGGCGATCATCGAGAAGGCGCGCAAGATCGTCGGCGACGGCCCGACCTATGTCTCCTTCGACATCGACAGCGTCGATCCGGCCTTCGCGCCGGGCACCGGCACGCCGGAGGTCGGCGGGCTGACGACGCGCGAAGTGCTTGAACTCCTGCGCGGCCTCAAAGGTCTCAACATCGTCGGCGGCGACGTCGTCGAGGTGGCGCCGCAATACGACGCCACCACCAACACGGCGCACGCTGCGGCGCAGGTGCTGTTCGAGATACTGAGCCTGATGGTGTTCAGCCCGGCAATCACAGGCAAGGGCGCCTGACTTTCAGAAAAGCAAAGGCGGCCGCCGCGCTGAAGCCGGCGGCCGACCCGAACAAACAAAGCTTCCAGACAGGGGAATGACAATGACAATCCGTAAGACATTTGCCTCCATCGCCGCCGTGCTGATGCTCGGCACGGCCGGTTTCGGCCTCGCAGTTCAGGCCGCTAGCGCCGATGCGCTGGCGGACATCACCAAGGCCGGCACCATCAATGTCGGCGTCTTCGCCGACTTTCCACCCTTCTCCTCGGCCAGCGCCGACATGAGCCTCAAGGGCTATGACATGGATGTCGCGCAATACATCGCCGATACGCTCAAGGTGAAGCTCAATCCCATCGCCGTCACCGGCCAGAACCGCATCCCGTATCTGAACGATCATCGCGTCGACCTGCTGATGAGCGTCGGCTATTCGAAGGAACGCGAGCAGGTCATCGACTTCGCCGCTGCCTATGCGCCCTACTACATCGCCGTGATCGGTCCGGCAGCGCTTGCCGTCAAAGGCAAGGAAGACCTCGCCGACAAGTCGATCGCCGTCAATCGCGGCACGCTGGAAGACACCTCGCTCACCGAGGCAGCACCGGCATCGGCCGACATAAAGCGCTTCGACAACTACAATTCGGTGATCCAGGCCTTCATCTCCGGCCAGACGCAGCTGATGGTCGTCGGCAACGATGTCGGCGCGCAGGTGCTGGCCAAGCAGGACGCACTGAAGCCGGAGCAGAAGTTCCAGCTTCTGACCTCGCCCTCGCATATCGGCCTCAACAAGAACGAAGACGGCCTGAAGAAGGCCGTGAACGATGCGGTCGCCAAGATGCTGGCCGACGGCAAGCTGGACGAAAGCTCGAAAGCCTGGCTGAAGACGCCGCTCAATCCCGACAATCTCAAGGATTGAGTTTCCGTGGCCTTTGGCTGGCTCCCGGGTGCCCTGGGCGACATCGCGCATGGCGCGGCCACGACGATCCTGCTGATCGCCGTGACCACGCTGGCCGGAACGCTGCTCAGCATCCTGGGTGCCGCGGGGCGGCGAAACGGCCCGGTGCTGCTCAAGCGGGCAATCGCCTGCTATGTCGAGGTGATGCGCAACACGCCGTTCCTGGTGCAGTTGTTCTTCATCTTCTTCGGGCTGCCCAGCCTGGGCGTCCGGCTCGACCCGCTCCTGGCCGCCATGCTGGCGATGACGCTCAACATGGCGGCCTACACCATCGAGATCGTCGGCGCCGGGCTTGACGCCGTGCCCGGCGGGCAGACGGAAGCAGCGCTGGCGCTTGGGCTGCGGCCACGCCAGGTGTTCGTCAAGATCGTGCTGCCGCAGGCGCTCAAGATCATCTACCCCGCGCTCACCAGCCAGATCGTCATCATGATGCTGGAGTCCGCCGTCGTGTCGCAGATCGCCGTGCGTGAGCTGACCTACGAGGCCGACATGCTGCAGGCACGCACCTTCCGCTCCTTCGAGACCTATTTCGTCGTGACGCTGGTCTATCTCGCTCTGTCGATGGCCTTGCGCCGGCTGCTGGTGTCAGGCGGGCGCCGCGCGCTCGGAGCCGGTGTGTCATGATCGAGTTCACCTTCTGGGACATCGTCCGCAACCTACTGCTCGCCGCCCGCTGGACGGTGCTGCTATCGCTGGCCGCCTTTATCGGCGGCGGCATCGTCGGCATGATCGTGCTGTTCTTCAGGATCGCTGAGAACAAATGGAGCCGGCGTGTCGCCTCCGGCTACATCGCCCTGTTCCAGGGGACGCCGCTCTTGATGCAGCTGTTCCTGATGTTCTTCGGCCTGCCGATGCTTGGTCTGCGCATCGAGCCTTGGACGGCGGCGGCGCTCGGCCTCACCTTCTTCGCCAGCGCCTATCTCGCCGAAATCTGGCGCTCTGGCGTCGCGGCGCTGCCCCTCGGCCAATGGGACGCCGGTGCCAGCCTCGGCCTGCACTATCTGCAGGAACTCAGGCTGATCATCCTGCCGCAGGCGTTTTCGATCACCCGCGCACCCACGGTCGGCTTCCTGGTGCAGCTGATCAAATCGACGGCGCTCACCTCGATCATCGGCTTCGAGGAGCTGGTGCGGACCTCCAACGCCATCAACAATGCGACCTTCGAACCGTTCAAGGTATACGGGCTGGTGGCGCTGATCTTCTTCGTTATGTGCTTTCCGCTGACGCAATACGCCCGCAGGCTCGAGAAACAGGCGGCTGCTCGCTGACGCGCCAAGGCAGCGCCCGATTTCAGACCGGCAACCCAAGCTGCTTGCGCAGGCTCTTGTCGAATGCGGATGCGGGGACGAAACGGCGCAGGAAACTGACCTGGCGCGCCATTTTTCCCGCCGCATAGCGTTTCTTCGGCGCGGGATCGGTCGCTGCTGCCAAAATGGTCTTGGCGACCACTTCGGGCGCATCGCCTTTTTCCATCGATTTCCGCACTGACATAGTCATCCCGGCGCGCGCGGAGTCGTAGATTTCGAGCGACCGGTCGGGGGCGGCAAGATTGTCCTCGAATGATGTGCGGGTATAGGCGGGCTCCACCAGCGAAACGCGAATGCCGAAGGGGCGCAATTCGTGATCGAGCGACTCGGAATACCCTTCGATGGCGTGTTTGGTCGACGAGTAAAGCGCGAAATAGGGAGCGGGGATGAACCCCTGTACCGAGCTCAAATTTACGATTCTGCCCTTCCCTTGGCGCCGCATTGCCGGCAGCACCGCGTTGGTCACGCGCAAGACGCCGAAGACGTTCACGTCGAACAGCGCCTTGGCCTGGGCGGTCGAGGACTCCTCCGCGCCGCCAAACAGGCCCATGCCGGCATTGTTGACAAGCACGTCGATGCGTCCGGCCGCGGCCAGAACGTCATCGACCATTGTCGCGACGGACGCGTCGTCGGTCACGTCGCAGGTCAGCATGGTCACGCCGGCGGATTGCTGTGAGGCCGTGCGACGGCTGGTTCCGAAGACGCGAAAGCCGGCGCCGAGCAAGGCGTCGGCGGTAGCGCGCCCGATGCCGGAAGATGCCCCTGTGACAAGGGCGACGCCGGGATTGGTCTTGTTCATGGAATCATATCCTTCTTTGCGTTGGATCGGATTGGGAAAAGCATTGAGATAGGCCGGGGCAAAGGGCGTCGGTCATGACTGCGTCTGGCCACCGCTAGTTCCAGCGTCTGAACAGGGCGCTGGCATTCACGCCGCCAAAGCCGAAGCCATTGGCGATCGCGTACTCCGTCTCCATGTGGCGGGGTGCGTTTGCGACGAAGTCGATTCCGTCGCCGGCCGGATCGGCCTCGCCCAGGTTGAGGGTTGGCGGGGCGACCTGATCCCTGAGCGCCAGGATTGCGAAGATCGCACCAAGCCCGCCGGCCGCTCCGAGCAGGTGTCCGGTCGCCGATTTCGTGGCACTGACGGCTATCGCGAAATCGCGCCCGAACACGCTCTTGATCGCTTCGATCTCACCCAGGTCGCCGACTGACGTGGAGGTCGCATGCGCATTGAGATGACGAACGTCGCGTGGCGAAATCCCTGCCTGGGCAATCGCGATCTGCATGGCCCGGCGCGCGCCGTCGCCGTCCTCTGGCCCGGAGGTGACGTGATGGGCATCCGCCGTCGTGCCGTAGCCGACGAGCTCAGCAATCGGTTTTGCGCCGCGCGCCAACGCGTGGCTCAACGCCTCGATGACCAGCACGCCGGCCCCTTCGCCCATGACGAAGCCGTCCCGCGACGTGTCGAAAGGGCGCGAGGCTTGAGCCGGTGCCCAATTGAAGCCGGTTGAAAGAGAACGAGCGGCGGCGAAACCGCCGAGACTGACGGTATTGATGCACGCTTCCGTTCCGCCGCACACGGCGATGTCGGCTTCGTTGGCGCGGATCAGGCGGGCGGCGTCGCCGATCGCCTGGATGCCCGCCGCGCACGCCGTCACCGGTGCGCCGAGTGGACCTTTGAAGCCATGACGGATCGAGATGTGGCCCGCCGCGAGGTTCACCAGGAAGGACGGCACCGTAAAGGGAGACAGGCGGCGGGCGCCACGCAGGTCCACCGTGCGCACCGCCTCGGTGATGGCCGGGAACCCGCCGACACCTGAAGCGATGATCGTGGCCGTGCGCAGGCGATCCGTCTCCAAGGCAGGCTTCCATTGCGCCTGCGCAAGCGCCTCTTCCGCCGCCGCCAGCGCGAAGAGAATGAACCGGTCTACCTTGCGCTGATCCTTCGCGGACAGGACGGCATCGGCATCGAAACCAGCCTCGGGGTCTTCGCCCAGGGAGGGAACCACGCCGCCAATCTTAGCCGGCAGCTCTCCCACCACATCGTCAGGAAGCCTGCGAACGCCAGACCGGCCGGCAAGCAGGCGTGACCAGGACGCTTCGACATTGGCGGCAAGGGGCGTGACCGCACCCATGCCCGTGACGACAATCCGTTCCATCTGCTCTCCTATCCTTGCTGTGCTGGCGCTGCTCGCGCCGTTCAAGTAGCGACTGCTTCGCGAACCTGATCGGCCGCCGCATCCAGAAAAGCCTGCGCAAGGTCGGGGTCGTTGACTACCCGCGACAGCACGACCGCGCCGACCATCGTCGAGAGAACGGCCATTGCCTTGTTGCCGGTCTTTTCGCTGTCGCCCTCGCCAACCCAACCGCCGAGCATCCCGAGGTACGCCTTGATGCCGGCTTCGAATGATGCCTTCACCTCGGCACCTTGCCTGGCCGCATCCGAGCCGAGCGCAACGACCGGGCAGCCGTCCATCTTTTCTCCGCGATGATCCATGCTGAGGTAGAATGAGATCACCCCGTCGAGCGGGTTCCCGGGATTTGCCGCGGTCGCGGCCGACCATTTGTGGGTGGCGCTTTCCATAGCCCGCCTGGACGCCAGCGCCGCCAGATCGTCCTTCGACTCGAATTGCTTGTAAAAGGCGCCCTGGGTCAGCCCGGCCCCTTTCATCAGATCCTTGAGGCCGATGCCGTCGAACCCGCGCTCCCGAAAAAGCCGGCTTGCCACATTGATCACGGTCTCACGGTTTTCCGCGGCCTGAGTGCGACTTACACGCATCGTCATCTCCTTTTTTAGATTGCATTCGTAATCTATACCCTATATAGAGGGTGAACGCAATCTAAAAAAGGACAAATGAGATGATCCGCAAAACCTTGGGCGCCTCGCTGCTGGCGGCGCTGTTTCTTGCAACCCCGGCTCTTGCCGAGGAAGCCACCATCGGGCGCCCGATCGAAGGCGGTAGCCTGCACCAGGGACACCTGGACATGGTGGCCTACTACGTTCCGCGCGGCGACCTGCTTGAGGTCACCGCCACTTTCGCACCGAAGGCCGGGGGTGATCCGCTGCGGGTTGTCATGGGCCTCGCCAACAGTGACTCCGTGGCGTTTTCCATACCTGGCCACCCGGGCTCGCTCTACGCGTTCTCAAGGTCCGGTGAGGAGGTGACGGTCTCGACCGAGACGGACACATCCCTGCGAGCCGACGCGACAATGCCCTGACCTGACGCGCAGGCCGCGGCCGAGCGATGCTGGCCGGGGTCTCGCGTCGGAACGGCGCGCCACCGATAAGTTTGGAGAGAGGTCACATGCTTTACAGCTATTTTGTCGAGAAATCGATCCGGCAGAGCTTCGACGACGTCAACAACCATCGCTGGGATGCGGCGGTGAAGGCCATCGCGCCGCATGTCCATCACCGGGTTGGTGGCGCACACGCGCTTGGTGGCGAGCGTCACGACAAGCAAGCCCTGCGCCGGTGGTTCGAGCGCCTCGGCCGTGTTCTGCCCACTCTCCATCTCACGGTCAACCACGTGTGGGTGAAGGGCTGGCCCTGGCATACCACCGTGTTTGCCCAGTGGGATGGCACCGCTACCCTGCTCAATGGCGATACGTCCTACGTCAACCGTGGTCTCCACGTGTTCACGCTGCGGTGGGGCAGGGTTCATGCGCTCGAGGAATTCTACGATTCACAGGCGGCGGCGCGCGCTCTCGCCGCCCAGGCCGCAGCCGGCCTCGAAGAAGCTGTCGCCGAACAGATAACAAGCTAGCACAAGCGCGGTCCGAGGACGCCCAAGGTCTACGGGCCGGTGGCGCCGATCGTCTTCGTCTCGTGCCTTGCGCCCACGCACTATGCGCGCAGGCTCGAGAAGCGAGCGCTGGCGCGCTGGACTGCAGGCCCTGCATCGATGCCGGTGCTGTCGCGGCAACGGTCGAGCCGAGGCAGGCATACAGCTTTCCTCTTGGGAATAGGACTTGACATCTTGCCGTTCGAATTGTCCATTTGAAGCTTGACCGGGCCGAACGGGGCGGCGAGGGACAGGGGCAAACCGGCGGGTGGATAGACAGTCGAGTCGAGTGCTGTTGAGGACGGTCGGGCTGACAAAAGCCTTTCGAGGGCTAGTTGCCCTGCGTGATCATTCCATCGAGCTCCACGAACGTGAAATCATTGGGGTAATCGGGCCGAATGGCTCGGGCAAGAGCACGCTTTTCAACCTGATCACCGGCTTCTCCCAGCCGAATTCCGGTAGCATCGAGATGGAGGGCCGGTCGATCGTCGGCCTGCGCACATCGCAGATCGTCGCGATGGGCATCGCCCGCACCTTCCAGGGCTCTCGCCTGTTCGGCAGCCTCAGCGTCGCGCAGAACGTGCTGACGGCGGCGCAGTTGCGCCATCCTGTCGGCGCCGCCGATACCGTGCTGCGCGGTCGGCGTTATCGCGAGCGGGTGGCCGCGACCCGGCAGAAGGCCGACGAACTCCTCGACCTCATGGGCCTGACAGATCAGGCCGGCAGGGTCGCCGCGGATCTTCCCTACGGCGATCAGCGGCGGCTGGAGATTGCGCGTGCGTTGGCGACCGGCCCGCAACTGCTGTTGCTCGATGAGCCCGCTGCCGGTCTTGATTCCAACGAGACCAAGGTGTTGGCAGCGCTGATCCGGACGATCCGTGACCGCTATGGCGTAACGGTGGTCGTTGTCGAGCACGACATGGACCTGATCATGGCGCTGTGCGAACGCATCCAGGTGCTGGCGACTGGCGAGGTGATCTGCGTCGGAACACCGGAGCAGGTACGCGAACACCCGAAAGTGCGGGAGGCGTATCTTGGCCACGCCTAGCCCCGTTCTGCTCAGTGTCGAGAACCTCGAGGTCAATTTCGGCGCGGTGCGTGCGCTGAAGGGCATTTCGCTCGACGTCCATGCCGGCGAGGTGGTGGCGTTGGTGGGCGCCAACGGCGCCGGCAAGAGCACGACCTTGCGCACCATTTCCGGCCTGTCGCGGCCGCGCGGCGGCAGGATCATCTTCGATGGCAAGCCGATTGGAGGTGTCGCTCCGTCGCGCATCGTAAGTCTGGGCATCGCGCAGAGCCCGGAGGGCAGGCGCCTGTTCGGCGGCCTGACGGTGGCTGACAATCTGCGGCTCGGCGCCTGCACCCGCACCGACAAGGATGCCATCCTCAGAGACAGCGAGCGCATGTTCATGCTGTTCCCGATTCTCAAGCAGCGGCTGAAGCAGCTGGCCGGGACGCTGTCGGGCGGCGAACAGCAGCAGCTTGCTTTGGCGCGCGCGCTGATGGCGGCGCCGCGCCTGCTGCTGCTCGACGAGCCTTCGCTCGGCGTTGCGCCGCTGCTGGTGCGCCACATCTTCAGCGCGCTTGCCGAACTGAAGCGCCAGGGCATGACGATGCTTCTGGTGGAACAGAACATCACGCTCGCGCTGGACCTCGCCGACCGCGCCTATGTGCTGCGCACGGGCCAGGTGGCGCTGTCTGGCCGGTCCGCGGAACTGCGCGACAGCGAACGCGTGGCGCAGGCATATCTCGGGGCGGCAACATGACCCAGCTGGACTATATCCTGCAGCAGATCGTCAATGCGGTGAGCCTCGGCAGCCTCTACGCACTGGTGGCGGTCGGTCTGTCGATCGTCTTCGGCGTCCTCAAGCTCACCAATTTCGCGCATGGCGACGTCATGATGGTAGGTGCCTTCGGGGTTGCCTTGCTGGTCGGCATCGGCGTTCCGTTCCCGGTCGCCGTGATCTGCGGCATCGCCGCGGCCGCCGTCGCCGGCTTCCTCATCGAACGCATCGCCTATCGCCCGATCCGCGACGCGCCCGACGTCGCGCGACTGCTGACCAGCCTCGCCGTCACCTACATCATCGAGAATGTCGGCATCCTGGTGTTCACCTCCTCGCCGCGCAATTTTCCACTCCCCGATATTCTCAACACCTCCTGGGAAATGTCGAACGGCGCCATCACCTTCACCAGCATCAATCTCCTGACCATCGCGCTGACCTTCGTGTCGCTGCTGCTCCTCGGCTGGTTTATCACGCGCACCACGACTGGGCTCGGCATGCGCGCCGCAGCCGAGGACATGTCGGCGGCACACCTTGTCGGTCTGAACGTCAACCGGCTGATCATCGTCGCCTTCATCGTCGCATCCGCCTATGCCGGCCTCGCCGGTATTTTGTGGGCGGCGCAGGCCGGCGTGGTGCAGCCGCAGATGGGCTTCACGCCGCTCCTGAAGGCTTTCGTGGCGGCAATCATCGGCGGCTTCGGGTCGATCGCGGGCGCCCTGGTCGGCGGCTACATATTGGGCGCGCTGGAGATCTTCATCGTCGCATTCCTGCCGAGCAGCGTCTCGTCTTATCGCGACGCAATCGTCTTCGCCGTGCTGATCGCCTTTCTCCTGGTGCGCCCGGGCGGGCTGCTCCAGCCAAACCGGGAGATAAAGCTGTGAGCCGGGAAGCGCGGATCACACTCCTCGTCCTCGTCGCCGTGGTGGCGGGAGCAGTTGTCGCTTTCGGTGCGCCGCACGTGCTGAGCGACTATTTCGTCCGGATTATCCTGCTGATCGCGCTGAATGCAATCCTGGTGCTGGCGCTGTCGCTGAGCAACGGTTTTACGGGCGTGTTTTCGCTCGGTCATGTCGGCTTCATCGGCGCCGGCGCGTATATTTCGGGGATCCTGTCGATCCCGGTGCAGCAGAAGATGGCACTGCTGCCGCATCTGCCGGGGTTTCTGCATGCTTTCAGCCTCCCCTTCCTGCCGGCGACGCTGGTGGCAGGCGTTCTGACGGCACTGCTTGCGGTGGTCGTCGGTTATCCCTTGATGCGCCTGTCGGGCTATTTCGTTTCGGTGGCGACGATGGGATTCTTGATTATCGTCAACGTGGTGCTGATCAATGCGTCGGATTTCACCCGAGGCGCCCGCACGTTTACCGGCGTGCCGCTGGAGACGACGTTGCCCTGGGTGATGGGTTGGCTCGCCATCACGGTGTTCGTTCTGGCACGCCTGGTTTATTCGCCTTTCGGGCGCGCCATGAAGGCGGTGCGCGACGACACGATCGCGGCCAGCGCTGTCGGAATCGGCGTGTTGCGGACCAGACTGATCGCCTTCGTCATCGGCGCGTTCTTCTCGGGCGTCGGCGGGTCGCTCTATGCGCATTATCTCGGCTCGTTTTCGCCGAACACGTTCTACTTCGCGCTGACGATGAGTCTGATCACAATGCTGGTGCTGGGCGGCATGGGCTCCCTGACCGGCGCGGTGGTCGGCGTCATCTGCGTTTCGCTGTTGTCGGAGATCCTGCGCTCGGTCGAACGCGGCTTCACGATCGGCGATTTCGCGGTGCCGGCCCTGTTTGGCGCCAGCCAGATCGTGCTCGGCTTCATCTTCATTCTAGTCATGATCTTCCGGCCGAAGGGGATCATGGGGGACCGGGAACTTATGTTCGGATCAACCCAAAGATCGGCAACGGTGAACCAGACAGAGGAACGAAAACGATGATCAAACTCACTCGACGCGGTACCATCGGCCTGGGACTTGGCGCATTCTTCGCGCTTGCCTCGGCCAGCACGGCACTTGCTGCCGACACCATCAAGATCGGCTATCCGGCAAACCTGACCGGCATCCAGGCCTCGCTCGACGGTCCGATGCTGAATGGCGCCAAGCTGGCAGCGAGCGAAATCAACGCCGCCGGCGGCGTGCTCGGCCAGCAGATAGAACTGGTGATCTACGACTCCAAGAGCGATTCGACGACGATCTCGACCGTCGCCAGCCAGTTGATCGACAGCGACAAGGTCGTCGGCATCATCGGCTTCGCCGATTCCGACTCGGTGCTGGCCATCGGACCGCAGGTCCAGACGGCGCAGATACCGTTCATAACGCCAGGCGCGACCTCGCCGAAATTGCCGAGCCAGCTCGGCAACGAGATCTTCCTCGCCGCCTTCGGCGACAACGTTCAGGCTGCGGTTGGCGCGGAATTTGCGCTGAACAAGCTGAACGGCAAAACCGCCTACCTGCTGACCGACATCGGCACTGAATACACAACGCTGCTGTCGGACTACTTCGTCACCGCCTACGAGCATGGCGGGGGCAAGATTTTGGAGCGCGACACCTACAAGATCGGCGACAAGACCTTTACCGCGCAGATCGCCAAGCTGAAGGCGCTGTCGCCGCAGCCAGACTTCGTCTATGCCTCGTCGAATGCCGAGGAAATCGGCCTGATCTTGAAGCAGATGCGCCAGGCCGGCATCAACCTGCCGGTGGTCGGCGGCGACGGCTACGACACGCCCTTGCTGATCCAGGTCGGCGGCGACGCGGCCAAGGACACCTACTTCACTACACACGCCTATATCGGTGAGGGCGCCACCCCGAAGGTGCAGGCCTTCATCGACGCCTACACCAAGTCGGTCGGCAATGCCCCGGAGAACGCGTTCGCTGCGCTCGGCTACGACTCGGTCAAGCTGATGGCCGACGCGATCAAGCGTGCCGGTGCGCCGGATCCGGCCAAGATCCGTGACGCGCTGGCCGCTACGTCCGGGCTCGACGGCGTGACCGGCACGATCACCTACCGCCCGGGCATTTCGGTGCCGGACAAGTCGGTCTCGGTCATTGGTGTCAAGGACGGCAAGCTTGTCCTGGCAAGTGAAGCGGCACCGACCTTCGTCGCGGAGCCGTGATCTTGTCCACTCCGGGCTCCCTTTGGGACATCTACAGGTCGCGGCTCTCCGCCGCGACCTTCACCGACCTGACGCATGCGTTTCATCCGGGTCAGCCGCATTTCCCGGCCTTCCCGGACGAGGAGCGCAGTGCGTTGCTCGATTTTTCGAAGGGCGATGCCTTCCAGGTCCACCACTACGCCTTCGTCGGACAGTGGGGCACCCATGTCGATCCGCCGGTGCACTTCATCGACGGCGGCCGCTCGATCGACCAACTGCCGGTGGCGGAGATGCTTCTGCCGCTGGTCATCCTCGACATCAGCGACAGGGTCGCCGCCGATCCCGACGCGACGCCGACGCTCGACGATATTTCGGCCTGGGAGACGCGGAACGGCCGTATCCCGGAAAAGTGTTTTGTCGCACTTCGCACCGGCTGGTGGCCGCGCTGGCCGGACCCCGTGGCATTTCGGAACAAGTCGGCCGACGGTATCTCGCATGCGCCGGGTTGGTCGAAGCCGGTGCTGGAGGAACTTTTGGAACGCCGCGGTGTTGCTGCGATCGGGCACGAGGGCATGGACACTGATCCCGGCCGTGCCACTTCCGCAGGTGACGCAAGCCTGGAATACTATGTGCTGTCGCGCGACTGCTGGCAGATCGAGCTCTTGGCCAATCTCGACAAGGTGCCCGAAGCCGGCGCGTTGATAATGGCAAGCTGGCCAAAGCCAAAGGCCGGATCTGGCTTCCCGGCTCGCGCTGTCGCCATCCATGAAGCGGCCGGCTGAACGCGTGAAGCCGCTGCTGGCGGCGGTCGAGGGGCCGCCGCACAACGATCATCAGACACGGAATTCAGACATGGATATAGATACAGTCCGCGATGCTTTTCCGGCGATGGCGAGAGGTGCCGAGCCGAAGAAGCGGATTTTCTTCGACAATCCCGCGGGAACCCAGATGGCGAGCCGTTCGATCGAGCGTATGACGCGTGCCATGATCGAAACCAACGCCAATCTTGGTGGCTATTTCGAAACCTCACTCGCGGCCCAGGCGATGGTCGACGACGCGCATCAGGCGATGGCCGATTTCTTCAATGCCGCCGACCGGCGCGAGGTGGTGTTCGGCCAGAACATGACGACTCTGACTTTCGCCGTCTCGCGCGCCATCGGCCGCGATCTGAACGCCGGCGACGCCATCGTGTTGACGCGCATGGATCATGACGCCAACGTCGCACCCTGGCTGATGCTGGCGGAGGATCGGGGGCTTGAAGTACGCTGGATCGACCTCGATCCAAAAACCTTCGAACTCGACCTGTCGACGCTGGAGGCGACTATCGACGAGGACGTCAAGCTGGTCGCCGTCGGCTATGCCAGCAACGTTACCGGCACGATCAACGACGTGAAGCGGATCGCGCAGCGCGCCCGCGCGATCGGGGCGCTGAGCTATATCGACGCGGTGCAGTTCGCGCCGCATGGGGTGATCGACGTCCAGGAGATCGGCTGTGATTTCCTGGTTTGCTCGGCCTACAAATTTTTTGGACCGCATCACGGGGTGTTGTGGGGCCGTTTCGATCTGCTGCAGGCGCTGACCGCCTATAAGGTGCGCGCGGCTTCCAATACGCCACCTGGAAAATTCGAGACGGGAACGACAAGCCGCGAGGCGCTTGCCGGGGTGCTTGGCGCCGTCGAGCACTATGCCTGGCTCGGACAGTCCTTCGGCAACGTCCACCCGCAGGCGACGCGGCGGGAGCGCATCGTCGCCGGCATTGAAGTCGCCGACCGTTATGAGCGTGTCCTGACAGCACGGCTGATTGCCGGATTGTCCAGAATTGATGGCGTCTTGATCCAGGGCATATCCGATGTGGCGGCGCTGGCGCGCCGTGTGCCTACCGTGTCGATCACCGTTGACGGAACCGATCCCGCCGATATCGCCAAGGCGATGGCAGAGGAAGGCATCTATCTCTGGCACGGTCACAATTACGGTTTGGAGCCAATCAAGCGGCTGGGGCTTGCGGACCGCAACGGTGTCGTCCGCATCGGGCTGGCTCATTACAACACCGAGGCGGAAGTCGATTTCCTGCTGGCGAAGCTGGCGGACTGGATGAAGACGCGGACCTGACATGCGCGACAGAAACGGAACCCCGAGGATCGGCGTCAAGCTGCGCCATGCCAGACAGGTGCTTGGCCTCAGCCTGGAAGAGCTCGGCGCCCGCATCGGGCTGACAGAGGGTTATCTCTCGAAGATCGAAAACGACCGGGCGACGCCCTCGATGGCGGCTCTGCATCGGCTGGTGCAGGCGCTGGGCATCAACATGAACGCGATGTTCGGCACGCTGCAGCACAATGCCTCGGAAGTGTTCGTTTTGCGGCAGAACGAGCGTCCGCACATGGAGACGGGACATCGGCGTTCGGGCAACCATGTCGTGCTCGAGCAATTGGTGCCGTCCGGTCCGGAATATCTGCTGCAGATCAACGTTCATGTGATCGAGGCCGGCGGCGGCAGCCCCGAGTTGATCAGCCACAAGGGACAAGAGTTCGGCTACGTGCTCGAAGGTTCCGTCGAATTGCTGGTCGAGGCGAACGTGGTGGCGCTCGAGGCAGGCGACGCGTTCTATTTCAACTCCGAACTCGGCCACGGCTACCGCAATATCGGTTCGACCACGGTCCGCATCCTCTGGGTCAACACGCCGCCGACATTCTGACCGCCTCCAGCGCGGCGCCGGATTTCGAGGGAGTTCTGAAGACGTCGTTCAATGAGCCAACGTCCACAGGACAACAGCCGCCGAGCCCAACCGTCCTGTTTCAATGCCCGAACGCGAGCGGCGGCGCCAGTCGGTCGCGCCGCAGCCAGCGCGCCAGCAGCAGCGCGGCCACCACGGCCAGCCCCGTCGACAGGCCGATCCAGATGCCGACGCCATGCAGGCCGAAATGGAAGGCGAGCAGCACCCCAAGCGGCAGGCCGACGCCCCAATAGCCGATCGCGGCATAGATCATCGGCACCTTGGTGTCGTGCAGGCCGCGCAGCATGCCGGCGGCCACCGCCTGGGCGCCGTCGAAGACCTGGAATAGCGCCGCGAAGACCAGGAACGACACGGCAAGTTCGATCACCCTGGCATTGGCCGGATTGCTCAGATCGATGAAGGCGCTGATCAGCGGATGCGGCCACAGGATCATCACCAGCCCCATCAGCGCCATGAAGGAAACGCCGATGACGAAGGCGGTCCAGCCGGCGCGCGACACGCCTTGCGGATTGCCGGCGCCATGCGCAAGGCCGACGCGCACCGTCACCGCCTGGTTGAGGCCAAGCGGCACCATGAAGGAGATCGAGGCGATCTGGATGGCGATCGCGTGCGCGGCCAGCGAATCCGCGTCGATCAGGCCCATCAGCAGGGCGGCCGCATTGAAGATAGTCACCTCGAAGGCGAGAATGCCGGCAATCGGCAGGCCGAGCCGCAACAGGCCCTTGAAGCGTGGCCAGTCCGATCGCCAGAACCGTCCGAACAGACGATAACGGCGGAACTTCTTCTCCAGCATCACCACGGCAGCCAGGCCGATGAACATCAGCGTTGAGGACAGCGAGGTGGCAAGGCCCGACCCGGCAATGCCCATCGACGGCACGCCGAGATTGCCGAACATGAACACCCAGTTGAAGAAGGCATTGCAGGCGACGGCAACAAAGACGATGACCAGCGCCCAGCCCGGCCGCTCCAGCGCCGAGATGAACGAGCGCAGCACAATATAGAAGTAGAAGGGCAGCACCGCCCATTCGAGCCAGCGCAGATAGATGCCGGCCTGATGCGCCAGTGCCGGTTCCTGGCCCATGGCCAGCAGAATGCCTTCGCCGTGCCAAAGCACGAGCCAGATCGGGATCGAGATCAGGATCGCCAGCCACAGGCCCTGGCGCACGGTGCGGCGCAGGTCGCGCACCGAATAGCGGCGGCGGCCAAGCTCGGTGGCGATCATCGGCGATGTCGCCAGCATCAGGCCGAGGCCGAAGATCAGCGGCATGAAATAGAGGTTGGCGCCAAGCGCGCCACTGGCCAGCGTATCCGGCCCCAGCCGACCCATCATCATGACGTCGGTGGCCGTCATCGCGGTCTGGCCGAGATTGGTCAGCACCATCGGCCAGGCGAGCGCCAGCGTCGCCCTGATTTCCTGACGCCAAAGATTTTCCGGCGCGCGAGCGCCGGCTTCGATCGCAGACATTGTTCCGCTCTTTCCAGCTACGGCGCGTCGGCATTAAAGCCGGAAGCCGCATGTCAAACGGCAAAACCTTCGGTTTCGCGGCGTTTGCGTCAGCTTCTGGACGAAACGCGACATGAAGGCAAGAGAGGAGGGACGGGAACGGATTGAGCCAGGGACCGGCCCCGATGCTCTAGCGGATCGCGTCCAGCATCCGCCGCTGGCGGTGCATCTCGAGGAAAACCTTGTAGTCGCGGTCGAAACGCCCTGATGATTTCGGGTTCGACGCGCGCTTCCTGCCGCCTTGCTGCATGGCAAGACAGGCCGCGTTGAGGTCGGGAAACAGCCCGGCCGCGGTGGCGGCGATCATGCCGGTGCCGAGCAGCACCGCCTCGTCGGCCAGCGGCTCGATCACCGTGCAGCCGGTGGCGTCGGCATAGAGCTCCATCAACAGCGGGTTCTTGGTGTGGCCGCCGGTGACGTGCAGCGTATCGATCAGATAGCCGTTCTCGTTCAGCGCCTCCAGCACGTGGCGCACGCCGAGCGCGATGCCGACGGCGGTGCGCCAGTAGAGCTTGCACAGGCTGTCGAAGGAGGAGTCCAGCGTCAGCCCGCTGACGACGCCGACGGCATGCGGATCGGCGAGCGGTGAGCGGTTACCATGAAAATCGGGCAGCACATGCAGCCGCGCGGCAAGGTTGTCGCCCTCGGTGGCGCGCAGCTCGGCGACACGCCTGGCGATCTTCGCATGCATGGCGGCATCCGGCTCGCCGCCGGCGCCGTGCCAGCGGATGATGTGGTCGAGCAGGGCGCCGGTCGCCGACTGGCCGCCTTCCGACAGCCACAGCCTGGGCAGCGCCGCGCCGTAATAGGGACCCCAGACGCCGGCGAAGGGCTGCGGATCCGGTGACATCGCCATGACGCAGCTCGACGTGCCGGCGATCAGCGCCAAATGCCGGCCGATGTCCTGTTGGTCGCCGGCAAAGCCGCCGAGCACGCCAAGCGCACCGGCATAGGCATCGATGACGCCGGCGCCGACCCGGCATTTCTCGCTCAGCCCAAGCTCGGCCGCTGCCTGGGCGGTCAGTTGGCCAATATAAGCGCCGACCGGGCTGGCCTTTTCCGGCAAATTGCCGTGCTCGAAAAGATCGCCGAGGCCGACGAGCGCAAAGAAGTCGCGCCGCCAGCCGGCCTCTTCATGCGCCAGATAGGTCCATTTGGCGGTCAGCGTGCATTGCGAGCGGGCCAGCAAACCTGTCGCTTGCCAGGTCAGGAAATCGGTGAGATCGAATAAATAGCCGGCTTCATTCCAGGTCTCCGGCAAATTGCGCTTCAGCCACATCAGCTTCGGTGTCGCCATTTCCGGCGACATGACGCCACCGACGTAATTCAGCACGGCATGGCCGCTTGCCGTGCATTCGTCGGCCTCCGCGATGGCGCGGTGGTCGAGCCAGACGATGGTGTCCCAGCGCTTGTCGTCCGTGGTCGAGACGCTGAGCTGGCCGCCTTGCCGGTCACGCACCACCAGCGAACAGGTGGCATCGAAGGAGATGCCGACGACCTCCTCGGCAGCTATGCCGGCCTTTTCGCGGGCAGCGCGCACGGCGGCGCAGACGGCCGACCAGATATCGCGCGAATCATGTTCGGCGTGATCGGGCTTCGGCTGGTTCATGGCGATCGGCCGCTCGGCGCGGCCGAGCAAGGTGCCGTTGGTGTCGAGAATGCCCGCGCGAGCGCTCCCGGTGCCGACATCGACCGCGCAAACGAACTGTTTCGTCAAGATGCTCTGTCTCTCGCTCCCGGGCCTGCAATCAGATCGGGCAATTGCAGCATGTCAGCGAATATAAAGTCCGGTTCACTCGACGCAAGCCGCGCTTTCAAGGTCGGGTTGCCGGCATGCGAGCCGCCGGTGAAGGCAAACACGCGCATCCCCGCCGCCCGCGCGGCAATGATGCCGGCCGGGCTGTCCTCGATGACGAGGCATTTGCGTGGATGGGCCCGCATGCTGGCGGCGGCATGCAGGAACAGGTCCGGCGCGGGCTTTCCCTTGGCCACCATGGTGGCACTGAACAGGTGCGGTTCCATCAGCCCAAGCAATCCGGTGACGTCGAGCGCGTAGCGGATGCGGTCGAGCGTGCCCGAGGACGCGACACAGAACGGCAGCCCAAGCTTCGGCAGCATCTTCTTGACGCCGGCGATCGGCTTCAGCTCCTCGCGGAATTTGCGCATCAATTCGACGCGCATCTCGGTCAGGTGCAGGTCGGTGATATCGAGCCCGAAGTCGCGGCCGAGGATCTCGCGCACGCTTTTCATGCTCTTGCCGAGGAAATGCTCGTAGGCGGCATCCTCACTGACGCTGCCGCCGGCAAGCCTGACCATGCCGAGCAGCGCCGAGACGGAGAGCGCCTCGCTGTCGACCAGCACGCCATCGCAGTCGAAAATGACCAGTTCAGGCGTCATGGCCGAGAATGGCTCTCAGAGCTTGCCGGCGAGGTAGCGCGTCAGCGTGGCGCGCGCGCCATTCGCCCACAGCACGTTGAGCGCATGGGCAAAGGCCTCGACAAACGCCGTTGCGCGGCCGACATCGCCATAGATGTCCTCCATGGCGAGCCAGGCGGCGGGAGCGTCCTTTGCTGCCTTTGCCGTCGCCTGTAGCCGGTCCCAACTCGGGTCGTTGGGCTCGATGACGGCGCCGCTGTCCGTCGTGCCGAAGCAATAGCGGCACCACAATGCCGATTCCAGCGCCAGGCCGGCGACGCTTTTCCCAGCCTTCAGCCGGTCGGCGATGGTCGGGATGATGAACTTCGGCTGGCGATTGGAGCCGTCGAGGCAGAGCCGGCGCACCGTGTCGCCGATCTTCGGGTTGGAGAAGCGGCTCTCGATGAGCTGGTAATAGTCTTCCAGAACCGTGTCCGGCACCGGCGGCACCGTCGGGATGATTTCTTCCCGTTCGAGCTTGGCCAGAAAACCGCTCACCAGCGGCTCCTGCATCGCCTCATGCACGAAATGGATGTCCATCAGGCCGGCCGGATAGGCGATCGCTGCATGGCCGCCATTGAGGATGCGGATTTTCATCAGTTCATAAGGCGCAACGTCTTTGACGAACTGCACGCCGACCTTTTCCAGCGGCGGCCGGCCATCGGTGAAATGGTCCTCCAGCACCCACTGCCGGAACGGCTCGCAGAACACCGGCCAGTTGTCCTCGAGGCCGAAATCCTTGGCCAGGATGCCGCGCTCGCGGTCGGTGGTGGCCGGCGTGATGCGATCGACCATGCCGTTCGGAAAGGCGACATGCTCGCTGACCCAGTTCGCCAGATCCTCGTCGATCAAACGGGCCAGGCCGATGACGCCATCCGAGGTGACATGGCCGTTGTGGGGAATGTTGTCGCACGACATGACGGTGAACGGCACGGTGCCTTCATCGCGGCGGCGCACCAGCCCGGCAAGAATGATGCCGAACACCGTCTTCGGCGTGGCGCCGGGCTGCGCATCGGCAACGATGTCGGGATGGGTCGGGTTGAACACGCCGGAAGCCGGATCGATAAAGTAGCCGCCTTCGGTGATGGTCAGCGAAACGATCTTGATCGCCGGGTCGGTAAGCTGTTCGATGATAGCGGCAGCATAGCCGGGCCTCAGGAAGTCGATCATCGCGCCGGTCACACGGGCATTCATATGGCCAGAGTCCTGCTCGACCACCGTGGTCAGCCAGTCCTGCTCTTCCAGCTTGGCGCGGCCGATCTTTTCACCGTCGAACACGCCGGCACCGATCAGCGCCCAGTCATGGCCGATGCCCGCATTGAACAGATCGTCGAGATAGACGGCCTGATGCGAGCGGTGGAAATTGCCGACGCCGAAATGCACGATGCCGGCCTTCAGCGTCGCGCGGTCATACTTCGGACCTGCGACGTTGGCGGGCAGCTTGGTAAGGTTAGAGGACGAGAGTTTCACGGTCATCTGTTTTACCCTTTGGCCGGGTTTCGGCCTTCGTTACGCTCCTCTCCCCGTCGGGGAGAGGATAAGGGGTGGCACTTGCTACGCGCCCGCTGAAGTCGGCCTCTGCTCCCCGCGGAGGGACGAGGAGCAGAGGCCGTCCCCCGCCCTCAACTCATCCACTGGCCGCCATCGACATTGTAGGTCTGGGCGACGATGTATTCGGCGTCGCTGCTGGCGAGAAACACAGCCATGCCGGTGAGGTCCTGTGCCGTGCCCATGCGGCCATACGGCACCGCCTCGCCGACCAGTTTCTTCTTCTCGCCCCTCGGCCGGTTCTCATATTTGGCGAACAGCGAATCGACATGATCCCAGTGCTCGCCGTCGACGACGCCAGGGGCAATCGCGTTGACGTTGATGCGGTGCTTGATCAGGTCGAGCCCCGCCGACTGGGTCAGCGAGATGACGGCGGCCTTGGTGGCGCAATAGACGCCGACCAGCGCCTCGCCGCGCCGTCCGGCCTGGCTCGCCATGTTGATGATCCTGCCGCCCTTGCCTCGCGCGATCATCGAGCGGGCGGCTGCCTGCAACATGAACAGCGTGCCGGCGACATTGACGGAAAACAACTTGTCGTAGCTTGCCCTGGTGATTTCGACGATCGGCGCCAGGTCGAACAGGGCGGCGTTGTTGATCAGGATATCGAGGCCACCGGTCTTCGTCTCGACGGCTTTCACTGCCGCCTCGATCGAGGCGAGGTCGGTGACGTCGAGCTTGACCGCATAGGCCTTGCCGCCAATCTCTGCGGCGGTCTTCTGCGCAGCCTCGAGATTGATGTCGGCGATGGCGACGGTTGCGCCTTCGCCGGCATAGGCTTCGGCGAAGGCTCTGCCGATGCCGCGG
This sequence comes from Mesorhizobium sp. AD1-1, assembly GCF_020164655.1. Taxonomy (NCBI): domain Bacteria; kingdom Pseudomonadati; phylum Pseudomonadota; class Alphaproteobacteria; order Hyphomicrobiales; family Phyllobacteriaceae; genus Mesorhizobium; species Mesorhizobium sp. AD1-1. The sequence goes on from NZ_JAIUGP010000009.1 coordinate 219,342, forward strand.
GCCGAACCCGTGATCAGCGCGGATTTGCCGGCCAGTCGCATGTTCAGATTGCCTTTCCGTCGGCGCCAAAGCGATGCAGCTTGGCCTTGTCTGGTGTCAGGTAAATGGTGTCGCCGTGATGGACGCCGAGTTCGCCGTCGGCGCGCACGGTCAGCGGACCGACGCCGTCGGCCTGGACGTGCAGGAAGGTGTCGGAGCCGAGATGCTCGGCGACGCCGACGACCGCCTTCCATTCGCCCGCCGTGGTCGAGATCTCCAGGTGTTCGGGACGGATGCCGATGGTCTTGGCGCCGTTTTTGGCAGCCGGCGCGCCCTCGATCAGGTTCATCTTCGGCGAGCCGATAAAGCTGGCGACGAACAGGTTCTTCGGCGTCTTGTAGAGCTCCATCGGCGAGCCGACCTGCTCGATGTTGCCGGCGTTCAGCACGACGATCTTGTCGGCCATGGTCATCGCTTCAACCTGATCGTGGGTAACGTAGATCATGGTGGTCTTGAGCTGATGGTGCAGCTCGCTGATCTCCAGCCGCATGGTGCCGCGCAGTGCCGCATCGAGATTGGACAGCGGTTCGTCGAACAGGAAGGCGGTCGGCTGACGCACGATGGCGCGGCCGATCGCGACGCGCTGGCGCTGGCCGCCTGAAAGCTGGCCGGGCCGGCGTTCGAGATAGTTGGTCAGGTTGAGCACGCGCGCCGCGTCTCCCACCTTCTTGTCGATGGTCGCCTTGTCCTCACCGGCCATCTTCAGCGGGAAGCCGATGTTCTTGGCCACCGTCATGTGCGGATAGAGCGCGTAAGACTGGAACACCATGGCGAGCTTGCGCTTGGCCGGTGCCTCGCCGGTGACGTCGCGGCCGTCGATGTTGATGGAGCCGCCGCTGGTGTCCTCGAGCCCGGCGATCAGGCGCAGCAGCGTTGACTTGCCGCAACCCGACGGGCCGACAAAGACGACGAACTCGCCATTCTCGATCACCAGGTCGAGACCGGGGATGATGGACGTCGCTCCGAAGGATTTAGAGACGTTCTTGAGCGTGATGTTTCCCATGGTTTCCTCCCCGAGGGGTTATTTCTGCCGATTGCTTCGGGCAATTCCGTTATTTCACCGCACCAAATGTCAGGCCGCGCACCAGCTGCTTCTGGCTGAACCAGCCCATGATCAGGATCGGCGCGATGGCCAGCGTCGAGGCGGCCGAAAGCTTGGCCCAGAACAGGCCTTGCGGGCTTGAGAACGAGCTGATGAAGGCGGTCAGGGGTGCGGCTTCCGTCGTCGTCAGCCGGATCGTCCAGAACGCCTCGTTCCAGGCCAGGATGATGTTGAGGAGCATTGTCGAGGCGATGCCCGGCACCGCCATCGGCGTCAGCACATAGACGATCTCGTTCCACAGCGATGCGCCGTCCATGCGCGCCGCTTCCAGGATCTCGCCAGGGATTTCGCGGAAATAGGTGTAGAGCATCCACACCACGATCGGCAGGTTGATCAGCATCAGCATGATCATGAGGCCGATGCGGCTGTCGAGCAGGCCTGTGTCGCGGAAGATCAGGTAGATCGGGAACAGCACCGCGACCGCCGGCATCATCTTGGTGGACAGCATCCACATCAAGATGTCCTTGGTCCGCTTGGTCGGCGAGAAGGCCATCGACCATGCCGCCGGTATGGCGACCAGCAGGGCCAGGATGGTCGAGCCGACCGAGAGCAGCACCGAGTTGAAGAAGAACTTGAAGTAGCCGCTCTGCGCCTGGACCTCGGTATAGCTCTCGAACGTTCCCGACGGGATGATGCTGAAGCCCTGGATGGCTTCCTGCTCCGACTTGAACGAGGTGATGATCGTGTAGAGGATCGGGAAGAAGATCAGCAGGGCGACGATCCAGGCGGCAACCGTCGCGATCGTCTTGTGCCGGGTGGTGACTGAGCGTGCCATCGTAGCCTCCCTTACTTGTCCAGGTTCTTGCCGACGGCGCGCATGGCGAAGAAGGCAACGATGTTAGCGAGAATGACGGCGATCACACCGCCGGCGGATGCCTGGCCGATTTTGAACTCCAGCAACGCCTTCTGGTAGACGAGGAAGGGCAGGTTGGTGGAGGCGTATCCCGGGCCGCCATTGGTGGTGACGAGGATCTCGGCATAGACCGAGAGAAGGAAGATCGTCTGGATCAGGATGACGACCGTGATAGCGCGCGACATGTGCGGCAGCGTCAGATAGATGAAGCGGCTGATGAAGCCGGCGCCGTCCATCTCGGCGGCTTCCTTCTGCTCGCCGTCGAGCGACTGCAGCGCGGTCAGAAGAATGAGCGTCGCGAAGGGCAGCCACTGCCAGGCGACGATGACGATGATCGCCAGCATCGGATGTTGCCCGAACCAGTCGATCGGCTGGGCCCCGAAGAAGCGGGCTATATCAGCGAACACCCCGTATTGCGGGTGCATGATCATGTTCTTCCAGACCAATGCGGCCACCGGCGGCATGACGAAGAACGGCGAGATGACGAGGATGCGCACGATGCCCTGGCCCCACATCGGCTGATCGATCAGCAGCGCCAGAAGGATACCGCCGATCACCGTGATCAGGAGCACGCTGACCACCAAGGTGAGCGTGTTGAGGATCGACTGCAGGAAGGCCGGGTTGGAATAGAACAGCGCGTAATTCGAGAAGCCGACGAAGCCGTCGCGGATCGGATTGAGCGGATTGTACTGCTGGAAGGAGAACCAGATGGTGATGACCAGCGGCACGATCATCCAGACGAACAGCAGCACCACGGATGGCGCCATCATGAAACGGGCAAGCGAACGGGTCTGCTGAGTAGCCATGACGGTCACCCTCACTGGTCAGACGGAATTTTCAAAAGGCGTTAAAGGCGGCCGCCCGAACTGGGAACTCGGGCGGCCGTTGCCGGTCAAGGAGGCGACCGGCAGTCGGCACCGGGAGGAGCCTTACTTGATGTATCCGCCCTCGGTCATTGCCGCGGTGGCAGCGTCCTGGGCCTGCTTCAGCGCGTCGTCGACGCTCGACTGGCCGGCAAGCGCCGCCGAGAAGAGCTGGCCGACCGTGGTGCCAAGGCCCTGGAACTCAGGGATGGCGACGAACTGGACGCCGACATAGGGCACCGGCTTGACCGTCGGATGTGTCGGATCGGCGGCATTGATGGAGTCCAGCGTCATCTTGGCGAACGGAGCGGCCTTCTGGTACTCGGCATTGGCGTAGAGCGAGGACCGCGTGCCCGGAGGAACGTTGGCCCAGCCTTCCTTCGAAGCGACGAGCTCCGCATAGTGCTTGCTGGTCGCCCAGGAGACGAACTTCTCGGCGGCATCCGCTTTCTGCGTGCCGGCGGGGATGGCCAGCGACCAGGCCCACAGCCAGTTGCCGCGCTTGCCCAGGCCATTGTCGGGCGCCAGCGCATAGCCGACCTTATCGGCGACGGTGGAGTTCTTCGGGTCCGAAACGAAGGACGCGGCGACCGTGGCGTCGATCCACATGCCGCATTTGCCCTGCTGGAACAGCGCCAGGTTTTCGTTGAAGCCGTTGGAGGAAGCCCCCTCGGGGCCGTCGGCCTTCATCAGGTCGACATAGAACTGCAACGTGTTCTTCCATTCCGGCTGATCGAACTGCGGCTTCCAGTTCTCGTCGAACCAGCGGGCGCCAAAGGAGTTCGACATGGCGGTCAGGAAAGCCATGTTCTCGCCCCAGCCGGCCTTGCCGCGCAGGCACACGCCGTTCACGCCATTGGCGCGGTCGGTCATCTTGTCGGCGGCCTGCTTGATGAAGTCCCAGGTCGGCGCGTCGGGCATCTTCAACCCGGCCTTGTCCATCAGGTCCTTGCGGTACATGACGAAGGAGCTTTCGCCGTAGAAGGGCGCGGCATAGAGCTTGCCGTCGACCGAAAGGCCGCCAGCAATGGCCGGGATGATGTCCTTGGCGTCGTAGTCGTCGCCGAGCTTGTCGAGCGGCAAAAGCCAGCTCTGCTTGGCCCAGATCGGAACCTCATAGGTGCCGATGGTCATCACGTCGTACTGGCCGCCCTTGGTGGCGATGTCGGTGGTGACGCGCTCGCGCAGCACATTCTCTTCGAGCGTAACCCAGTTGAGCTGGATGTCGGGGTTCGCCTTGGTGAAGTCCTCGGTCAGCTTTTGCATGCGGACCATATCGCCATTGTTGACGGTGGCGATGGTGATGGATTCGGCATGTGCGGCGAACGCAAGCGTGCTGGCCGACAACAAGCCCAGGGTGAGCGTGCGAAGTTTCATCAAATTCCTCCCTTGAACCAAGATGAGCATTTGCCTTGGCTTTGGGCAATTACTCACTTGGCGTGAATTATGTCAAGTCGGATTCGATGCTGCAGCGCAGCACCCGGGCGACACCGCAGGCCGGGACGAGCGGAAATTGCCAGGACGAAGAGCGTCCCGGCCGGATACAGTGCGGCAACAGCGGATGGATCTGCGAGGCCAGGTGCAGCCCGCAAGCCTGCCGGTCAGCAGGCGATCTCGGCCAGCAGCCAGTCGCGGAAGGCACGGATCTTCGGCACGTTGCGGCGCGCTTCGGGGTAGACCAGCCAAAAGGCATGGCCGTCGTCGCCAACCAGATCGAAAGGCTGGATCAGGCGCCCACCGGCAAGTTCCGCCTTGAACAGCGCCCTGGTCAGGATCGCGACGCCATGACCGGCGATCGCCGCATTGGCCTCATAGGCCTGCGCGCCCATGCTGCTGCCGGGCCGTTTGGCGAGATCGTGCGAGTGCACGCCGGCAGCCTCGAACCATTGCGTCCACCAGATGTCGCCGGGATCGAGGATCGGCAGCCGCAACAGGTCCGCCGGTTCCCTGACGCCGCCGATGCTTGCCGCGAGCTTCGGGCTCAGCATCGGCGTGAAATCGGCATCGAGCAGCTTGTAGGCTTCCAGCCCCGGCCATTTGCCGCCGCCCGACCGGATGGCGAGGTCGACATCCTCGCGGGCGAAATCCGTCAGCCGGCTCGATGTTTCGAGCCGCACGGCAAGGGAGGGATGAGCGATCTGGAATGAGCCCAGATGGTGCGCCAGCCAGTTCGAGGCAAAGGTCAGCACCGTCGTGACGCACAGCAATCCGTCGGCGCCGCCACGCGCCGCCGCATAGGCCTGGCCGAGAATGGCGAAGGCCTCGCTGACCGCTGGCGCAAGGCGCTGTCCAGCCTCGGTGAGTGCGATCTGGCGCGGCCGGCGCAGGAACAGCGGCGCGCCGACCCGTTCCTCCAGCACCTTGATCTGATAGCTGACCGCCGCTTGCGTCATGGCAAGTTCCTCGGCCGCCTTGGTGAAGGAAAGATGCCGCGCCACCGCTTCGAACACCCGGATCGCCTGCAGCGGCGGAAGCTGTGAAACCTGCCGAGAGCTGAGGTCCGGCATAAAGCCTCCTTATGGGTCCTTATCGACGTTCGATTGGCAAAGGCCGCCGTCAAGACCGACATTTCCAGTCAACCCGTCATTCGGGTTCAGGATAGCGAAGGTTGACGATCATGACCATGGCGCAGCAAAAATGCACTTCAGCACCCGATCATCGCTGGTTTTCGTGGCTGACGGATGGATTCGGCTGGTTCGCAGCCAAAAAACGGGCACATCTCGACATCAGGGACCTGTCGCCGCATCTGCAGCGCGATCTCGGTTTTCTCGATGGCAACGACCCTTTCGGGCGGCACAGCTAGCGCGGTTGGTTTTATCGCAAATCAGTTGTGCTTCCGGTCAGATGCTGGCGAGCAGCGCGGCGGCGGTCCGTTCATCGGTGATGAGGCCGTTGATCAGCCGCCGGTTCGCGGCCGCCAGGATGCCCGGCAGCTTTCGTTCTCCCATCGCAAGTGCGATGACCAGCGATTTCTCGCGTGACGGCAGCGACGCCGACGACACCCGATCGTTGGTGATGCCCTCGATCATGCGGCCTTCCCTATCGAACACCCAGCCGACGATCTCGGCGATGCCGCCGGCCTTCTGCAGCGCCTTCAATTCGCTCTCCGAAATGAAGCCGTCCTCGTAGAGCGGCGCCTTGGGGCCGAGGTCGCCGATGCCGATGAAGGTGACGTCGGCCTCGGCGGCAAGCGCAAGCGTCGGCTGGATCATCGGCTGGTTGAGCAGCATTTCACGCTCCTCCGGCGACGAGGCGATGACCGGCAGCGGCATCGGGAAGGAGCGTGCCTTGACCCTGTCGGCCATGGTGAAGATGACATTGTAGAAGGCGGCCGAACCGTCCGGCGAGATGTTGCCGGTCAACGACACCACCTTGTGTTGCGGGCATTCCATCGGCGGCAGCTGCTCGATCGCCGCCTTCAGCGTGCGCCCGGTGCCGATCGCCATGACGATCGGCGTCGGTGAACGCAACCGCCGCTCGATCTCGGCGGCAGCGGCCTCGGCGATGCCGATCGTGGTCGAGGACGAGTTGGGGTCGCTCGGCACCACTTCGACCAGATCGAGCGCAAAGCGCGATCTCAGCCGTGCCGCCAGATCGAGGCAGTTGGCGATCGGATGGTCGACGCGAACCTTGATCAAGCCCTCCGACACCGCCAGCGATACCAGCCGCTGCGCCGTTTGCCGCGAGATGCCAAGCGTCGAAGCGATCTGGTCTTGTGTGTTGCCGGCAACATAATAAAGCCAGCCGGCGCGTGCCGCATCGTCCAGCCTGTTGCTGCCACCATCCTGCCGGCTATTCAAAGTCCTGCCTCCCGAGACCGCCGGTCATGAGAGCGGCCCATGCCCACTTTCGCAGGGAACGGCCTGCTGCGCAATTGTCAAATCTCGGGGGCAATTGCTTGCTGTCCCTCGGCGTAGGCACGGCCCAGTTTCTCGTCTCCCCACGATGTCTGTCTCGCCAAGAGACTTGGCTGCGGTCCCGGCAGGCGGCACGTTCTTGCGCTCCGAAGGTTTATCTCCCGGCTCAAACCCTTTAAGGGATGGCAAAAAGGAGCCTCGCATGACGCCGAAAGCGGTTTTCTGGGACATGGACGGCACGCTGGTCGACAGCGAACCGCTGCACGAAGCTGCCCTGGTGGCGGCGATGCGCAATGTCGGCCTTGTCCCGCCGGACGATCTGCATGAGCGCGTGCTCGGCGTCGCCGCCTGGCCGGTCTACGAGATGATGCGCGACGAGTTCGGCCTGGACCTGCCTTTCGACGACTGGATCTTGCGCAAATACGAACACTACCTGCCGCTGGTGGAGAGCTTGAAGCCGCGCCCCGGCGCGATCGAGATCTTCAACGAGCTGCGTACAAGAGGCATCCAGCAGGCCGTGGTCTCGAATTCGGACCGGATGATCGTCGACGCCAATCTGAGCATGGTCGGCCTGATCTACCCCGGCATGAAGACGATTAGCCGCAACGACGTGCGCGAAGGCAAGCCGCATGCCGAGCCATTCCTGCGCGCAGCGTATCTGGCCGATGTCGACCCCGCGCAGGCGGTAGCGATCGACGATAGCTGGCCGGGTGCCATGGCGGGACTGGCGGCGGGAATGAAGACGATCTTCTGGCCGGAAAAGCCGATGGAAGGCCCGCCCGGCGCCATCGTCATCAACAGCGCCGAGGAATTGGGGAAAGAGCTGGGGCTCTGAGGAAAACCGCCTCCCCGTATAGTGACGGGGAGAAGGGTCCTCAGCTCCGATAAACCGGTTCCTGCTCGTCGAGGATCGCCTTCAACTCGCTGAGATGGCGTTCGGCCTGGCCGGGGTAATCGTCCATCTCGCTCGCCGCCTTTTCGGCGATCGCGTCAGAAAGCGTGCGCAGCGGGCGGCCGGTCCACAGCGCCTTGATGTATGTCTCGGCGGCGCGTTCGAAATAGAACATGCGGTTGAAGGCATCGGCGACCGTGTCGCCGATGACCAGCACGCCGTGATTGCCCATCACCATCACCTTGACCTTGGGATCGACGAGAAGCTGCGAGCAGCGCTCGCCCTCCTCCTCGAAGGCCAGCCCGCCATAGTGCGCGTCGACCACATGGCGGTTGAAGAACATCGCCGAATTCTGGTCGATCGGCGGCAATGTCGAGTCAGCGAGCGATGCCAGCACCGTAGCGTGGATCGAGTGCACATGCATGACGCAGCGCGCGTGACGCACATTGCGATGGATGGCGCCATGCAGCCCCCACGCCGTCGGGTCGGGCGCATTGGGGCCGGAGAGCGTTTCCGGATCGTTGGCATCGATCATCAGAAGGTCGCTCGCCTTGATGCGCGAGAAATGCACCTGGTTGGGGTTCATGAGGAATTGTGTGCCCTCATCGTTGACGGCCAGCGAGAAATGATTGGCCACCGCCTCGTGCATGTTGAGCCGCGCCGTCCAGCGGAAGGCGCAGGCGAGATCGACGCGCTCCTCATAGTAGGGCAGGTTGGTCAGCGTTTCCTTTTGCAGACGGGCAAGGCTCATCGAAAAATTCTCCGGTTTCGGCAAGAATGCCGTGGCCAGCCCATTCCCGCAACCGGTTTTGGTTGGTGCAGGGATGCTCACGCCGCCGTGCTGGCAGCGGCAGCGCCGGCTCGCAGGCCGCCATGCTCGACGATGAAATCGATCACCTCCTGCAGACCCTTGCCGCGCGACAGGTCGGTGAAGCCGAACGGCCGCTTGCCGCGCATGCGGCCGGCGTCGCTCTCCATGACATCGAGATTGACGTTGACGTAAGGAGCCAGATCGCTCTTGTTGATGACCAGGAAATCGGAGCGGGTGATCGCCGGCCCGCCCTTGCGCGGAATCTCCTCGCCCTGGCAGACCGAGATGACATAGAGCGTCAGGTCGGCGAGATCCGGCGAGAAGGTGGCGGCAAGGTTGTCGCCGCCGGATTCGATGAAGACGATGTCGAGGTCCGGGAACTTCCTGTTCATCTGCGCGATCGCCTGCAGATTGATCGAGGCATCCTCGCGGATCGCGGTATGCGGGCAGCCGCCGGTCTCGACACCCATGATGCGGTCCTCGGGCAGCGCCTGCAGCCGCGCCAGCATCATGGCGTCTTCCTTGGTGTAGATGTCGTTGGTGACGACGGCGATGGAAAACTCGTCGCGCAGCGCCTTGCACAGTTTTTCGGTCAGCGTCGTCTTGCCCGAACCGACCGGGCCGCCAATGCCGACGCGCAGCGGACCATTTGTCTGTGTCATGCGGGAAACTCCGTGATGGCGAGGATGGCAAAGCCGAGCCCGATCAACAGGCACAGCGGCGAATAATAGCGGACATCGAGCCGCGCGAAAGGCTGTTCCGGCGTCAGCCGCCGCCACCATGGCGTGAAGCCGGCTATGCCGCGCCCCAGGAACACCAGACCGATGAGCAGCGACGTGGCGGCGAGACCCTCCTTGGGGAAGGGTGAAGCGAAGACTCCCATGAGCGCCAGCGGCCATAGTGTCGCCAGGCACAAGCACGCGGCAACGGCGAAACTGGCAAACGGCGTTGGCATCTCATCGACGCCGCGAAAGCCGACCACGGCGCGAGCGCAGGAGGCTGCGTCCTGGCCCGGCCAGATGCCGCCAAGGCCCCAATAGACATGCAGAACGGTGATCAGCAGCAGGACAAAGGATAGCGAGAAGGCGAGAAAAATCATGAGCGGAACAGTCGCGAATATTGGGTTTCATGCTTCATCGCCATGACATCGGAGACGAAGGCGCAGCCACCGAGATCGTCGAGTGTCGAGCGCGCGGCGCGGCTTGCGGTCGCCAGGGCCAGCGGCTCGAAGCCGGCTAACAACGTGGTCGCGCCGCTCTGGCCGACGATGCCAAGCCGGATCGCTGCCTGCACAAGGTTGGAGAAGAAGGTTTGCAGGAAGGCTGACAGCGCATCCTGAAGCGCGATGCCGTTGCCACCCGCAATGGCGCCGACGGCGACGCAATAGGCGCATTCGGCCGGCAGGCGCTCCAGCACCGGATTACGCCAGGCGGCCGCCGCTTTGAGGAAGGCTCCACCCTGCAGCATGGTCTCGGTATGGCGTTCGCGCGAGCCGGCCAGGGCTTCGGCGAGTGCCGCCACTTCATCGAGATCACCGGTGCCGCATGCTCGGCGCCAGCTCTCGGCGAACAGCACGGCGTCGTTCCAGCCCGAGCCCATCTCGACCAACGTCTCCAGCCAGCCGGCGAGGCTCCCGGCATCGGCAACCAACCCGTCATGCACCGCCCGCTCGAGACCATGGCTGTAGGAAAAGCCGCCGACCGGAAAGGCAGGCGACAGCCACGCCATCAGCCGCAGCAGGGCGATGTTCGAAGGCTGGTCAGTCATGATCGTGGTGATGGCCGGCATGACTGTGCGAATGGGAATGCGCTTCGCCATGAGAATGGCTGTGCGCTTCGGCGTGGCTGTGGGCATGCGCATGGCCGTGATCGTGGCTTTGCCCAGCATGGCCGGAATAGGCGCCGCGCACCGGCTTGAACGGTTCGGAAACGTCGCTCACCGTGGCGCCGAGCCCCTCCAGCATCGCCCTGATGACATGGTCGCGCAGGATGAGGATGCGTCCGGCCTCGATGCCTGCCGCGAGATGGCGGTTGCCGATATGCCAGGCGAGTTCGGCCAGATGCACGCCATCGCGGGCGCGGATGTCGTAGACCTCTTCCGGTGCCGCGATGATCTCGATATGGCCGCCATTCTCCAGCACCAGCCGGTCGCCATCGTTCAAGGCGACGGGTTCGGGCAGGTCGACCAGCACCTTGCCGCCGTCGGCAAGTTCGATGGCCCGGCGGCGCAGATGCCGCTCGTCATGGGCGAGAATGGCCCGGGCGGACGGTAGGGTGGTTCCGGCAGCGCCGGCGGACAGCACCGAGACGGCGCGCGGGAATTTGGTGAAGTCGGTGTTGAGGTTGAGTTTCATTTCATGGATCTCCCATTTGCTTGTGCCCGCACACGCGCGATCCGACGGCCTTGTACATGTCCAACCCTGCCTTTCTCCAACAAGCTAGACCATCACGTTCGTTCAGACGATGGTGTCGAAGAGCCGCAGGATGAACGATATCTGGTAGATAAGCGCCGCCGTGACAAAGGCGATGTGGAAGCGGCGGTCGCGCACCAGGATCGCGATGATGCAGAGCACGACGAAGACCGGCGTGCGGAACAGATACTCGCTGCCGAAGCGGGCGAAATGCTCCGGCCCCTTCAGCAGCGTGTCGACCACGTCGAGCAGGTAGGTCGCCGCCAGCAGGCCGAAGAACCACGCCCGCCGCGAATAGAAGAAATCCTCGTAGCTGGTGTAGTCCAGCATCGAATCGGGAAACAAAAGCGCGCACAGCAGGAACAGCGTGATCGCGTAGAAGATGATGAACAAATATTTGCCGAAGGTCCAGGTTTCGATGGCGTAGAGGCCGAACTCCCACCACCAGAAATGCACCAGCATCAGGAGCACCGAGACGACCCAGGCCAGATGCACGGTATAGAGCTTGTACTGGCCGGGATGCTGGACGATGCGCGCCACCCCCGACAGCAGGCGGGCGACACCAAGCCCGATCACCATGCCCATGACGATGCGGATGTGCGGGAAGATGTCATGGGCGGAAGCGATTTCGGTGGTCATGCTCGATCACAATGCAGCTGTTGGTTGGCCGCATAGTGCTGCCTTCCACCAAGGGCTGCAACGGATAATGCTCGCCCGGTGGAAGCGCCGCTTCAAAACAGAAAATACCGTTGCGCCATCGGCAGCACCGTCGCCGGCTCGCAGGTCAGCAACTCGCCGTCGGCGCGCACCTCGTAGGTTTCCGCATCGACCTCGACATGCGGCGTGGCGTCGTTGAGCACCATCGAATGCTTGCCGATGCCGCCACGGGTGTTTTCGACGGCGACGAACTGCTTGTCGACACCGAGCCTGCCATGCAGTCCCGACTCGAGCGCTGCCTTCGAAACGAAGGTCACCGACGAGTTGGTCCTGGCCTTGCCATAGGCGCCGAACATCGGCCGGTAATGCATCGGCTGCGGCGTCGGGATCGAGGCGTTGGGGTCGCCCATCGGGGCGGCGGCGATCATGCCGCCGATCAGCACCATGTCCGGCTTGACGCCGAAGAAGGCCGGGTTCCACAGCACCAGGTCGGCGCGTTTGCCGACCGCGATCGAGCCGATGTCTTTCGACAGGCCATGCGCGATGGCCGGGTTGATCGTGTATTTGGCGATGTAGCGACGGACGCGGAAATTGTCGTTGTTGCCGGTCTCCTGCGGCAGCGAGCCGCGCTGGCGCTTCATCTTGTCGGCGGTTTGCCAGGTGCGGATCGCGACTTCGCCGACGCGGCCCATGGCCTGCGAATCCGACGAGATGATCGAGAAGGCGCCGATGTCGTGCAAAATGTCTTCCGCCGCGATGGTCTCCTTGCGGATGCGGCTTTCGGCAAAGGCGATGTCTTCGGGGATCGACGGCGACAGATGATGGCAGACCATCAGCATGTCGAGATGCTCGGCCAGCGTGTTGACCGTGTAGGGCCGCGTCGGATTGGTCGAAGACGGAATGACGTTGGGCAGGCCGCAGACCTTGATGATGTCGGGCGCGTGGCCGCCGCCGGCGCCCTCGGTGTGGAAGGCGTGAATGGTGCGGCCCTTGATGGCGGCGACCGTGTTCTCGACAAAGCCGGATTCGTTCAGCGTGTCGGTGTGGATCATCACCTGCACGTCGTATTCGTCGGCGACCGACAGGCAGCAATCGATGGCCGCCGGCGTCGTGCCCCAGTCCTCGTGCAGCTTCAGCGAGCAGGCGCCGCCCAGCACCATTTCCTCGAGCGCGGCGGGCAGCGAGGCATTGCCCTTGCCCGACAGGCCGATGTTCATCGGAAAGGCGTCGAAGGACTGGATCATGCGGGCCATGTGCCATGGCCCCGGCGTGCAGGTGGTGGCCAGCGTGCCGTGCGCCGGACCGGTGCCGCCGCCGAGCATGGTGGTGATGCCTGACATCAACGCTTCCTCGATCTGCTGCGGGCAGATGAAGTGGATATGCGCGTCGAAGCCGCCTGATGTCAGGATCTTGCCTTCGCCGGCGATGATCTCGGTGCCGGGGCCGATGATGATGGTGACGCCATCCTGCGTGTCCGGATTGCCGGCCTTGCCGATGGCCGCGATGCGCCCGTCGCGAAGCCCGACATCGGCCTTGAAGATGCCTGCACTGGCATCGATCACCAGCGCGTTGGTGATCACGGTATCGACGGCGCCTTGCGCCCTGGAAACCTGGCTCTGGCCCATGCCGTCGCGGATCACCTTGCCGCCGCCGAATTTCACCTCTTCGCCATGGATGGTGAGATCCTTCTCGACCTCGATGAACAGTTCGGTGTCGGCAAGCCGTACTCTGTCGCCGACCGTCGGGCCGTACATCTGCGCGTAGGCGGCGCGGGTAATTCTGGCCATCAGCGATTGCTCCCGAAATGCGGTTTGCCGAAATGCGGTTGGATTGAAGCGCGGCTGCACATTGCTGCCATCCTATGGTCACGCAATGACCTGCTGGGCGACACCTTCTGATCCCATTTGGCGGTTGAGGTTAGGGGGTCACCCCAGACCGACCGTTTGCCAATCGATGGAAAGGAAAATCCATGCGCAAAACGATAGTTCTTGCCGCCGCCGCCAGCCTGATGCTGGCGGGCGCCGCCAGTGCCCAGCAGCAACCCGCGCCACAGCCCGCTCCGGCGCCGGCAACGCCTGCTCCAGCCACGCCCCAGGCTCAGCCCGCGGTGCCGACGATCCAGAGCGTCAACATAGTCGACATCACCGAGTTGCCAAAGGACACCCAGACGCAGGTCAACCAGGTGATCGCCCAGCGCGGCGATGACGGCTTGAAGAAACTGCGCAGCTCGATCGACGCCACACCCAAGGTCAAGTCGGCGCTCGAGGCCAAGGGAATGACCTCGGCGCAGGTGGTCGCAGCCAGTATGGAACCCAATGGCGCACTGACCCTGATCACCAAGAAGGCGAGCTGACGCCACGGCATGGCGGGCCGGCATCCGGCCGGCCGGCCGCATCGGGAAAGGAACCTTCGCCGGGCGGGATTCGTTTTGTTCTTTTCGCGCTAACCCGCGCCCCGAAACGATTTCTCTCAGGAGCGAGCGATGGCGATCACTTCTTTCTCGACCAGAATGCAGGCAGTCGCCGCCATGACGTTCCTGGCGGCGGCTGGTGCTGCTGCCGGACTGAAGGCGCAAGGACTGGAAAGCACGGAGACCGTCAATCGCATCGTCGGCTCGCAGGTCAAGCAGGAAGAGGCCAAGGCCAACACTGAGGCCGGCAACGTCAACACGGCGATCGACCGCACGCGTGAAAACATCGGCACGGTGCGCAAGACATCCAAGCTCGACAAGGTCGACATCGTGTTCCTCACCGATGCCGCGCGCAGCGAAGGCGGCCCGCCGCCGGAGATCGAGGCCAAGGTCAAGCAGCATCAGGACGACATTACGGAGCTGCGCAAGGAGATCGAGGCCAACGCGCTGCTGTTCAACGCCATCGAATCGCGGCGCGTGCAGGCGCAGGATGTCCTCGCCGTCGAATTCGACAATCCCGGAAAGATCGTCATCTACGCCGCGGCCAAGCCATCGAACTGAGCTGAGCGCGCCGGAAGATTTCACAGCTTGCCCATCACCTTCTGCTGAAATCCGTAGACCTCGCGCTTGCCGCCGAGCGGCACCAGCGTGACGTCGCGCTCCTGGCCCGGCTCGAAGCGCATGGCCGTGCCCGCGGCAATGTCGAGGCGCATGCCACGCGCCCGTTCGCGGTCGAATTTCAGCCCCTCATTGGTTTCGAAGAAATGGTAGTGGCTGCCGACCTGGATCGGCCGGTCGCCGCTGTTGGCGACTTTCAGGGTGACGGTCTGCAGGCCCTTGTTGAGCTCGATGTCGCCGCCCACCGTGATGATTTCACCGGGGATCATGGTCACCCTCACACGATGCCGAAGGCGAGACCGATGCCGATCGCCGCGCAGGCGGCACCGGCAGCGCGGGCCAGGCCACGAAACCGGATGCCGAGACCGAGACCGGCGGCGATGCCGGTGGCATGCAGCAACAGCGTGGCGATGGCAAAGCCGGCCATGTATTCAAGCCCGCCGGCATTCTCCGGCACCTCGGTGCCATGCGCGTGGCCGTGGAAAAGTGCGAACAGGCCGATGATGGCGACGCCGGCCGAGACCGGCAGATCGATCGCCAGCGCCACCAGCAGTCCGAGTGTCACGACCGATGCCAGTATGCCCGGTTCGACGAAGGGCAGCGGCATATGCAGCATGCCCAGCGCGCCGCCGACCAGCATGACGCCGACAAAGGCAGCCGGCCAGGCAAGAGCCGCCTTGCCGCCCTTGAGCGCCGCCCACAGCCCGACCGCGATCATCACCGTCATGTGATCGAGGCCGGAGAGCGGGTGCATGAAGCCGGCCGTGAAGGAGGAGGTGGTGCCCAGGCCGACATGGGCATAAGCCGGCAGGGCGGCGGCCAGCAGCAGGATCGCCGACAGGCAGAGGCGTTTGGCGGATAGCATTCTGTTTGCCTTTCGTTTTTGCTCGGTCTGGTGTTCACGCCGCCTTGCGGGGGCCGCAACCTTCGGCCTTGAGAACGCGTTTGCTCGACGCCGGATATTTCTTCAGCATCGCTGCCGGGCGGATCGGCCGCGCCGAAAAACCACCGCCGCAATTGGGGCAGATGCCGCCCAACACCTGTTCCACGCATCCGGCGCAAAAGGTGCACTCGAAGGTGCAGATCAGCGCATCCGTCGCCTCGGGCGGCAGGTCCTTGTCGCAGCATTCGCAGTTGGGGCGCAGCTCCAGCATCCTGTCCTCCTCAACGGATCGGTTCGTGCACGGTCACCAGCTTGGTGCCGTCGGGAAACGTCGCCTCGACCTGCACGTCATGGATCATCTCGGCGATGCCTTCCATGACTTGCGCGCGGCTGACGACATGAGCGCCGGCTTCCATCAGTTCGGCGACCGGACGGCCGTCGCGGGCGCCTTCGACGACGAAATCGGTGATCAGCGCAATCGCTTCCGGATGGTTGAGCTTGACGCCGCGTTCGAGCCGCTTGCGCGCCACCATCGCCGCCATGGCGATCAGCAGCTTGTCCTTTTCCCTCGGCGTCAGGTTCATGCGTTTTCCTGGATTGGTAGAGGCAGGCCTATAGTGACCATAATTTGGGCAACCCCGCCCTTCCGTTGAGCAATTCGACGAGTGGAACCAGCCGCTGGCGCAGTCGGTAGCCGTCCCCGGCGTAGAGCCTCGCAAGAAGCTTGCCAGATTTCTTCACGCGCCAGGCGCTGGCGCTGCCCTGGTCGCCGACGATCTCCAGAACCGGATCGAGCAGGGCTTCGGCGCGCGGCGACACCAGAAGCAATGTCGCCACCGCGATCGCGCCGCCGGCAACCGCCGGGCGATCGAGCGTTGCGGCGATATCGGGTCCGATGCGGAAATCCTCGGCATGAACGAGGGCGCCATCCTGACGCACACGCCAGCGGTCATGGAAGTTGCCCTGCGTGGCGCGTTCGCCCATCGCCAGGCGGCCGAAGACGGCGGCTTCCAGCACCAGCGCCTCGGCGCCGACGGCAAGCTCGACGTCGAGCGTACGGGCAAAGGCCGCCCTGTCGAAGACGATGGTTTCCTGCGGCAGCCAGGCGATGCGGCCGTTTTCGCCTACCGACAAATTGACCCGCACTTCGGCATGGTCGGATGACGCCCGGTAGATCTTCTCGCAGGCCTGCGTGGTGATCGATGCCGAAGCGGCCGCGCCGACATCCACGTCCCAGGCGATACGGTCGCCGCCCGTCATTCCGCCGGCGGTGTTGATCAGCACCGCTTCGAGCGGATCGGCCGAGACGGCCGGCATTCTTATCTTGGCGGCACCGTCCTGATAGAGGCGCCGCAGGCGCGTGCGGCCCTCGCCGAGCGCGCAGGAAAGCCGCGCCACGCCCGCAACGCGCTGCGTCGAAATCCCGCCATGTTCGCCCATATCCATGCCTGCACGTTAAGCACTCCGGCGGCTTTGTCGATATGGAGTTCGATATAGCTTGTTGCTTGACAACGTTTCGGTTTCTATAGAGGGAACCACCTTGGTACGGTCATGCTGCGCTTGGCGGGGGTATTAAACGACGACGGCGGCTTGATACCAGGAGAAAAAGGGGCGCTGCTCAGTCGGCGTCGGGAAACGCGAGATAGTGGGGAAGGAACCGAATGGCCGACCAGCTGGCAACGGATATCATCGCGAAGATCAAGGCTCATGCCGAGCCGGGCGGCGAAGAAATCACCACCACCACCGAATTGACCTCGCTTGGCATCCATTCGCTCGAGCTGACGGAGATTATCTTCGATCTTGAGGAAGAGTATGGCATCGAGATCGAGATGAACACGGTCGACGCCTGGAGCAATCTGAAGAACGTCGGCGACATGGTCGAAGCTGTGCGCGCGCTGATCGCGAAAAAAGCCTGAACTGAATGCGGCAGCGCGTTGTCATCACCGGCATGGGCGGCATTTGCGGGCTCGGCACCAGCGCGCCCGCGATCTGGAACGAGATGCGCGCCGGCCGCTCGGCCATCGGCCAGATCACAAGTCCCCAACTGCATGATCTGAAGGTCAAGGTCGGCTGCGAAATCAAGACGCTTCCCGATCACGGCATCGACCGCAAGCAGACCGTGTCGATGGACCGCTTCAGCCTGCTGGCGACGATCGCAGCCAGGGAAGCCATGCAGCACGCCGGCCTGGTCTCGAATGAAGCCACCACCTATCGGATGGGCACCGTCGTCGGCGTCGGCGTCTGCGGCTGGGAGGCGATCGAAGAGAGCTATCGCGCCATCCTGGTCGAGGGCAAGAACCGCGCCGGCATCTTCACCGTGCCAAAGGTCATGCCAAGCGCGGCCTCCGGCCATGTCAGCATGAATCTGGGCCTGCGCGGCCCGGTCTTCGGCGTCACCTCGGCCTGCTCATCGTCCAACCACGCCATCGCCTCGGCCGTCGACCAGATCAGGCTTGGCCGCGCCGACGTGATGGTCGCCGGCGGCACCGATGCGCCGCTGGTCTGGGGCATCCTGAAGGGCTGGGAAGCATTGCGCGTGCTGGCGCCCGACACCTGCCGGCCATTCTCGGCCGACCGCCAGGGACTGTCGCTCGGCGAGGGCGCCGGCATGGCGGTCCTGGAGACGTACGAGCACGCCATGGCGCGCGGCGCCACCATCCTTGCCGAGGTCGCCGGCGCCGGCCTCTCCGCCGACGCCTCCGACATTGTCGCGCCGACCGTCGAAGGGCCGACGGCGGCCATGCGCGCCTGCCTCGCCGATGCCGGCTTCAATCCCGAGGATGTCGACTACCTCAACGCCCATGGCACCGGCACCAAGGCCAACGACCAGATCGAGACGGCAGCGATCAAGCGCGTCTTCGGCGATCATGCCTACAAGCTTTCGGTGTCGTCGACCAAGTCGATGCACGCCCATTGCCTCGGCGCATCGGGTGCGCTGGAGATGATCGCCTGCGTGATGGCGATCCGCGAAGGCATCGTGCCGCCGACGGCCAATTTTCGTGAGGCCGATCCCGATTGCGACCTCGACGTCACGCCGAATGTGCCGCGCGAGCGCAAGGTGCGCGCCGCGATCAGCAACGGCTTCGCGTTCGGCGGCACCAATGCCGTGCTGGCCTTCAAGGCTGTCTGATCTAACGGGCGGGCGGATCTGCCCCGGGCAGGCCATTCCGTTGACTGTCCTTGCACGATGAAACCCTTCGCCGCCATATTGATCGTGCCGTGCGCCGCGTCTAATCCTTGGCCGACCCGCCAAAACCGCGCCGCTCGGCGCGAATCCTCATCCAGGAGTTTCCATGGCAGACCTGTCCGCCTTTCCGATCGCAACGCGTTGGCCGGCCAAGCATCCGGACCAGCTCCAGCTCTATTCGGCGACAACGCCGAACGGGGTGAAGATATCGATCGCCCTGGAGGAACTCGGCCTTCCTTACGAGCCGCATTGGGTCAACATCGGCCAGAACGAAAGCTGGACACCGGAATTCCTGTCGCTCAATCCCAACGGCAAGATACCGGCGATCATCGATCCCAACGGCCCGGACGGCAAGCCGATCGGCCTGTTCGAATCCGGCGCCATCCTGCTCTACCTTGCTGAAAAGACCGGCCTGCTCATGCCCATTGATGGCGCGCGCCGCTACGAGACCATCCAGTGGGTGTTCTTCCAGATGGCCTCGGTCGGGCCGATGTTCGGCCAGGTCGGCTTCTTCCACAAATTCGCCGGCCGCGAAATCGCCGACAAACGCCCTCTGGAGCGCTATCGCGACGAGTCAAAGCGACTGCTCGGCGTGCTCGACGGCCGGCTGAAGGGGCGCAAGTGGATCATGGGCAATGACTACACCATCGCCGACATCTCGCTGCTCGGTTGGGTGCGCAACCTGATCGGATTCTACGAAGCACGCGAACTCGTCGGCTTTGACGATTTCGCCCATCTGGGAACATGGCTGGAGCGCGGCCTGGCGCGGCCGGCGGTGCAAAAAGGCCTGACCATCCCGGCCAAGGGATAGAAAAACCAGCCTCCGAAGCGCGGCTATTTCGCCTTCGCTTTGGCTTTCGAACCGCCTTTGCCCATGACGGAAGCAGCGAGCGACGCAGCACCTCGGGCGGCGACCATGACCGCGCCGGCAGCGACGTTGGCCGTGGCCTTGGCCGTGCGCATCGCACTGCCGCCTAAGGAGTCGCTGGAACTCGCGGGCTTCTTCGCCTTTGCGGCTTTTGGCGCGGCTTTCGCTGCGGCCGGCACCACTTTCTTCGGCGCTGCCTTGCCGAAAGCCGGCTTGGCGTCCTTCGAACGGCCTGTCATTGCCGGGCCGGCGCCGGTTTTGGATTGGGTCGCCTTGCCCTTGGCGGGCGCAGGCTTTTTTGCCTTGGTTGCCATTGGACCGAATCCCTCTTTTGGCACAATTGTCGTGTCGGAATAACGGCCTGAAAGTCTTAAGGTTCCCCTTGCACAATCCGTCGAATCAAGCGGAAAGGCCGATCACCAGATCGGCGGCACTGCGCCGCGCGAGCACGCGCTCGATGTTGGGCAGGTCGTTGGAAGCGATCCAGGCGCGTGCATCTTCATCGGAGCGGCCATGCTCGTGCCAGCGCTCCATCAGGCGGCGCTCGAGCTCGTTGCGCGGCACGTCGACGAAGATCGAGAAATCGAACAGCGGCGCCAGCCGCGACCACGGCTCTTCGTCGAGCAGCAGGTAATTGCCCTCGACCAGGATGAACTTGGTTTCTGTGGCGACGATCGAGGCTGCGGCGCGCGATAGTTCCATGCTGCGGTCGAAGACCGGAATGGCGATGTCGGGTTCACCGGCACGGATACGCTTCAGCAAGGCCTCAAAACCGGCAAAGTCGAAAGTTTCCGGCGCGCCCTTGCGTGCGCGCAGACCGCGCCGCTCGAGCACGGCGTCGTCATAGTGGAAGCCGTCCATCGGTACGACCTCCGCTGCCCCTTCGGGCAGCAGTTCATGCAGCCTTGCCGACAGCGTCGACTTGCCGGCGCCTGGTGGACCGGCAATGGCGACGATGAAGCGGTTTGCCTTGCCGGCACGCTTGAAGATGGTGGCGGCGAGATGGGCGATTTCGGACATGAGAGCCTCTCTGGCAGAGCTTCAGATCCACCATGTTCCGCATGATGATTTCGGCCACATCTTGGCGACAGTTCACGGAAATTTCAAACCCTGCGGCCGCGCAATCACACCTACGAGGCCAGCGCCTGGCCGATGCGCAGGAAATCGCTGTCGAAGGGAACCTCCGGCGTCGAACCACCGGCTTGCAGCCGCATGCGGCCATCCGCCGTCGTGACGTCCCGCGGCGGCTCGCCGCCCGACAGCGGCAGGACGCCGATGACGTGGCGAAAGGACACGCTTTGGCCTTCGCCCAGCGCAAAAGCGGTCGCCACCCCTTCGCGTTTCAGCCAGTTGTCGCCGATCGAGGCGGCATGGCCGACGGCAGCGCGGCCATCCTCGATGCCGAGCACGCCAAGGTGGCGGCCGCTCCATGGGGCGTAGTCGCGCCCGCCATTGCTGAACCACAGCATGGTGATTGGCAGTTCGGCCGGGTTCTTCAGCACCAGCACCAGATCGTCCTCGGCCTGTCGTGCAAGCGCGGTCCATCCCGGCCCGCCATGGTCGGCTTCGACCAGCGTGATGAAATCCTCGCGGCGGTCATCCATGCGGTATTCCGTCAGGTCGAGCGTGCCGCCGCCGGCGGCGGGAAAATGGCCGAGATCGGTGGAGCGCGCCGGATAGGCGAGCATGAAGCGGCCGCGTGCGGGATCGGGCTCCAGCGGATCGTCCAGCGTCGCGGCAAAACGCTTCGGCGAAAAGGCCAGCCTGCCGCCGCCGGTCATGGCCGTCATCGGGTGATGGGCGACCGAGATCGCACCATGACCGCCGGAAAATACATGCTCCTGGTAGAGGAAGGGATGGCCGTCGCGCAGCGTCAGGATCTTGTCGACCGAAGCGCCCATCACCTCGTGCCGCAGGCGATAGACGGCGTGCCAGCCATCGTCGGTCGCGACACTTTCGACGACATCCCAGGCACTGTTGGCCGTCCAGCCATGCAGCGGCGCTTCCTCGACATCGCTGCGCGAAAACGGCGCGCAGAGGAAATCGCCGGACAGCCGAACCGTGCCTTCCGGCAGGTCTTTCGGCAGCGTCTCGTTCGCATCGACCCAGGGCGCGCGATGCAGCGGCTTCAGCTGCCGCCCACCGCCCTCGACGACCATGTCGGCGATGTGGCCGACCGTGAGGTCGAGCGAAACCGAAATGCCTCTGGCCTTGATGGTGTGGATGGTCATTGCGCTGTCACCGATTCTGAAGGCGCAAACTGAACCCGTTCGGCGGCGGTTGCGCAAGCACTGCGACAGGGCATTTTTGCATCGCGCACCTTCACCTTCCCCACAAGGGGAGGGTGAGCTACTGTCGCTTGTATTCCCGCACCGGCGACTTGGTGTCGTCGGTGTAGGTAACCTGCACCGACATCGATTTCACGCTGTCGGCGACCTTGAAATAGGGCTGGTAGTCGTAGGGGATGGCGTAGGGGTCCTTCTTGTCGCAAGGCGGCATCTTGATCTCCTTGTCGAGGGCCGCGCCGTTCAGGCTGTAATGCACCTGTTTGATGGCGCAGCGGTAGGACAGCATCTGGGTGAAATAGACCAGGCCGTGGTTGCCGCTGGCATCGAAGGCGATCCACGAGGTCCAGAACTGGTCGAGGATCTGCTTGTTGCCTTGCTGAAGCGCTGTCTCGGGGTCGAAGCGGATGTCGAACGGGCCGGTCTCGCGGCCCCTGATGTCGAGATATTTGATCGCAATGATCCCCGCCACCGTGCTGTCGGGCATCTCGAAGCTGGGATTGGCCATCGGCTTGCCGGTCGTCTGGTCGTTCATGGCCAGGAAACCGGTGTCGGTGAACGGACCGCTGTCGCCCATGCGCCAGGAGATGGCGGTCGCCGGCTCGGGCAGCGAGATGGTCATCGACCAGCCCTGGTTGGAGCGCATCGGCGTCAGCGAAGGCACGAAGCGGGCGGGGTCGAGCACGTCGCCAAGCGCCGCCAGCCGGCTGCGGCTGCGGTCCAGCCAGTCGGCCAACTGCGTCTGGTCGACGAAATATTTGAGCAGCCCGCCATCCTTTTCGTAGGACGTGAACTTGATCAGCGCCTTGGCCTCGTTGCGCTTGTCGGCCAGCGTCTGGGCGCCGAGGCGGTCTTCGGAAAACTCCTGCGCCAACAGGAAATAGACCGGCGCGAAATCCGGATTGGCTGATATGAAGACGTTGAGCTTGTCGAGGCGCTGGGCGTCGTCGAACTGCTGGATATGCACGAGTTTGATCGACAGCGCCTTGCCCTTGTCGGCAAGCGCGCCGAACACCTCGCGGGCGCCGGCCTTGCCATCCTGCACCCGAAGCAGCGTGGCAAAGCGCGTATAGGGGTCGATGGCGTCGACGTCGAAGCCGGCAAAAGTGAGGTAGGAGCGCCGCGCATTCAGCATGTCGCCGGACAGCTCGTAGACGCGGGCATTGTGGTAGAACTCGTCCGGCCGCTTCGGCTCGGCGATCGCCCCGCCCTGCGCGGCAAGGGCGGCAAAGCCCTTGGCGATGATGTCGATCGAGGCGGCGATCTGCTGCGTCGTCGCCTGCAGCTTCTCGGTCTGGGCCTGCTGCTGCGCCTGGCCGGCGACCAGCGTCTCGGTCTCCTTCTTCACCTCGTCGGTGGTCTTCTGCACTTCCGCCGTCTGCTCAGTCTGCTGCTGCTGGACGGACGCGATCTCGTCGGTCTTTTTCGCCACCGTGTCGGTCGACTGCTTGACCGCGTCGACCGTCTTTTGCGTCTGCGTGACGGTCTGCTCGATCTTCGCAACTTTCTCGGTAACGATGCCCATCGACTGCTGCAGCCCGGCAATGGCCGGCACCAGGCTGGCGATCACCCCGTGCTGGGCGTTGGTCTGCTGCTGCAGGCCGTAGACGCCGCCGGCGACGGCCGCCGCACTGGTGGCGAAGATCAAGGCCGGCAGCGCCTTGGCCGCCAGCACCAGCCGGAGCACGATGGCAATGGCGATGATGATTGCGGCGACCGCGGCGACCAGCGCGACATAGGCGGCGAACGGCGCCAGCGGATTGAGGATGTCGGATACGGCACCCCCGACAAAGGCGACGCTGCCGGCCCATTTGCCGGTGCGGCTGAGTGATGCCCTGATAAGCGAGGGCGCAGCGCCCCCGGCCCCGATGTTCGTCATGCCAAGCCCCCAAGCCCTCGATACCACGCCCCTTCCCACGGGAAACGCGGCCTTGGCAAGCAAAGACACGGGAAAACCGGCGTTTTCGGGGCGGATGCCAAGCTTGCGAGGCTCGACAATCCTGGGGCTAACCGGCATTAACCAAATGGACGCAACAGCCGCGTTACGTTAGCGTCGTCTCATCTCAGCAACAGCCGACCCAGAACAGTCCAGCCCTTGTCCTACCTGCGTCCCCTTCCGCTCATCCAGAGAGTTTTTGCGGCACTAGCCCTGCTGGTGCTGCTGGCCGGCTGCGCCACGACGCCGCCCGACAGCGTGCTGGCCGTGCCCGCGCCGGCGCAGAAATATGCGGCCATCGTGGTTGACGCCAGGACCGGCAAGCAGCTGTTCGAGGTCAGCTCGACGGCGCAGCGCTACCCCGCCTCGCTGACCAAGATGATGACGCTGTATCTTTTGTTCGAGGCGCTGGAGTCCGGCCGCGTCAGCAAGCAGACGCAGATCCCGGTGTCGGACCATGCCGCCTCGCAGCCGCCGACCAAGATGCGCTTCCGGCGCGGCGAAAGCATCGACGTCGATTCCGCGATCCGCGCCATCGTCGTCAAATCGGCCAACGACGTGGCGGTGGCGGTCGGCGAATATCTCGGCGGCTCGGAGGATCAGTTCGCCGCCATGATGACATCCAAGGCGCGCCAGCTCGGCATGACCAGCACCACCTTCCGCAACGCGTCGGGCCTGCCCGACGATGGCCAGATGACGACGGCGCGCGACATGGCGGTGCTCGGCATGGCGCTGCATCAGCGCTTTCCCCAGCAGTTCCACTATTTCTCCGAAAGCGATTTCATGTTCCGCGGCAGGCTGGTGCGCGGCCACAACGACATGCTCGGCCGCGTGCGCGGCGTCGACGGCATCAAGACCGGCTACATCAGGGCGTCGGGCTTCAACATCGTCACCTCCTACAATGCCGACGGCCGCAATTTGATCGTCGTGGTGATGGGCGCCGACTCAGCCCGCCAGCGCAACGACCACGTCGAAGCGCTGATCCAGCGCAGCCTGTCGCCGACGGTGGACGGCACCAAGACCAGGCTGATGTTCGCGGAACAGTGAGGAGTGGTCCGCGTAGCGGACAAAAAGCCAATTGCTTGGCTTTTTGAACGACGAACGCCCTGAGCCTGCGAAGGGCGAGCTGCCGGTAGCAAGCATCGCGCTTGGCTGCGCGGGGATGGATGCCGATAGGAATTTTTTCTTGACCCTGAGGGCAGCTATGCTACTATTTTCGGTATGGTGCTGAGTCGCGCCAATTGATCGACTGGAAACGTGACCCGCCCGCAAGGTGGGTTTTTTGTTGCCCGCCGCCCTGCAGAACCTTGTGCACGTTGGCGGGACAGCGCCCCCTCTGTCCTGCCGGATGTTCGTCGCTCGGAAAGCCAAGCAATTGGCTTTCCGCCCGCTGCGCGGACCGCTCCTCAACCCCCGCAAGGGGGCAGATTGGCAGCTTCGGCGCTCCGCTCACTCCTGTGACGGTGGAAATTGGCGAAAGCCGGGACAACAGCCAATCTCCCCCCTTGAGGGGGAGATGTCCGGCAGGACAGAGGGGGGTGATTGGCGCAAACATCGGGCAAGTTCTTCCCGCTCCGGCCAATCTGGAACGTCTCCACCCTCCCTGAGGGGCGAGCCGCCGCCAGCCACATCGCCTTCTCCGATCAAAAACACTTGTCCGGCCTGCGAAATCCGTGCCCGGCGCTGGCTATGCGCCGCCACCTCTGTCTATCGTCGCCCAGCACCCTCAGGAGCCCACCATGAGCACCGTCCCCAAAACGCCCGAACAGGCGGCAGACAATCAGAACGATGACGGCGGCGAGTATTTCGAGGCGCCGATCGTCGGTGAGCTGGAGGCCGATCCGGTATCGGACGAACACTTCG
Organism: Mesorhizobium sp. AD1-1; assembly: GCF_020164655.1. Classification (NCBI taxonomy): domain Bacteria; kingdom Pseudomonadati; phylum Pseudomonadota; class Alphaproteobacteria; order Hyphomicrobiales; family Phyllobacteriaceae; genus Mesorhizobium; species Mesorhizobium sp. AD1-1. The sequence goes on from NZ_JAIUGP010000009.1 coordinate 244,876, forward strand.
ACACGCCCGAAGTGCCGGACTCCGACCCCGCTGGTCCAGGCGCCCACCGTGGCAAGCCGAAGAAAAAGCCGTCGGCGATATCGGGCCGCAAATTCCGCAAGCGCGATCTGGTGCGCATCGACACGCTGCGCCCGAGCCTCGCTGACCGCATCCGCTCGGACCATCCCGACCTGCCGGCGGGCGCCCGCATCAGCCGCGCCGAGCTCGGCCGCTACCGCATGCGCTACATGGAGGAGTTGCTGCAGCAGGAGCACGGCGAATTCTCCGAGCTCGACCGTCAGGTGGTCGAATCGATCGCCAGGCAGGACACGATTTCCGAAAACTCGGAAGAAGAATTCGAGGAGCACCGCACCTTCGCCGACCGCGTCTCCGACAACATGGCGGCCTTCGGCGGCAGCTGGTGGTTCCTGATCTCGTTCGGCAGCGTGCTTCTGGTGTGGATCGGCATCAATCTGGTCGCCGGCATGAGCGCCGCTTTCGATCCCTATCCCTTCATCCTGCTCAACCTGCTGCTCTCCTGCATTGCCGCCATCCAGGCGCCGATCATCATGATGAGCCAGCGGCGGCAGGAGTCCAAGGACCGCCTGCGCTCCTTCAACGACTACCGCGTCAACCTCAAGGCCGAGCTCGAAGTGCGCCATCTGCACGAAAAGCTCGACTACCTCATCTCGCGCCAATGGACGCGCCTGGCCGAAATGCAGCAGATGCAGCTGGATGCGATGCACGAACTGGCGGGCGCCAAGAAGCCGAAGCGGGCGGTGCGTGGAAGGCGGACGGTGAAGGCGGGGGCGGGAACCTCATAGGCCGCAGCCTGGAGCACCGGGCCAAGTCGCTACGCCAATCGCCAATTGCCCGTTGAAGCCCGCGCCCGCTTCCGCTAAGAAGCCGTGACTTGCCGGTTCACCGGCTGGTTCGTTTTCCGGATTCCGGAAAGCACCCGTAGCTCAGCTGGATAGAGCGCTGCCCTCCGAAGGCAGAGGTCACAGGTTCGAATCCTGTCGGGTGCGCCAATGATTTGCGGTCCGTTCCGGACACATAGGTTACGGTTTATACCGGAGACATGGGTAACACTTTTGGCCCGAAGGGGTTCGGAGTGGTTCGAGCCTGCATGTCTCATCGTCGAAATATCCCAAATCATAGTCCATGAAGCTAGCCAGCCAGATATGGTCCTCGACCTGTTTGATTCCGACGGTCTGGCCGGCAAAGACAAGGCTGAGGTTGATCTTCTTGCGCCATGTCGAGCGCCTGGTGCGGGCGTTGTGAGTTGAACTCGTCGATGAAGTCATCGAACCTGGCCTGCTGTTGAAGGAAATTGGCGCCGGCCGGTTTGGTGGTCTCCTTCTTGAGGGTGAGGTGCATGCGCTCATGGCGGCCATTCTGCTGCGGACAGCCCGGCTTGATGCGCTCGATGTCGATGCCCAGGCGCAGCCACCAGACCGACAGTTTGCTGAGATTGAACAGCGCGTTGGGGCTGGCGAAGGGAACGCCATTGTCGGTCCTGATCGCGCTTGGCAGGCCGAACTCTTTGAAAACGCTTTCGAACACGGTGAAGGCATAGGCTTCCTTGGTGGTCGAGAGCGCCTCGCAGGCGATGAGATAACGGCTGGCGAAGTCGGTGATGGTCAGCGGATAGCAATAGCGCCGATCGGCGAGCATGAACTCGCCCTTGTAGTCGGCACACCAAAGATCGTTAGGGCGACAGCCGTTTGAAAGTGGTGTCCCCGTCGCCCTGTTGCGCCTGCGCTTGCGGCGCTCGACCATGCCGTGGCGGTCGAGCACGGCATGCACCGTCGAGATCGCGGGCCGGTGCACATCCGGATACAGCCGGGCCAGCCGCTCGCGTATCTTCGGCGCACCCCATGTCGGCTTGTCTTGCTTGAGGCGCACAATCAGCTTCTCGATTTGAAACGGAAGCTGATTGGCGTGGCGATAGGGCCGCCGCGATCGGTCCGTCAGCCCCTCCAGGCCGCTGTCGTTGTAGCGCGTGAGGATCTTGTAGCCGGTCTTGCGCGAGATATCGAACTCCCGGCAAAGCATCGCCATCTTCTCGCCGTCCAGCAGCCGGGCGACGAACTTCAGCCGCTCTTCCATGACGTTACACTCCTTTCAAGGCATCTTGCTCTCCTTGCAAAGGGCCGAAAGTGTGACCCATCTATCCGGAATGAACTGTCACCCATCTCTCGGGAAGGGCATGAACTATATCAATATTTTATGCGAGTAGCCGTTCCTTTGACGACCCGTCTATCTCTGCTTGCGTAAGGGCTATGTCTAATTTCAAACGTGGCTGGCGGGCCTCAATTGCTCATTTCTCGGGGATTCGAGAGAACTTAACTCCACAGTTGGTGAGGCGACAGCTAAATTGGGCGCTGCCCAAGTGGGCAGTGCTGGAATGTAGCTTGCCACAGGCAGCAAGTGGCAAGGCAGAACTGCCTTGGTCTGCCCCACCCAAACTTCCCAAGCGGACAACAATCGACAGAACATTGCGCGACCTGATGCTCAGGCTACCCGCCCTAACTTTGCGGTCCGTCCGTGGCCATGCTTGCTCCTCAAGCGCTTGCGAGAACACGCATCACCGCCTCTGATTGGTGGATGCCGTCATAAACTTGTTGGTAGTCCAGTCCAGATTGCCCACCGCGCCGTTGCCGGTGACGGCACGGCATCAACATACATGTCGTCATGTTGGATGATCGCGGATAAGGCGATATCGTTGACACGAGCTTGGCTGTGCCGCTGGCGACGTTCTTGCCTCAGAGATAGATCGGATTAGACCAAGCCAGCTTGCCGGCCTCATCGATCACAACCACTCGGCACCAGTCGCCCTCGAATTTTTTCCAGGGCAGCCGTGCGGATGTCATTCCGTCTCCGGATTGCTTTTCGTTTCTGGACGCGCGACCGACAAGGGAGATTTGGAAGCAAGGCGAGGTGTTGATCGTAATGAAATCGCCATCGAAGGCGACGTCGACGATCTTCGGGCCTTGGCTGGAATAATACCGTCCGTTCTTCAGCGCATCGACCAGGGCCTCCGGTTCATTGGCTTCGGCTTTGACCATCACCCAGCCGCCGAATGCGTCGCGGTTTTGGTCTTCACCAGCCACCCAATGCGCGTCATCGCAGGCGAGCGCATTGATGCGTCTGCCGGTGTTCAGGATATCGTCGAGATAGTAGGAGCCGCCGCCGCGGCCATTGAGAACCTGGCTTGTGTGGTTGTAAACCTCCACCGCGTGGGCACCGGGAATCGATGCCGCATCGCCAGCCGTCAGCGCATACCATTCCGGATGTGGGATGGCGACGAACGCGCCCGCGTGGAGGCAACGCTGCGCAATCTCCGGACCCGTCTCTTTCTCGCCGTTCGGCGGAAAGTCGATCGGCAAGCCGACCGCGAGAACATGCCATTTCTCGCCATGCTCGGTCGCCGGAGCATGGCATTCGGCGCCGAGGATCGTGGTGAAACTGTTGGTGCGGAACGGCCGCGTATCGGCGATTGGATAGTTGTAGTGCGGCATGAAGTGATCGGACAGGCAGATAAAGTCGTAGCCACGCTCGCGGTAGCGCTTGCATACCTCTTCCGGGCCCAGCTTTCCGTCGGAGAGCGTCGAATGGGTATGCAGGTTGCCCCGATAAAACTTTCCGGGCGAAGAGAAGGCATCAAATGACATGCTTTTTGATCCTTTGCGCCGCATGCGCGGACGCGGTTGAAAATGCGCAGAGAAGTTTTCGCGTGTAGGACGAGTTCGGATTTGTCAGAATGGTACCGGTGTCGGCGTAGTCGCGTACCTGGCCCTTCTCGAGGACCAGAATCTGATCTGACATGTCGGCGACCACCGGCAAGTCGTGCGAAATGAAGAGATAGGCCGTATTGTGCTCGCGTTGCAGCCGCTTCATCAATTCCAGAACCTGCGCTTGGACGGTGACGTCCAGCGCCGAGGTGACCTCGTCGCACAGCACAAGATCCGGCTTGCAGGCAAAGGCGCGGGCAATTGCGACGCGCTGCTGCTGGCCGCCCGACAATTGGCGTGGCGAGCGCGTCAGCAGGTCGGCATCGAGGTCGAGTTCCGCGAGCAGTTCCGCAGCCCGGTCTCGGCTGGCGGCTCGCGTCATGCCGAAGAAGATCTGCAGCGGCCGGCCAATGATTTGCTCGACCGAATGCTGCGGATTGAGCGACGAGACCGGATCCTGAAAGATCATCTGCACGCGACGCCGAAGATCGCGGCTTCGTGACGTCGCGAGACCCGATAGCGGCTTGCCGTCGAAGATGATCTTGCCGCCATTGCCGTCGACCAGGCCCGCGACAATCGCCGCCAGCGTCGACTTGCCGCTGCCGGATTCACCTACGACACCCAAGGTGGAACCCGGGGAGATTGACAGCGTGATGTCGCTGAGCGTCCGTACCGCTGCCGGTCGCGGAAACAGGCGACGCAAGAGCCGCGACCGGGCGCTGCCATAGGTGAAATCGAGATCGCGCACGGTCAGTACGGGCGGCTCGGTCGCCACCTTCAGCCTCTCGGGCCGTATGTCGGCCTTCAGCTTGGGAATGGCAGCAATCAGGGTTCTCGCATAGTCGGTTTTCGGATTGTTGAAGACCTCCTCGGTCGGTCCGTCCTCAAGCACCTTGCCCTTGCGCATCACCAGCACGCGCTCGCACATGCGCGCGACGACGTTGAGGTCGTGGCTGACGTAGACGAGCGTTGTCTTCGTTCGGTTTTGCAAGCGGCTGACAAGGTCGAGCACTTGAGATTCGACGGTCTTGTCGAGTGCGGTCGTGGGTTCGTCGAGGATGATGAGTTCGGGCTCGGCAACCAGCGCAGCCGCGATCGCGACGCGTTGGCGCTGGCCGCCGGAAAGCTGGTGCGGGTAGCGGCCGAAGATGGTGGCGGGATTGGGCAACTCCATGCCGGCCAGCAATTCCAGCGCTTTGCTCTTCGCCGACAGTCCGTCGGCAGCCTTGTGCTGATGGATCAGTTCCGTGAGATGCTGGCCGATCGTGCGATGCGGCGTCAGCGACGACAGCGGGTTTTGCGGCACCAGTGCGGCGCGGCGGCCACGGAATTTCAACAGCTCGGAACTATCCAGCTTCAGGATGTCGGACCCGGAAACATGGATCGACCCGCCGGCGATCCGCGCACCGGGTCGCGTATAGGCCAGGAATGCGCGGGCAAGCGAGGACTTGCCGCAGCCGCTTTCGCCAACGATGCCCAGTGTTTCGCCCTTGCCGATCGAGAAACTGACGTCATCGACGGCAGCGAGTTCCGTGAGGGGTCCGGTCTTGTAGATGAGCTTGAGGTTGCGGACGTCTATATGCGCGGTCATGTCAACCAAGCTCCGCGGTCGCAATACCGAAGGCGCGCGCAAAACCATCGACCATGAAGTTCACACCGATGATCAGGCTAGACAGCATCACGGCTGGCAAAAGCAGGAACCATGGATCGGTGAAGACTACGCCCATTGCTTCCTGCACCATCAAGCCCCAGTCCGGCGTCGGCTGGCTGATGCCAAGCCCGAGGAACGACAGCGCGCTGATACGCAGCACGGCCGAGGATACCCGCACGGCGAGTTCCACGCCGAGCAGTCCAATCAGATTCGGGAAAATCTCGCGCGCCATGACCGCAAAGCGCGTCTCGCCGCGCAGTTCGGCCGATCTGACGAAATCGAGCGTCGCCAGGCTGATGGTCTTGGCGCGAATGACGCGCACTACGCCCCAAGTATATACAACCGCGACGACTGGGATCAGCGCGCCGACATCCTTGCCGAGCGCAAGGGTAAGAATGGCAATCAGGATCAGGTCCGGGATCGCCATCATTGCGTCGACAATGCGCATGATGACCTCATCCGTGCGGCCGCCGATGTAACCGGCGATGATGCCAAGTACCGTACCGACCACGAGCGAGATCGAGACGCCGAGAAAAGACACGAAGAGTGCGATACGACCCCCGGCGACAATGCGGCTGAAATAGTCGCGGCCGATCTGGTCGGTGCCCATCAGGAATTCCCAGGACGGCCGTTGTAGCGGAGCCCCGACCATGGCGCTGGTATCGTAGGGTGCGATGAACGGCGAAAGCAGCGCCATCAGCAGGTGCGCGATCACCAGAATGACGCCGATCGACGTCGCCGGTTCCGACAGTGCGCGACGCAAGCGCGGGGAACGCAATATGCCGTGTCGCCGGGGCACTTGCGTGGGCAGCGAAATGTTAGCCATTGAGAGACCTCATGCGAACGCGAGGGTCCAATGCCAGGATCGCAAGGTCGGCGATCAGATTGGCGACGACGACGGCGAGGGCGGCAAGAAAGGCGATGGCCTGGATCGTCGGGATTTCCCGCTGCGACAGGGCGCGCAGCAGTTCGCCGCCGGCACCAGGGAATTTGAACACCGACTCGACGACGACCGATCCAGACAATAGTCCGGCGACGAAATAAGCAGTTCCGTTAAGCATAGGTATCAGCGCCGATGGCAGCGCATGCTTGACGGAGATCCGCCATTGCGGAATGCCTGCGAGCCTTGCCCGTTCGACATAGTCGCTGTTCAGCGCCTCGACCATGCCGGTGCGCAGCAACCGAAACTGGTAGGCTGCGCCATGCACGCAGAGGGCGATGACCGGCAGGATCGAGGCTGCTAGAATGGTCAGCTTTGGCGCATTGGTCGGCGCAAGGATTACCGCCGGCACAAGGCCGAGCCAGACTGCGAAGACGATGACGAAGACGTTGCTGACGACGAAATCCGGCATTGAGTACGTGAACAGGGTCATTGTGCTGATCGCGTTGTCGAGCCGCCCGCCAGGCTTCAGGCTGGCCAGTACGCCGAGCGCGATCACCAGCGCCAACATCACGACAAGGGCAAGACCTGCCAGGATCGCGGAGTTGATCATCGGGTGGAAAATGCGATCCAGAACCGGCTCGTGCTTAATGATGGTCGTGCCAAAGTTGAAGCTGAACAGTTGCCGCCACACCTCGAAGAAACGGATGGGGATCGAGCGATCGAGCCCAAGCTCGCTGCGCATCTGGTCGAGCTGTTCTGGCGAATAGAATTGCAGCTCCTCGGCGGGAATGGACGCAGTCAGCGCATCGCCCGGCAAAACCTCGGTGCCCAGGAAAACGATAAGCGCGGTCAGGCTCAGGATGAAGAAGGCCATGAAAACCCGTCTTCCGATCATTCCTGTTACGCTCGCCAACATTGCTTCGTCTCCTGCGCAGACGTCGGTTGGGAATCTGGCGAAGGCCAAACTCCGTTATTTGGCGCGCTCTAGCTCTCTATCCAGACGCCGTCGAACCTGCTCGACCAGTTCTGCGAGTGCGACTTGAGGTTTTTCACCGAGGCTGCGTGGGCCAACATGTTTCGGCGCCCGCCAAGCGTGATCGAAGGCGTATCGGATTGAGCGATCCGCTGGGCTTCCTGGTAAAGCTCAAGGCGCTTGGCGTCATTGGGCTCGGCAATTGCCTTCTGATACAGCGCGTTGAACTCTTCGCACTTCGGACCTGACCAGCCCCCATCCTCGGTTGGATTTTTGGCGAGGCGACCGAGATTGATGGCGGGGTTGCGCGGCCCAACCAGGGAGCGCGCGGGACGGCCCACCGGCGCATTTACCTGTTTGACATAAGCATCGAAGCCATCGGTTGGCATTTCGCGTATTTCGACGTTGATGCCGGCCTTTTTCAGCGATTCAGTAACGACGGCCATCACCCGCGGCTCCTCCGGGAAGGAGGGGCAGAACACGATCGCCGGCAGATCGAGACCGTTCGGATGCCCGGCTTCGGCAAGCAGTTGCTTGGCACGGTCGGGATCATAGGGTTTTTCACGCGGCAGGAACTCGCGGTTGACGCCTGACATCGGCGTATCGTTGCCTACCCATGTCCCAGGATCGCTGTAGACGATGGTGTTGATGGCGTCGCGATCGATCGAAAGACTGATCGCCTCGCGGACCCTCACGTCGTTCCACACCAGGTTAAGATTTTTGGGCAGGTTGAACAGAAACTGGTCGCCACCCTTGGACTTGTGAATGATGCCGCCCGTGCTTTCATACTGAGCGGCGGTCGTCGGGTCGATGTTGAAGACGGCATTGAACTGGCCAGAACGGAAACCGTTGATGGCTGTCTGCGAATTGACGACGTAACCCTCCAACTCGTCGACGAACGGCCGGCCCTTCATCCAATAGTTTTCGTTGCGAACTGCCTGGAACCCGCGCCGGTTGTCGACCTGGAGCAGCTTGAAAGGACCCGTGCCAATTCCATCGGCGAAGATGGCATCGGCCGCAGCCGCCGGCACAATTACCACCCGGTATTCGGCTAGCGCGAATGGAAATTCCGCATATCCCGCTTTAAGGGTGAATCGCAGCCCGTATTTGCCCTGAGCCTCGACTTTGTCGAGCCATTTGGTGAACAGGCTGGTGGCCTTCTGCACGATATGGCCGTTGATCGAGGCAACGACATCTTCCGACGTCATTTCCTTGCCGTTGTGGAACATTACCCCTTCGCGCAGCTTGAAGTCCCAAACCTTCATCGTGTCGTCTACGGGAGACCAATTCTCCGCCAGTTCGGGCTGCACATTGTATTCGTGATCGACCCAGACGAGGCTGTTCCAGATCGAGCGCGTCAGAAGGTCGATCCAGTAGTAGGGATGTTTGCCGTTGTCGGAATTTCCAACTGCCCAGTTTGGATAGGTTTGGCCATAGACTAACTTGCCGCCGGTCTTCGGTGCAGAGCCAGCGGGCAGGGCAGCCCAGGCGGGCAGCCCGGAGCTTTGGGCGAAGGCGGATCCGGCCAGCAAAGGCTGCAACCCGAGCGCTGACGCGCCCAAGCCGAGCAGTTGCAGGAATTCTCTTTTCGAGATCGTCATGGCAATGGCCTCCGCTGTCTTGCCGGACGCTGTCCAACAAGTCCAAATCCTCATGAGATTTTTGTCTGCTTTCAGAGTTTCAGCCGCTTGTGGGCTCCGACTGCAACGTGACAATGACATTCGCCTGAGGAAGAGTCCAATCTGATATATCAATCGGCGCCATTGATAGGATCAATGGTTCGGCAAATTGAATTCAATGATGGAAGTCGAAAAATCCCCTGCTTTTGAGACCGCCTCTGATCGCCGACGCCAAGCTAAGCTGCCCGCCAAGGGTCTGAAAGAAGGCGACGGGCCTTATCCGATGCCTGCCGTCAGAACAGATTTCGATCGTCACCAGGGCAGCGAAAATGTCTTCACATTGGTGTAGCTCTTCATCGCTTCGATGACGCCCTCCTTGTAGCCGTTGCCCGAATCCTTGATGCCGCCGAAGGGCGACATCTCGATGCGATAGCCCGGCACTTCCCAGATGTTGACGGTGCC